>DUPQ01000063.1 GCA_012838235.1 Clostridiaceae bacterium
ACCTTGGAAACATGGGCTTTTTCCGCAATTTCGGTCATAGTTACCTTCTCAAACCCATATTTATTGAATAGTTCTATGGCAGTTTGCATAATGATTTCTTTTTTATCATTTCTTCTCTTTTCAAATCCGTCCATCAGGTAACCTCTCAAAAATATGAACTTTATAAATTCGTTTTGTAAATAATATATCATTTTATGATTGACAAGTCAAATAGTGTATGGTAATATATGTACTGAAAAAGAATATAAAGTTCATAATTACGAAAGGAGAGTCAATTTTGGCAGATATTATTTTTGATAACGTGAGCAAAGATTACAAGATGGGCGAGATAACCATTCACGCTGTAAAGCAGGTGTCTTTTCAAGTCCGGAACGGTGAGCTTGGTATTATCCTCGGACCTTCCGGCGCGGGTAAGACCACAGTACTCAACCTTTTAGGCGGCATGGAGAACGTCACGTCCGGAAAAATTTATTTCGACGGTAAGGATATTACTGCGATGAACGAGTTCGAATTGACTGACTACCGTCGATATAAAATAGGATTCGTTTTTCAGTTCTATAACCTTATACCTAATCTGACTGCGGCTGAAAACGTGGAGATGGCTAAGCAGGTTTGCAAATCACCGTTGGAACCGGAAGAAGCCCTGCGTATTGTCGGCTTAGGGGATAGGATTAACAATTTTCCTTCCCAGCTTTCCGGAGGTGAACAGCAGCGTGTCGCTATCGCAAGAGCAATATGTAAAAACCCCGATTTACTGCTATGTGATGAACCCACCGGGGCACTGGATACCGAAACGGGTAAAACGGTTCTGAAAGTTTTGTCCGATATCAGCCGTAAAATGGGAAAAACGGTGATAATCATCACGCATAATTCTCTTGTCGCTCCAATTGCCGATCGGTTAATTGAAATGAAAAACGGCATGGTAGTTAAAGAGTGCGTACAGGATTATCCGGCAGATTTGGAGGGAATCAAATGGTGACAATGCTGCAAAAAAAGATTTTTCGTGATATTCTGGAAAACCGCTGGTCATTATTGGCAATTGTATGTATATGTTCCCTTGGAATTGCTTTGTTCAGTGGTATCAATCTATATGTAAGCACGGTTGAAAACGAAGTTGCCGATTATTATATGCAATCAAACCTCGCTGATTACTGGATTTATAAAGCTGAAGTTACTGATTCTGACCTGGATAACATTAGGTCTCTGGACGAAATTGAAGATGTTCAGCGTCGGAAGGTAACTGACATTACTCTTCCTGGAGCATCAAACTCGGTTCTGCATATACATGCCGTTGATGAAACAACCAGAATCAATATACCGGAGCTTTTGGAAGGCAGCAGACTGGACGGAAGTGAAGTAAACGCTCTTTTACTGGACAGTCGCTTTGCTGCGGTTCATGAGTTGTCAGTCGGTGATATGATTACAGCGGGAGAAGGGGTAAAGCAGACGCAGTGGCTGATCAAAGGGATTGTTCGCAATGCGGAATACGTCTATTACGCACCGGAAGGCTTAACTATTCCTGATTACCGTAAATATGGTTTTGCATACACTAACGCTTCGTCTTTACCAGAAGTTACTTTTAATGAAATTATCCTTACAGTAAATGATGGATCTAATCTATCACAAGAAGAAATCTCGAAGAAAGTGCGAGAAAAGCTGGAAGGTGTAAATATTCTCAGCCGCCACCACCAAACAAGCTACCGTAAGGTTGCAGACGCAATGACTGGTCTGAAACAAATTGGATTAATGTTTTCTATCGCATTTTTTCTGACAGCGGCTCTTGTGACATGGATTACCGTATCCCGCATGATGGAGAATCAACGCCAGCATTTGGGAACACTTCGTTCTTTAGGCTACTCCAAAAAGGAAATCACAGGACGATACGCGCTTTTTGGGGTTTTGAACACTATTCCGAGCATGGTTATAGGATGGGTCATCGCCAGATACCTGATTGCAGAATCCCTGTATGGTATTGGAATCACCTATTACACTATAGACAAGACCGGTGTTGCATCCTTTACGCCTCATTTCTTCATGCCGGTACTTTGTGTGGCGGTAGTTACCTGTGGTGCGGCGATGCTCTCCTGTCGTAAATCACTGAAATCGACACCTGCCGCACTAATGCGGCCAAAGCCGCCGGCGCATGGCCACCGAATTTTGTTGGAACAAATCTCACCTTTTTGGCAGCGCTTAAGTTTCAGCGGAAAAATGGTAGCAAGGAATCTTTTTCGCAGTAAAGTACGGATGCTCATGGGTCTTGTCGGTATTATCGGCTCAACTTCTCTTATTTTGTGCGGCTTTGGGCTAATGAACTCAATTAACGCAATGCTTGACAAAGCTTTTAATGATACAGTTCAGTATAACCTGGAGATAAAACTCAGAACTTCCTTGCCTGCGGAACAGCTTTCCGACATTTATGACATGTTAAAAAGTGCGCAGAATATCGACGCAACTATGGCATTCAGCGTATATCTGTATGGAGAAAACGGCAATGTGCAAAGTCCCTACATAGTCGTGATGGATGAGGGGCAAAAAAGCCTCAACTTTAAGGACATGAATGGCAATGCGGTTCATTTGCCTGAGGATGGAGTACTAATCACTCCGAGGATGGCGGACGCACTCGGTGTTGATGTAGGTGATAAGCTCGTAGCTGAACGGCTTGATGGAATAGTCATATCGCTTAGGGTTGCCAATATCGTGGATTTCCCTGTTGGGAATGAGATCTACATGGGCAAAACCGCATTTTCAAAGGTGTCAAATCTCCCGTTCCTGATAAGGACACTGCTAATAAACGGGCAGGGGCTTGACTTGAACAAACTGAAAAATGATCCGAGAATTTCACTGGTTGAAACTAAGGATGAAATGCGCAGTAATATGCTAACCATTTTAGAAGCTTTGCAAAGTTTCCAGGTTATTCTAATAGCGTTTTCCGGTCTGCTTGCCTTTGCAGTCATGATGGTGTTGGGGCGAATGAACTATTATGAGCGCATCCGTGAGCTCGCGACGCTGAAAGTTTTAGGTTTTTATAGAAAGGAGATGAAAAGGCTGGTACTGCGCGAAAACATCTGGATTACGATATTTGGTCTGCCTTTTGGTTACATTTTTGG
>DUPQ01000064.1 GCA_012838235.1 Clostridiaceae bacterium
CCAGTTGTTAACGGTAGTACTGCTCCCGCTATTGGAGGACAACTCAAGTGTATCATGAGGGTTTTCAGCCTTTATCTGTTCGATTCTTGAATAATATTCCTCATTAAGCTGTTGTACTACCTCTGTCATGGTCGGCATATTATCACCTGGGCTTTCATTGGAGAAGAATACTCCGAAAACCGATCCTAACAAAAACCCTGCAAGACATATTACAAGAACGATAACGAGCACTACCCATCCACCTGCAGCAATGAGAGCAATCGTTCCTTTCACAGCTAAAATAATTGCTTTGATGGCAGCTATCATTGCTTTTACCGTCATCTTTGCCGTAAAAACCGCAGCTCTCGCTGCTACCCTTGCCGCCTGTACCGCCCTCTGGGTAGCCTGTGCAGTTTTAATTGCAGTTTTTGTTGCTGCCTGTGATGTTTTTATGGCGGTTTTAGCAGTTCGTTTAGCAGTTTTAACCGATTTTTTTACTGTTTTGACTGTACCTTTAGAGCCTTCCTTTATTGTCTTAACACCAGTTTTAGCAGATTGTTTAGCGGTGTGGCCAGTTTTACTATAAAAGTATGTATTTCGTCTTAAAGCGTTTCCGATCGGTCTGGGTACTGGATGTTGAGGGGAGTGTGCAGTTATATGTCCGGACTTTTGACTTGCCTGCGTCCAGAAAGTTCTTCTTGCCTCCGGGATTGAATTGGACTTAGTTAATTGCTGGTTCGCTCTGCTTTGAACAAACCTGCGTTTTCCTGCTTCACCTAGTTTTGATAGAGTAAACTTTTTGTTTACAGTTTTCTTTACCCTAATTTGAGAAGGATTTTGTGTGGCAGCCTTGTTCGATATAAGTTGAGTATTTTCATGCTTCGCTATATCCTTAACTTTAGTCGGAGCGCAATTTTGTTGCGCGGTTTGTTGTGCTTCTGTTCGGGCAGCATTTCTTTGCACTAATTCCTTTGCTTCACCCTGTGACGACTGGTGAACATTATCTGTATTATGGGTATCAGACCAAGTGGAATCATTATCCTGCGCCTTACGGTTTTTGATTTTTTCTATTACTTTCTTGCCGTATCTTTTCGCTATATGTTCACCTTTACGGGTAATGTTTTTTGCACCGTCACTGACAATATTATCGGCATAATCAACATAGTTACTGTCATCATTGTGCCCAAGTTGTTCATACCGCTCTTTGGTACGAACATAAGCATTCTTTGCCCTCCGGGTTACATCCGTTGTCTTGTCCAGTACCTTAATATCCTTCTTAGTCTGTTTTGTTTTGATCTCCTTCAGTGCACACACCTCCTCCCATGATTAACATTTGATTTATTTTGCAAGTATTATCGTTCTTTCCCGGTATGGCTCGATACAGAAAGCTCCAAACTCCTGCAGTACTCAGGATAGCGAAGTCTGATTGCTTCAAAAAAGTATGGAGCAAAGCTGCAGTCGAATAAGTAATACGGTGCAGAATAATGTTCTTTGCCTTCCTCTGTCCAGCCGTTCCAGAGGTTAAATGCAAGCCGGCATAAGCGCTTCGTACTGCCTGTCTGCCATGGAGCCGAAAGTTCCTCTGGCTTTATAAGGCTTTCCTCAAAGTCAAAGAGAGCTGTAATATGGTTTCTAGTTTCTGCACTGATACCCATAGTGTAGAAAAACACCTTGTGGAATACATCGCTGCTGCGTACTGCTTTAAGCGTGTTGTAATAAAAAGTTTCATGTTCCTTACTGATAAATCGGATATTCTCCATCAAATTCTCCTCCTTGGATTTATCATCTTTTAAAATTACACCTGCTCACCTGGTTTAGTAGTCATCAGTCGATAGAGCTTAGTATTCCTCGGAAACTGGTCGGTAAAAGGAACAAGAGAACTTCCCACCTTGATAAGTCCATTACCGGCATCCACATTTGTAATATAAGAAAGCTGAAGATCTGAAATGTTTAAGAGTTTCGCAAGTTCCATACGATCCGTGCTAGCTTGATTAAGCATGACGATGAATTCGGAATTAGCCAACATGGTACGAGCGGTATGGCTTTGCAAAAGATCATCCACATTCTGTGTGATACCAGTACAAAAAGCGCCGTACTTTCGAACACGTTTCCAGAGCGTAAACAGGAAGTTGGCGCTATACTCATGCTGGAAAAGCAGGTATATTTCATCAATTATAATAAAGGTGTTTTTCCCTTTCGCACGATTTTGCGTGATGCGGTTTAGAATGCTGTCCAGTACCACCAGCATCCCGATAGGGAGAAGCTGCTTACCGAGATCAAGGATATCGTAGCAGATCAGGCGGTTATTTACGTCTACATTGGTTGGTTTTGCAAAGGTGTTTAGGCTGCCGCTAGTAAATAGTTCGATAGCGAGGCCGATTTCCTGAGCTTCCGGTTCTTCCTGTCTTAAAAGCTCTGCATGAAAATCCTGCAGAGTTGGAGGATTTCCTTTATAGTTGCTTTGAAGATATTTCCTATACACGCTGGCAGTACAACGGTCAATCAGAGACTTCTGCTTTGCTCCCAGGTTATGGCCTCCGATAAGCTGCTCACACAGGGACAGGACAAATTCAGATTTCAGGATGACAGGGTTTGCCCCATCTCCATAGTCCTTGTTCATATCCATTGCATTGATATGATTCGGAGAAGTTGCTGATATATGGATAATCTCACCGCCCATTGCCTTGACAAGGGAGGAATACTCCCGTTCC
>DUPQ01000065.1 GCA_012838235.1 Clostridiaceae bacterium
AAAGGAGTTTATCTTTATGGGAAATAAGAGGAAAATAAGTTTTACTATCATCATAGCAGCAGTTGTAATCGTTATTGTAGCACTTCTATTCATTTTCCGCGACAGTCTGTTTGGTAATATAGATCGTTTTGATGCAACTACTTTTAACAGCGATATCGTAATTAAAAGGTCGGATGCACAAGAACCGTTAAGTATGCCGTACAGATATTCAAAAGTGCTGATGGATAATAGGCTGGTATACAACGAAGAAATTGTAGGTATCAATATATCTTCCGTTAAGTATGGGGTAAGCGATACAGGTTTAAGTTTATATAACTATAAAGATATTTTAAAAAACGGGGATAGCAAAGAAGCAAAGGCTGTAGTGGATTCAATAAAGTATTGTAAAGGTGTAACTACATTAAGTGGTATAATCTCCGATAAAGAAAAGAGTAAAATAACGATATATGAAGGATATACTGCAGATCTGATGATGGAGAGTTGGCATCACTATGTAATTATTCCTTCTGCATTAAGTGACTATATTAATGAGGAATTACCTGAAGATGAAAAGGTATTATTCATAATGAATCCCGGAACAAACGGACTGGCATATTTTACAATAATAGGTGAGTATGAAACAAAAAACAAGAGTGATACTTTGTATCTGTCCTATTGCGGATTAAGTACTGTGGTACTTGGCGGTCAAAAGGATATATCTGACCATATTGATTGTATGGAAATTGATGTGAATGAGCAGGCCGACCTTACAGATTTCTCATATTTCTTAAGCAAATATTTTGCAGATGTCAATGTTCTTTCTCAATATGAAAAAAGGATAAACAGTTTTAATGAGCCTTATTCATATATGTTTGTGAATACTGTAGACATCAAGGCAATTGATTTAACTGAAGAAGAGGGTTTTGAAAAGAATATAATAAGAATATCCCGTATTGACGGGAAGGATAAACTGGAAATGTCGCATGTATATGCCGACGCCCTTGTAAATGACTACTATAAATATTCACAGTATATAACCGATTTGAATATAAGTACGGGCAGAAAAGGAGTGGACCTATATAATCGCTCGGCATTTTCAGATATACCTTCCTATGACTTTACTATAGAATTAGGCGGAGACTTAGGAAGCGAATTTGTTTATTGTATGAAAGAACAAGGCGAGAAATGGCCGTGTTTCCATCAGGCTGTAACCAGTATAACTGAAATAGAGAGAATGAAAAAAGGCTGTGAAATAACATTTTATACCGACTATACGAATAAGGACCTTAAAGAGATAAGGAGAGACGATTTCAAGGAAAGCGGGTTGCACATGGAGGGCGGTATAAAAGGATATGCGATAATACCTGCAACAATTCATGAAGCTACTTGCAATCATCGCAGCATAGACTACCACGTGGTTTACATGGTTGAGAGAGGCAAGGCTATAGATCCTTTGGATGCATTGAGAGTAGGATTTAAGGTAATAGGATATTATGAGTTGTCTGAAGGGACAAAAGAACAAGTGACAGATAATAAAAAAGTGCGTGAATATGACAAGGACGGTAATGAAGACGAGTATGATACGATATTCATAACATACACGGGACATAACGAGAAGTATATAAAGCAATCGGTCAAAAATGAGCACATTGAAGCCATAACCATAGAGACAAGAAGTGATGTTGAAATTACGGAGTTGATAAAGTATTTGAAAAAGTATTTTGCTCCTTCTGATGAAACGGCAGGTTATATCGGGTCAAAAAATGAGTTGGGCTTGGAGTATGAGTACTGTTTTACTGTTATGAATAGTATACAATAGTTCTTCAGTATGTTATATTTTAGTCTGCGACTTTTATCCGCAAAAATTTTTATTTGACAAAAGTTGCTTAATGGTATCGGACAGGAAAAGATATTTTATTTACAGTATCGACAGAAAAACCGTTAATATTATAAAAGGAAAGAGGTAATGATAATGAAAAAAAGAAAAAAGAAAGTATGGATTTCTGTGATTGGCATCATTGTTATTTTAACAGCAACAGCTTTATTGGTGTCTTGTCAAAGTAAAGAAGATTATGGCAACCGCATAGTCATTAAGAGAATAGACGGAAAAGGTTCTCTAAGAATGCCACACATATATGTAAACAAAATTCTCTCGGACAAATCGCTTTTTTCAGAAGATATTGAAAAGTTTCTTGTTTCTTCCGTAAGAATCAGACTGGACGAAAGAGACTTTTTTTACGGATATCCGTTTGGAGTTCTAGCGAAAACGGAAAACACTGAGGAAGAAAAAAAGATCATACGGGCTATTGAGTACTGTAAAGGCATAACGGATATTGATGTAATAACCAATGAAAAGAAAGACTGTGAAGTTACATTTTATGAAGGTTTTAATGCCGCTATGATGCAGGATAAAACGAGAGACTGCGTGATTATGCCGTCCTCCGTAATCAAATTTATAAAGCCCGACCTTGCTCCTCAGGACAGAAGAATAATTGTAACCCGTGTTGAAGGATCATCCATTGGCACAAGTAATTTTACAATAATAGGAGAGTATACTGCAAAGGATAAATATGACACTATCTATGTATCATATTCCGGCTTGGCACGTATTTTTACATCAGCCGAAAGCGATGTATCGGAATTTGTGGATTCATTGGAAATTAAATTGTTTGAAGGGCGAGACGGCATTCAGCTGATGGAGTATTTAGACGAATATTTTGCCGATGCAAACGCTCTTGAGAAATATAAAGGTAAAACTGACAGGTATGGCAATCCGTATATTTTTAAGTACGAGCATTATCCGAAATAGTTTATATATAGCACCGTTAGTTAGTGATTAACACGGTTTGTATAAAAATCTATATTAAATATACGAGCGGAGGTTAAGGTGTGGAAAACACGAAAAAACAGGCGTTACTATAATCATCATAGTAGCGGTTGTGATTGTTGCGGCAGCTTTACTGTTACGAATAATATGCAATAGTTCTTCAGTATGTTCTATTTTAGTCTGCGACTTTTATCCGCAAAAATCTTTTATTTGACAAAAGTTGCTTAATGAATATAATCAAATTAATGCTGTGAACTGAAGGAGTAGTTTGTAAAACCTCACAGAGAGAAAGCGGTAGCTGAAAAGCTTTTAGGCAATTTGCAGATGAAGGTCGTCGGGGAGCAAAACGTGATGCAAGCGTTAATTGCAATCGAGAGTCCCGTAAAAACGGGGAAATCAGGTGGTACCGCGGAAAGTATCCTTTCGTCCTGAAAAAATTTAAGGATGAGAGGATTTTTTATGAATACCTTTTTAACCGTCATTTCAATAACAGTGTGTGTCATAGGAGCAGCGGTGTCTTTCGGTGCCAAATTCCTGGTGAAAAAGAGTAATCTTGCAAAGAAGCAGGTTATAAAAGGGATTGACGATGAAAAGGTTGTAGAGTCATTGAAAGAGCAGAAAGCCGTAATGATAGTTAAGTTAATAGGAGCGGCTATATTCCTTCCGGGAATGATAGTGCTTTATATATTATTAAAGAGGTAGTAAAGAGATGAAAATATTGGAAACAAAATACGATCCGAAAACAATAGAAGAAAGGTTATACACCTTTTGGGAGCAAAACGGGTATTTCAAGGCTAAGATAGATAAGAAAAAGAAGCCTTTTACCATAATGATGCCGCCTCCCAATATAACGGGGCAGCTGCATATGGGGCATGCCATAGACAATACCATACAGGACATAATAATCAGGATGAAGAGAATGCAGGGTTATTGTGCACTGTGGTTGCCCGGAACCGATCATGCCAGTATAGCAACCGAAGCTAAAATAGTGGAAAGCATGAGAGAAGAAGGAATAGACAAACATGACATAGGCAGGGAGGAATTCTTAAAGAGAGCCTGGGCATGGAAAGAGAAATACGGTACCAGAATAGTGGAACAGTTGAAGAAAATGGGTTCTTCCTGTGACTGGAGCCGTGAAAGATTTACCATGGATGAAGGTTTGTCAAAGGCTGTTGTAAAAGCTTTCATTAAACTCTATGAAAAAGGTCTCATATACCGCGGAGAGAAGATTATAAACTGGTGTCCGGTATGCGGAACCTCCATTTCCAATGCCGAAGTGGAGCATGAGGAAAAAGAAGGAGCATTGTGGTACATTAAGTATCCTATAGAGAATGAAAACGGATTTGTTACCGTAGCCACAACACGTCCCGAAACAATGCTGGGAGATACCGCCGTTGCGGTTAATCCCGATGATGAAAGATATAGCAAGATTATAGGAAAGTATGTAATCTTGCCTTTAATGAACAGAAGAATACCGGTTATAGCCGATGAATATGTTGAAAAGGATTTCGGTACCGGTGTTGTTAAAATAACGCCCGCTCATGATCCTAACGACTTTGAAGTGGGATTAAGACATAATCTGCAGATAATTAATGTCATGAATGACGATGCCACCATGAACGAAAATGCGGGTGCATATGAAGGACTGGACAGATATGAGGCAAGGAAGAGAATAGTAGAAGATTTGGAAAAGTCGGGACTCATAGATAAAATTCAGAAACATATGCACAACGTAGGCTCCTGTTACAGATGCGACTCCATTGTTGAGCCCAGAGTTTCCACGCAGTGGTTTGTTAAAATGGCACCGTTGGCAAAGCCGGCGGTGGATGTTGTAAATGAAGGTAAGACCGAGTTTGTGCCTTCCAGATTCTCCAAGATATATTTAAACTGGATGGAAGATTGCCATGACTGGTGTATATCCAGACAGCTCTGGTGGGGACACAGAATACCCGCTTATTACTGCGACGACTGCGAGAATATAACGGTTGCGGAAAGTATGCCGGAAAAATGCACCAAATGTAACGGTAAGAACATACATCAGGATGAAGATACGCTGGATACATGGTTCAGTTCCGCACTCTGGCCGTTTTCCACTTTAGGTTGGCCGGATAATACCGAAGACTTGAAGTATTTCTATCCTACCGATGTTTTGGTAACCGGTTATGACATAATATTTTTCTGGGTTGCCAGAATGATATTCTCCGGACTGGAATATATGGGAGAAACGCCTTTTTCCACGGTTCTCATTCACGGTCTTGTTCGTGATGAACTGGGCAGAAAAATGTCCAAATCCTTGGGTAACGGTGTGGATCCTCTGGAGATAATAGAGCAGTACGGTACCGATGCTTTGCGATTTTCTCTCATAACCGGAAACTCTCCCGGTAATGATTTACGCTTTTCCGAGACCAAGGTGGAAGCGGGAAGAAACTTTGCCAATAAGATATGGAATGCCACCCGATTCGTGCTTATGAATTTTGATGAACAGCCGGACTTTTCAGATATTGATGTTGCCAACTTTGAAAACCCCGAGAAATGGATATTGACAAGGTTGAACAATGTTATTTCCGAAGTTACCGAAAACATGGAAAAGTTCGAGTTGGGTATAGCATTACAGAAAATATATGAGTTTATGTGGGATGAGTTCTGTGACTGGTATATCGAGCTTGTAAAACCTAAACTGTATGACAAACAAAACCAAAAGAGGAAGGAAGCCTTGTATGTACTCAACTACACTTTGGCAAATGCAATGAAACTTCTTCATCCTTTCATGCCTTTTATAACGGAGGAAATATATCAGAGCCTTGCAGACAGCGACAAGTCGATTATGATATCAGACTGGCCTAAGGTAAATAAGAAGTACGATTATTCCGAATGTGCTACCGATATGGATATAATAATGGATTCCATTAAGAGTATCAGGAATAAGCGGGCGGAACTGAATATCGATGCCAAAATGAAAGCCCACATATTCTTTGTATCCGATGACGGGCATATACGAAATACAATAAAGCAAGGTGAGCAGTATTTTATTAAACTTGCCAATGCCAAAGCGGTAGCGGTATTTGCAGATGAATCGAAAATACCTTCCGATGCCATATCCGTAATACTACCCGGATTCAAGATATTCATGCCTTTTAAAGAGCTGGTAAATGTCGAAGAAGAAATAGCAAGGCTGGAAAAAGAGTATGAAAAGGCGATATCCGAGATGCAAAGAGCCAAAGGCAAACTGGAAAATGAGGCATTTGTATCCAAAGCCCCGAAGAATCTTGTGGATGCCGAGAAGGAGAAGTATCAGAAGTTCTCGGATTTATCAAAAGATATTAAGTTAAGTCTGGAGAACCTTAAATGCATGTAATTGATGCCCATTGCGACACACTGTATGCAATGTGTAAAGAGAAGACTCAACTACAATTTACCTATGACCTGGTAAAGAGTCTTAATATGCCTTATTTGCAGTTTTTTGCCATGTACAGTCCTCCTTCATTGTTGCTGCAGGAGGGCGGCTTTGATCAATCGGTAAAAATTCATCTGCAGATGCTGAAACTGTATGAAGAAATGACAAAGAAATATTCATATACCGAGGTTCTTTGTAAGAAAGATATTATTGCTTTTGAAAAAACAGATACTGACAGTTGCAATACTTTGTTTTCACTGCTGTCGGTTGAAGGTGTTTATCTTTCCAAAGGAGAGTTGTCATACATTGATTACCTGTACGATAACGGTGTCAGGTGCCTTTCTTTTACCTGGAATCATTCCAATGAGTTTGCCGAAGGGGTTAACGGAAATAAAGGGGAGGGACTTACCGTTTTAGGTAGGAAAGCGGTAAAAAAATGTAACAGCCTGGGTATTCTTATAGATGTATCGCATGCAAGCGATAAGACTTTTTACGATATTGCGGAATTATCCAAAAAGCCTTTTGTTGCTACTCATTCCAACAGCAGATTTATATGTGCTCACAGAAGAAACTTGGATGATGAAATGCTTAAAACAATAGCAAAAAGCGGCGGCTTGGCGGGAATAAACTACTTTTCCGATTTTTTGGTGGAAAAAGAGCAAAACAGAGAAGCAGGTGTAGATGATATAATAAGGCATATAGAGCATATGGCTTCCTTAACGGGAACAAAGCATATAGGTTTAGGTTCGGACTTTGACGGAGTGGATAAAGCCGCAATAAGCGATGTTTCCGCAGTTGAGGAGATTATAAACACCCTTCTTAGGTTGAACTACAGCGAACAGGCAGTAAAGGATATCTGTGCGGGCAATATGATACGCATACTCAGGGAGGTATTAAAATGAACAGTATTACGCCTATTGAATTTAAGGACAATTTACTTATTCTCATAGATCAGAGAAAACTTTTTGAAACGGAAGAATACTTTGTTTGTGATACGGTGGAATCGGTGCATTTTGCCATTAAAGATATGGTGGTAAGAGGAGCACCCGCAATCGGTGTTGCAGCCGGTTACGGAATGTATATAAAAGCACTTTCTCTTAAAGATACCGATATTAAATCATTCAAAAAAAGCATGAAGAAGACTGCCGACTATTTAGATACAGCAAGACCTACCGCCGTAAATCTTTTTTATGCCACAAAAAGGATGATGGATGTGGTGGATAATCTCTCAGGTACGGTTACTAAGCCGGATGAAATAATAACCGCTTTGTATAAAGAAGCGGTTGCCATACATAATGAAGATATTAAAGCCAATAAAGAGATAGGAAAGAATATGCTGTCGCTGCTTAAAAATGCAAAGAGTGTACTGACGGTTTGTAATGCGGGTATTTTAGCCACAACGGCATACGGAACCGCAACGTCGGCTATGTATCTGGCTAAAGAGCAGGGAAGAGAGCTTTCAGTCTATGCATGTGAAACACGACCGAGACTGCAGGGAGCAAGGCTTACATCATATGAACTGAATAAAAACGGAGTGGATGTCACGGTTATAACCGACGGTATGGTGGCTCATCTTATGAGCAAGAAAATGGTGGATGCGTTTATTGCGGGATGCGACAGGGTTGCCGCAAACGGTGATACCGCCAATAAGATAGGAACAAAAGGCATTTCCATAATAGCAAAGAGATATAACATACCGGTATATATCGCCTGTCCCACTTCCACTATTGATATGAATGTTAAAGACGGTTCCGGGATAGTCATTGAAGAGAGGGACCCTTCGGAAGTGACCCATATCGGCGGTGTTCGCATTGTTCCTGAAGGTGTAAAGGTGTTCAATCCTTCTTTTGATGTTACGGACCATGAAGATATTACGGCTATTGTCACGGAAAAGGGGATAGCTTATCCGCCGTTTAGTGAAACATTGAAACTTCTGAAATGAGCACAATTCATTTCATTATCAAAGTAGTTTTAATATTTAATAGGAAAGGCAAGTAAGTAAAACTTTCAGTAACTTTAAAGGATACATACTCAATAGACAGTATTGCAAGTATATACCTTATTGTCAGCCTTCCAATAAGACTTTAAGTTGCTTTGCCATTTTATCGGGGTAGATGCTTGCCATACTTGCGTGTCCCATATTTTCAAATTGTATAAACAATGTATCGGGGAAATTGTTTTTCATATACTTTATATCCCATGCTCGGGCTTTAGCCTCTTTATCGCCATACCAATATTGGATACATTCATTATGTGGCGGTATATCTTTCGGCATGGAATAGTTATTGCAGGATTCAAAGGTCCTCCATATTGTTCTATAGCTCACAAAATTAAGAACCTCAGCTATATATTGCAATTCTTCAGGACCATATTCATCTGTGGCAAAGGCTTTTTCAAGAAGTTTTAACCCTCCTATCTTACCTAAAGCAATCATCAAAAAATCCCTTACGGCAATAAGCCTTGTAATAATCTTGGGAAGTTGGTACGGGGTAATTGCACCGTCTAAAATAACGTTATTTATTCTAACCAAATTATCGGAAAGCATCTTAAGTGCTACAGAGCCGCCCATGGAACAACCGTATAGGACATCTATTGTCTCTATTTTTTGTTCCTTAAGCCACTTTGATAAGTTGCCGGCTATTTGTTCTACACTTGTAAAATCCGTATCGGGATTTTCCCGGTCATATCCCGGTAATGCGGGAACTATAATATGATAATCATTTTCCAGTATAGGTATGACATATTCAAAATAGTCCCACATTACTAATGCAGGATGTATAAGCATTATAACTTTCTCTTTATCAGTTCCGAACCTGTATATATTCACTAAAATCCTCCAAGAATAATACTTTTGATATTATATCACGCTTGTTCTATTTGTTCGGAGTAAAAAATATACTTATAATTAGAAATATGCATACATGCAGAAAAATACATGGAAAAATATGCATCGGTGCATATTTTTCTTGAAATCCGCATGTTTTTGCGAAATAATGAGGGCAGGAGGCATGCTATGTTAAAAAGGAAAGCGACGGATTTCTTAAATAACTGGAAATCCGGAAAGAGAAAAAGTTTAATTATTACGGGTGCCAGACAGGTAGGGAAGACTTTCACCGTAAGAATGTTTGCAAAGGAAAAATATGAGACTTTTTATGAACTGAACTTTCTGGAGAATCCTGAGCTGAAAACTATTTTCTCCGGTTCATTGGAAGCGGACTTAATATTACAGCTGGTAAGAACATATTATGCGGATAAACCGTATGTTGAGGGTTCTACCCTCATTTTCTTAGACGAGGTTCAGGAATGCCCCGAAGCAATAACCGCCTTAAAGTTTTTGTCAAAAGATTCCCGTTTTGATGTTATTGCAAGCGGTGCCGCTTTAGGTATGGCTTTTAATCAGGTTACATCCTTTCCGGTAGGATATGTAGATTATCTGGATTTGACGGCTTTGGACTTTGAGGAATTTCTTTGGGCAAAGGGAATAGAGCCCGATATCATAGATTCTCTTCGCAAGCATTATGTTGACAGAACCAAAGTACACGACGCTTTACATATTAAGTTTCTTTCCTTGCTGAACGAATACCTTATACTGGGCGGTATGCCGGAAGTTCTGCAGGTTTATGCAGATACATTTGATTATGTGCAGGCAGATGCGGTACAAAGACGCTTGCATCGTGATTACATATCGGATATAGCGCGATTTGCCGATCCGAACTCGAAAATTAAATCGGTTTCCTGCTATAAATCCATTCCGCAGCAGCTTTCCAAAGAGAATCGTAAATTTCAATACGGCATAGTGGAAAAAGGGGGAACAGCGAGGAAATTTGAAAGCAGTGTCGATTGGTTGGATAGTGCTCATTTTACGGTAACCGCCAATAATGTTTCCAAGATTGAGTATCCGCCGGAACATTTTGTAAAGGACAACAACTTCAAGTTGTATACAACCGATATCGGAATGTTGATTGCCATGTACGATGTCAGATTGAAAGCGGCTGTTTTAATGGAAAGAGATATTGAAGAACAATCAGGTAATTTACTGCTAAGAACGGCAAAAGGCGGTCTGTATGAAGCTTTAGCGGCGGATTTTCTTTACAAAAAAGGATATGATAAGCTGTATTTCTACCGCAATGATTCCGGTACCGTTGAGATGGAATTTTTATTGCCTTCAAATGACGGCTTAATACCTTTGGAGATTAAGGCCGGGCGTAATGCTACACCGTCATTAAACAGAATTCTTGAGAGTGATGATGTTCCTTACGGTATAAAGTTTTCTTCACAGAATGTAGGGGTATCGGGAAAGAAAATAACGCTTCCTATTTACATGATGATGTTTATATAACACAATATTTGTATGATTAGATTCTTTTATTGTACTTATCTGATATATATAAACGGATGTCTGAATATTAATTGAGAACTTTTTGTGAACTTTGCATTTTGATGTTGAAACCGTGAATGACCTCTGTTATAGTAGAGCCGTTGCGACTGTTAGAGGCAACTTTATGTCAGTAATATGGCATAAGGAGGAATATACCATGGTAGGGTATGACTGGGAAAACATTAGCAGAGACTTTGATATCAATCGCGATATCTATAACTCTATTAAAGATAAAACAGACGAGTTTATTATTTCATACAATGACAATGCGGACTGGAAAGCCGGATGGGGACATGACTTCCATTGCGATTATTGTTCCGCCACATTAGCTTTCAATATTCAAAGAAGCGAATCATATATTTGTCCGGTCTGCGGTAAGGAAAACAGAGGTGCCAGAAAAGATTGGGCATGGACTTACATGTACAGAGGCACAAGTTGCACGTATGTGAAATATGCAGGTATACTTTACAATATCACAAAAAAACGCGGATATATTGAATATATCAGAACGGTAATG
This sequence comes from Clostridiaceae bacterium, assembly GCA_012838235.1. Taxonomy (GTDB): domain Bacteria; phylum Bacillota; class Clostridia; order DUPQ01; family DUPQ01; genus DUPQ01. Next base: position 11,096 of record DUPQ01000065.1, read on the forward strand.
AATTTTCTTACGGACAATTATGAGAGATTTGAAGCTTTTGCTCCCAATTTACGATTTATAGGTAGATATTCCGGAACGGGATTGTCCGATGCTATTTATACCATGGAACTGCTGTACGGCATTGATGCCGCTCAGGACTACTTTACACAGGAAGAATTGGATAAATGGCATAAAGGATTTTTTACACCTCAAGCCGATATGTTTGATTTGTTTGCCAATAAGATATACAACATACCTCTTTGGCAAAAAGTAAGTGAAGCCAATATAGGGGTATTCTTCAAAGATAAGGCCATTATAGACAGGGCTTTTTATTCCCGATTCGGAATACTGGATCAGTTAAGAAGAGGTGTAACCGAAGACGGCATGTGGTTTGAAACAAGTACCGGCTATCACTATTACGGACTGGGCGGTGTGACCGATCTTCTGTTGCTTTGTCAAAGAAACGAAGTATTTATGCCGGAACATGAGGAAATGATGGCTATAGCGGAGAAGCAATTTATGTTTCCTCTAAAGATTATGTTCATAAACGGACGTATTGCAAATCCTGCCGACAGCGGATTGGATATGGATATATTCAGATACTACTACATGTACGTTAAGGCATGTGCTCTTTTTGATAATCCCTACTTTAAGCAGGTGTTGGGGTATATAAAGTATAAGAGGGATGTTCCCAAGACTTTGGATGAGATTCTTTACGGAGTCAAATATGAGAAATGTAAGCAATTACCCGATTTCGGCTCCAATAATTTTGAAGATTCATTCTGTGTAATGTTGAAAAATGATGTTACCGAACTGTATCTCAAGACCGGTATTAAGAATATCTGTCATGCTCATCCCGATGTCATGACTATGGAACTGGCTTTTTACGGCGATCTGGTGTCCAAAGATATAGGTTCCGCAGGTTACAGTTCACAGATATTCTATGAATGGCAACGTAAGACTATTGCACATAATACAGTTGTTGTCAATCGGACCGATCAGACCTATACTCCCGTAGGAGAGGGAATATGGCCGGAGGGTATTATTGAATATTTTGACGATAATCATGTTATAGCCAAATCCAAAAATGTTTATGAGTGTGTGGACTACATTCGTGATATGAAGATTGATGATAACAAGGTATATGATAAATTCGAGATAAAATCCTTTGAAGAACTGGAGTCAGACTATGTGTTCTACTGCAAAGGAAAATGTGTTATAGATTATAATTACGAAGAAGTACAGTCGATAGGAGATAAAGAAGGATACCAGCATCTGTTTGATATTAAAAAGATTGACAACGAAAAACCTGTTACTGTTAAGTTTGATATGGAAGATAAAGTTGTCAATGTTACTGTGGAGCCGGAAGAAGGGTCGGTTGTGTATGTGGTAAACAGTTATGTCAACAATTTCAATGATAAAAGGCATGGCATAATAGTCAGAAGAAAAGGAAAATCCGGGACATATAAAGTGACGTATGAGTGTGTTTTGAAATAGTTTTAATTGAATTACCCGGTGGAACCGGGTAATATTTTTCCGCAGCACAAAACATATGTTCGCTTTATCGCATAGTTAAAGCAAAAAATTAAGAAAATTAATATAGAAAGTTAAAAAAATCAATATTATGTATTGACATATTAAAAATACCTTTGTATCATTGGTATATAATCTTGAAGAAATAAGTGTCTAAACTATATTATGGAGTGAATAACATGAAAAACTATGTACCGTCACAATGCCCGATATGCGAGGGCGAACTGATTATAACCGATATGCATTGTAAAAGTTGTAAGACGCATATAAGCGGCGAGTTCTATACCACTAAGCTTGCAAAACTGGATCCCGACCAGTTGGAATTTGTTGAAACTTTTATAAAATGCAGAGGCAGTATAAAAGAAATGGAAAAGGAATTGAAAATATCTTATCCCACCGTCAAATCACGTCTGGAGCTTATCGCAGAAACGATGGGATATAAGGATACGGAGCAGAAAGACGACACCAGAATGAAGGTACTGGACAGTATTGAAAAAGGTGAGATGACTGTTGAAGAAGCATTGAAAATACTTAAATAACGGGGGAATGTTATGAGTAAATCCAAAGAGACTGAAAGGATATTGAAACTTCTGGAGGAAAAGAAGATTACTTCGGAAGAAGCAAAAAAGCTGTTGGATACTTTATCGGAAGAGTATGACAAGGAGAGTTCCGATAAAGATAATGCAAAATGGGATAATTATAATGCACCTGATAATATATTCGAAAAATATGAAGGTATGGGAGAAGACATAAAAGACGCAATAGCGGAAAAGATGCGCGGAAAATATTCCGATCTGGGAGAGGATATAAGGAAATCGGTGTTAGCGGGGATTTCCAACATTAAAAATAATATTCTGGAATCGCTATCTTCTGATATTGACAACGGCATCAATTCCGACTGTTCTTCCGCAATGAAAAGGGAGTACGAGCTGGTTAACGGTGCAAATATAAAAATTAAGGGTGTAAACAGTTGTGTTAATATAAAACGAGGCACAGGTGATAAGGTTATTCTTTCCGTATCGGTGTCACCGTTTGATTATGACGTCATAAAAGAGATATTGGAGATAGAATATTCAAAAGATTGTCTGGACATTTCCGTAGAAGACAGCTATAGAGCGGGGGTTACGATTACACTTTTCCTTCCCGATATGGAGTATGGCGATATTGAAATCAATACAACTAACGGGTCCGTAAACATAACGGATGTTAAATGTACACGAATAATGCTGGCAAGTTCCAACGGTCAACTGACTGTAAAAAGATGTACGGGGAGTACTTTGAAAGTTGAGACAAGTAACGGGCAGGTGAGAACGGAAGGAAACAATTTTGATAACTCAGTTATTGTAAAGTCCACAAACGGATCTTTAATATCCAAGACCGATATCTCTAAAATGATACACATGGAAACAACCAACGGGTCGGTCCGGTTGTACAGCAGTTATGCAAGGAGTTTTAAGGCGGAAACAACCAACGGTTCGCTGTTATTCGACAGACTGCATCCTTATCAGGCGGAGAATGAGTTTTTAATTCGCGGGGAAACAACAAACGGTTCAACAACAGTTAATATTAACTACAATTTCGGAGCGGTGTTTGAATGCTCAGCCGGAAAACACGGTTCTATACGTCTGGGAAGTAATTTAAAAGCACAGTCGGTGGAAAGAAACATGCAGGGAAGGATTATTTATGCAAAAGGTGAAAGCCGTTATGCATATAAATCGGATATAATAGCAGCAGCGGAGATTAAAACCGACCATGGACAGATAAAAATGGATTTTGTGTGAGGACAAATATGGCAAAAAAAGATAAAGAAACACCTGAAAAGAAAGAAAAGACCGATGTAAAATATGTTATCAAAACGATGGTAAAGTTATACAAAGAATCTGCGGAACATAAGAAATGGGCTTTTGGAAGATGGTTCGGCGGTGTAGTATCGGGAATATTGGCAGTCGTCATATTCTTTGTAACGGGATCGGTATTGGATGTAGCTTTGTCGGGCGATTATAACAGGCTTTATACTCTTATATATGCTTTATCTGCAATTTTTGTAATAAGATTCATTCTTCAGTTTGTTAATCCCTTGATAGCTTCACAGTACGAGTTAAGAACACACAAAACTCTTGCCATGAATGTATATGACAAGATAGATAAGTTAGAGATGGGATATTATGAGAATGTACATTCAGCCGATACCATAAGCACATTGGTAGACGATGTGGAAAAGATAAAGACATTCATGGGTAATACGGTAGCGGGATTTCTTTCCTACAATCCCGTATCCTTTATACTTTCCATGTTTTTTCTTGTCAGGATTAACTGGAAACTGACCGTATTTTCCTTAACCGTAATCCCTTTAATAATGTATCTAATTGATAAAGCCTCCAAGCCTTTAAGGGAAGTAAAGAATAAGATACAGGAATATACGGCCGTATTGAACTCATATATCCGGGATTTTGTTGAAGGTAACGATATATATAAATCATTTAACATGCACAAATCTCATACGGCAAAGGTTCAGCAGTCTTGTCAGGATATAGCGGAGGAATCGTATAAAGACAGTTTTGTTATGACCAAGAACAGAGCGCTTACTGTCTTAATGATGCTTATTCCGCAAGGTGTTTGCATGTTTGCATCAATGTTTTTTATTGCAAGAAACGAATTGACGATAGGGCAGTATGTAATATTCAGCAATCTGCTTTGGCCTCTCATACAAACCTTCAGAACTACCGGTATGGGATGGGCGGATATAGTAGGTTATACCGGTACTGCGGAAAGATATTTTAAATTTCTTGAAACAAAAGAAGAACGAAGTGACGGTGAGGATTTCGGTACCCAAGACTCGGATATCATAGTGGAGTTCAAAAATGTCGGTTTCTCCTATCATGAAGACATACCTTTACTTAAGGATGTCAGTTTCAAATTGCATAAAAACTCCAGATTAGCATTGTGCGGAGTGAGCGGAAGCGGTAAAAGTACCATATTCAAGCTTATCTGCGGATATTATGAGAATTTTACAGGAGAAATATATGTTTTCGGTCATAGTATCAGGTCCTGGAACTTAAAAGCGTTGAGAAAATATATGACCGTTGTAACTCAGGATGTATACCTGTTTGATGATGACATTATCAATAACATAAAGATGGGTAATTTGGAAGCTACCGATGAAATGGTGGAAGATGCATCCAAAAAGGCATATATAGACAAACTGGTTAAAGATGTCGGAGAACGAGGAGCAAAAGTATCAGGCGGTCAGAAGCAGAGAATAGCGGTAGCCAGGGCTCTTCTTAAAGATGCACCTTTGATAATGTTAGACGAACCTACAAGTGCCTTGGATACCAAATCCGAGTACTATGTGGAGAAATCCATAGAAAACTTAAAAAAAGGACGTTCGGTTTTAGTTATTGCTCATAGATTAACTACCATTATAGATTCCGATTGCATTATTCTTCTTGAAGACGGTACCGTTAAAGAACAGGGAACCCATGAGGAACTTATCAGGAAGAAAAAGCGATATGCGGAATTATACGAAAGACAGTTGGTAGAAGAGGAGGCACACAATGCTTAAGGATATGAAGTTCATTTTCCGTTTGATGGGGAAAAATAAAGGCAGATATTCTGTTTTGTTAGCGGCATGGAGTATAATAGGCAGTCTTGTGGATATGACCTTCTCTTATGCGCTTAAGCTGCTTACGGATTTCTTCGTGTATAAAGAAAAAGAAAATGTATTATTGCTTATACTGGTCTTTTCTGCAAGTATTGTCAGCAGCATACTCTTTTGTGTATTCTTCCATCTGCACAATAAAGTAAAGGAAGATATATTGCGGGATATAAGGATGATGACATTCAAAGAGGTTCAGAAGCTACCTTCTTCCTACTTTAAGGCTACTCACAGCGGAGATCTTGTTTCCAGATTTAATGCCGATACCCAGAGTGTAATAACGGTATTTGTCGAATTCGAGCATATATTTGAGTCTGCCATTGTTCTATTAATGAGAATACCTTTTGCGCTGCTGTTGGATTTACGGTTCGGAGCAATTCTCTTAGGCTTCTCCGTTTTTACCGGTGTTTTGAATGTTCTGTTTATTAAACCGTTAAGAGAAAAGCATAAAAATATTTTAAAAGACAAAGCGTCATTAAGTAAACAGGCTTCCGAAGTGGTTACCGGCTTTACGGTAGCAAGAATGTTTTCCTTGAGTACTTTTCTTCGTTCACGTTTTGAAAAGAGTGTTCAGGACAGTTTTGACAGCGGATGGAAGGCGGCAAAAACCTATACTCTGCAAAGAGGGCTGAATACCATCATATGGAACTTTTCGCACTATTTAAGCACTATATTAGGCGCTTTATTCATCATTAACGGTACTCTGGAAGCGGGAAATTATATGGCTATATCCACCAGTACCGGAATTGGCTGGTCGGTATCCATTCTTATAACTGCATTACCCAATTTACAAAAAGCTTTTGCAGGCTCCAACAGATTGAAAGAGTTGTATGATGAACCTAAAGAGCCTGAATTATATGACATCGAAGGTACGGGTACCGATATGGGTATAGAGATGTCAAAAGTGGATTTTGCGTATGAGATTAGAGATAATGAAGAGAAAGAGGAAAATAACTTCCGCATATCCGGTTTAAGTCTGGATATTGAGCAGGGCAAGACACTGGCATTGGTAGGTGACAGCGGAGGCGGCAAGAGTACTATTGCAAAACTTATCTTAGGTCTTTTTAAGATTGATGAAGGTAAGATGCAGATTAACGGTAAAGCCTATAAAGATTACACTTTAGAGCAGTTGAGAGAGAGCATAGGGTATGTTCCGCAGGACGCATATATCTTCAACGGTACCATAACCGAGAATATCAAATACGGTAAACCTGATGCTACTGAAGAAGAGATTGTTAATGCGGCTATGCTGGCAAATGCTCATGACTTTATACTTGCTCAACCGAACGGATATGAAACTTATGTCGGAGAGAGGGGAATAAGGTTATCGGGCGGACAAAGGCAAAGGATTGCCATTGCAAGGGCTATAATTAAAAATCCTTCCATTTTACTTCTTGACGAAGCTACATCCTCTTTGGACAGCGAATCGGAAAAAATGATTCAGGATGCGCTGGACAGACTTATCAAAACCAAAACATCACTTGTAATAGCGCATAGGCTTTCCACCATCATGAATGCCGACCGTATATGTTATATAAAAGACGGTTATGTAGCGGAACAGGGTACTCATGCGGAGCTGTTGGCTAAAAAAGGTCTGTATCACGAACTGTATTACAGAGAGTTTGCCAAAGAAACTATTTAATTGTTAGAGATAAAGCAATTTTATCCGCCTGCTCCTTTGTAAGGGCAGGCGACGGATGTGCATAGTATGCGGGGTAGTATGCTACCGTATACGGTGCATCTTTGAATGTGGTATCGGTATTACTCTGATTATCCCTTGTTGCGGTTATATAGTACCTTACAATATCCTTACTTTTAGAACCTGTCATATCTTTTATGTTGAATGAATACCTGAAGTCATTATCATGCTCTGCTATGTTAAAACTTTTCCAGGTGCTGTTATTTACCGAATAATGAAAAGTTATATATTTCAGGGAGAAACGTCCGTAACCGCCGTAATAATCAAGGTTTTCCGTATCGGACGATACATAAGCGGTGACGGAAAAGATATTGGTTTCATCATTGAAAAGAGGATAACTGAACACATCCAAATCGGAGCCGTTGTTCCATCTTAAAACATCGGAAAAAAGATCATAGAGTTGATAATGTAATGTTCTGTCTTCATTCACTCTTCCTATGTGAAGATGTGAATCATACCTGTTATATTCATCAATTGTGGCAATGGGAATGGAAGTATAGACATAATCGTTTTCATCCAAACCTTGGACGGGTATCACATGAAGGTATTCTATATATACAGGCTCTTCATATCCTATATCCGATTTAACCACAATATGACCCAACTGTGCCGATGTGTCTTTTTTAATGTAAACTATTTCACCGTCATATATAGGGTATATGTATTCTCCCACATTAATTGTTAAATCGGTACCCTGATGAGGATTTGTACCCGATACATATCTCGGCTGGTTATTTTTGCTGGTGCAAAAAGGCCAGTATTCGATGCCCTGGGAGTTCTTGTACGGAGAGAGTGCCTGTATTGACAGGTTGTCGGCGGTTTTCTGTACAAACGCTCTGTCATAGTCGGAAGCCGATAAAACAGTAAGCAGGGGAAAGAGCAGTATAAGAAGGACTACGGTTATGTATTTAGTACGAAAGTAAGTATGTTTTCTCATTATCTCCTCCCTCATATCCGCTTACAAGAAACGTATTATCATCAATCCATTGAGTATACACCACTCTGAATGAGTCGCTTAATACAAAGGTTTTAAGTAATTTGTTTGTCTTTATATCAATAAAGGATAAAGTTACATTGTTGCGGTTGAGTAAAAGAACGGCTGCAATGTAATCGGTATCGGTTTTCATCGGCACAATCTTCAATGCCGATTTTTCTATCCCGAGAGATCCTTTTTCCACATTCAGTGATAATATGTTCAAAATCTCATATTTTTGATAGTAATCGGCAGTGTAAATATAGTAGGGATAGCAAAAATGACCGTTAGGAGATACCGAAACCGACACGGTCGCTTTTACCTTGGATGGTATCTCTATTCTGCACAACATGTCATTACAAGTGTAAAAAACAGTGGTATCGGATATGTATGCCCGGTTGTAATAAGCGTCCTTTGCCAGTAGGACATCTTCTTTGCTTTCAAAGTCATATAACCGGATATCATTTGTTTTTCCGTTGTTTCTTCTGTTGGTCAGATAAAGAAGAAAGCGTCCGTCTTCCGACAATACCGGCTTTGTACCCCAGTAAAGACCGTTAGCCCTGTTATTCTCCAATGAGTATCTGTAAGTGGTAGTCTCATCCGATTCCGACAAAAGTATATCCATAACGGGAACGGACAAATCCACAAGATATATCTTGTGCTGGTTGCATAAAAGATATTGCTTTCCTTCAGTATCGGGTATTGCGATAAGAGGGCTGTTTAGTGTTTCATTCTCTCTTCCGTTATATACCGGATATTCCTGTCCATTTACCTGTATTAAATACAATTTTACTTGATAGCCGTCCGATGCTTCTAATGTGATTGAACGGGTGTCATATATAGCCGGCAGGACCTGAACACCGTGCTGATACTGCATAAGCATGTCCAGTTGTACAAAATCCGTCTGTTCCGCAACTTCAGATTGGGTAGGCTTAGCGGTAGCGGAAGGTAAGACGGTTGTTGTAGGGTAGGGTGACGGACTGTTTTTATTGCAAGCGGAAAGCTGCAATACTATACATAAAGTTATCAATGTCGGCAATATATACCCTTTATTTTTTTTCTTATGTATCTTAACCATGTGTATATTTTATCCGTAATAGTGTTAAATAACAATAATAATTGTTGTTTGACAGTATACAGCAATGGTATAATCTATGTGTCACAAAAGATAAGGAGGGCAATGCCTTGAAAAAAAGAACAGTATCAATATTTGTTTTAATATCTCTTCTGCTTTTAATGCTTCCGGTACAGGCTTCAAAAGATTCCTATAGTAAGCATGAAGTTTCCGCTATATATTCAAAAGCTTCGTTGAACGATTTACAGGCGACAAGCGCTATTTTGCTGGAAGTCAATACCGGAAAGATTCTTTACTCGAAAGAGGAAAATAAACAGATACCCATTGCCAGTCTTACAAAGATTATGTCGGTTTATCTTGTTATGCAGGCCATTGCAAACAAGGAGATATCCTACGATACGGTTGTTAAAGCCTCCGCTAAGGCACACGGAGTGGAAGGTTCTTCGGTCTATCTCAATCTGGGTGAAGAATTCACTTTAGAGGAAATGCTGTACGCTATTGAAGTACGATCGGCTAATGATGCTACCGTTGCGGTTGCCGAGGCTGTTGCCGGCTCTCAGGGTGACTTTGTAAACAGAATGAATCAAAAGGCCGTAGAACTGGGTATGATGGATACCTATTACAGAGACTGCACGGGATTAACCGACGTGGGGCATTACAGTACCGTTAAGGATTTGTCTGTCATTTGCAGAGCGCTTGTAACGGAATATCCCGATATATTCAGGTTCAGTACCACACTGGAAAGGGATTTTCGCGACAAAGATCACAGAGATTATCAATATATGGTTAACAGGAATAACCTTTTGAATTACTATGACGGAGCGACAGGATTGAAAACCGGCTTTACCACTGCTGCGGGATACTGTCTTGTGGGTACTGCCGAGAAGGGGGAACTCAGTCTTATTGCCATTGTTACGGGAGAGCCGGACAATAACCACAGGGTAGCGGAAACGGCTTTCCTTTTGGACTACGGATTTGCCAATTTTATGTTTACCGATACCCGAGACGATATGCAGACGGTAGGGTCCATTGAAGTCAGAAAAGGCATTGAAAAGACCGTGGAGACCTATGCTAAGGGAACTTTGAGGTTTTTATTGAAGAAAACCGAAATACCCGAGATATCCAAAGAGATAGTATACAATGCGGCTACTTTGGAAGCACCGGTGGAAAAAGATACCGAAATAGGTAAGGTGGTATACTCCCTTAACGGCGAAGTGTTGGGCGAAATACCGGTATACACTGCAGAGGATATGGAAAAAGCGGGTTTCTGGACATTGTTGTGGCGCTCTATCCTTTCCTGGTTCGGAGTGGATTGGGAGAAATAGGGGATGCAATTTATTTTTTGATTGGTAATAAGTTGTATGGAGAACAAAAAAAAGATAGGAAAAATCTTAGTTATTATTATAACAGTTGTGCTTGCTGTAGGTGCATTGCTGTATATTTTACGTGGCACTCTTTTAAACTTTATAGCTCCTTTCAATGTTACGACCTTTAATAGCGATATTGTAGTAAAAAGGTCGGACGGTAAAGAACCTCTAAACATGCCTTATAGGTATTCCAAGGCTATATTAGACAACAGACAGCTGTATAAAGAAGAGATTGTCGGTCTTAACATATCTACAATTAAGTACGACTTAAGTGATACGGGCATAAGTTTACGTAACTATGAAGATATTTTGCTAAATGCTGATAGTAGCGAAGTTAAGGCTGCTATAGATTCAATAAAGTACTGCAAAGGTATAACCGCATTAAGCGGTATAATTTCCGATAAAGAGGGTAGTAAGATAGAGCTTTATGAAGGTTGCACCGCTGATTTGTTATTAAAGGATTATAAGCATTATGCTATTATTCCCTCGACTTTCGGAAAACATATTAACAAAGAACTTGCGGATAAAGATAAGATGTTTTATCTATTAAATCCTGACAAAAACGGTTTAGCATATTTCACTATAATAGGAGAGTATGAAGTAAAGCAGGACAGAAAATCAAATAGAGAGCCTGATACTATATATTTATCTTATGCGGGATTAAGTAATGTAGTTCGGGGAGAACAGGAAGATATATCTGCCCATATTGATTGCATGGAGATTGATGTAAATGAGCAGGCGGACCTTGTAAAGTTCTCATATTTTCTTTCCGAATATTTTGCAGATATAAATGTAATTTCTCAATACGCAAAAAGGATAAACAGATTTAATGAAGTTTATTCATATATGTTTGTAAATACGGTGGGTATAGAGCCTATCATTCTTGAAGAGGATACCGATTTTGAAAAGACGGTAATAACTATTTCCCGTATTGACGGGAAAGAAAACCTTGAAATGTCACATATATATGGTGATGCATTGATTAATGAGTATGACCAATATTCACAGTATATAACCGACATTATTCTCAGTACCGGTAGAAAAGGCATTAACATAAACGACTATCCTCCGTACCGGGCTCCAAGATACGGTTTGAATTTCGGTGGCACTACTCATTTTTTCAGTGATAGTTTAGAATATTGCGAAGAACAGAACCGCCAATTCCCATACTACCACCAAGCAATTACCGGGTTAAGGGAAATAAAGGGTATGAAAGAAGGCACCGAGATAACGTTTTATACTAATTATACTGATAAAGATTTGGTAAAAGTAAGGGAAGAAGACATAAAATCTATGTCTCGTCGGAATAATGTTTACGTAAAAGGATATGCTATATTACCTGTGACACTACATGAATCTACTCGCAATTATCGCAGTATAGATTATCATGTGTTGTTCCTTTCGGAAGATAGAATGTTTAGAGAAAAGCCCGATGAATTATTGTATATGGGTTTCAAAGTAATAGGTTATTATGAATTGCCGGAAGACTTTGTACCGGAAGAGTATAAATATAGGCGGGAGGATTATGAAAAGCAAGGAAAAGGAATCGTAAGTTCACTGGATAAGTACGGTAATGAAGTTAAAATAACTGATTATGAACCTGACGGGTATGACACTATATATTTTACATATGCAGGGTATAATGATAGGTATAAGCTGAAACAGTTTAAAAACGAATACATAGAGGCTATAACAATAGAGACAAAAAGTGATACCGATATTACGCAACTGGTTAAATACTTGGAGCGATATTTTGTACCATCCGATAATACTGCAAAATATTCAAAGGAGAAAAATGTATTGGGTTTGGAGTATGAGTACTGTTACACGATAACAAATAAAGCAAATTAGCGAACAGTGCAAAGCCGATCTATATGTTCATCAAGCAAAGATTCTACTTAATTTCCAATATTCAAAAACGTAATCTGTTTCCAAGCGATAGTTAAAACAGGTTAAGTATAGGCAGTTTAAGCTGTCTAAGCATAATATCAAAATAGGGATATATCTTTACATATTAAATCTTAAAATGTATAATCGGTAAAAGGAAAAGGTGTTAATTATATGTGGCAAGGCCTTTTAAACACGTTAATAACCATGTTGTATATGATTCCGGTAATGCTTATATCGCTTACCCTTCATGAGTGTGCGCACGGCCTTATGGCGTTAAAATTGGGAGATACCACCGCAAGAGATGCCGGTCGTTTAACATTGAATCCTTTGAAACACTTAGACCCTATGGGTGCGATAATGATGGTAATTGCCAGAGTGGGGTGGGCAAAACCCGTTCCGGTCAATCCCATGAATTTCAAAGACCCTAAAAACGGCATGGCGTTAGTGGGACTTGCCGGACCTCTCACAAATCTGCTGATATCTTTCGGAGCGGCTTTTCCGGTTGCTTTGATTGAACAGGCGGTGAATTTGCACGGGGTGGAATTTACCGTTTTTTTAAGAATTACATATACTTTCTTTTATTTGCTTTTTCAGGCAAATGTTTTTCTTGCACTGTTTAACCTCATACCGGTTCCGCCGTTTGACGGATCGAGGATATTGTTCGGTATACTGCCCGACAAATACTATTTCAGTGTAATGAGATACGAAAGAATTGTGGGAATGATATTTTTAGTTGTTTTCTTTATATTCCGGTCACAGTTTGCGAATGTGTTGGATTTAATCGCTTCACCCATAACAAAAGCGTTTTTGTTTGTGGCAAATTGGTTTGTAGGACTATTTTACTAGGAGGTTTTTATGAAAAAGAAGGTTGTATTAAGCGGAACAAGAAGTACGGGCTCACTGCATTTGGGAAACTATTTCGGAGCGGTGGAAAACTGGCTCAATTTGCAGAATAAATATGACTGCTACTTTTTTATAGCTGACTGGCATTCGCTGACTACCGGTTATGAAGATACCGATAACTATATTGCCAATATTAAGGAAGTTGTTATGGACTTATACGCATCGGGACTGGATTCCGATAAATGTAACATATTTTTACAATCGAAAAACCAGGACCATGCAGAACTGCATCTGCTTTTATCCATGATTACACCGTTATCCTGGCTGGAGCGGTGTCCTACATACAAAGATCAGTTGAGTCAGCTTGCCGAGAAGGATATAAGGACGTACGGCTTTTTAGGTTATCCCTGTCTTATGGCTGCGGATATTCTCATTTACAGGGCGGAGGGTGTACCGGTAGGTGAAGACCAGCTTGCACATCTGGAAATAACCAGAGAAATAGCACGAAGATTCAACTATATGTACGGTGAGGTATTCCCCGAACCTAAAGCTCTGCTTACAAAAGCAAAGGTGCTGCCGGGGCTGGACGGAAGAAAAATGAGTAAAAGTTATGATAATACCATACTGCTTAAAGAGGAAGATGATGTATTGAGAGCTAAAATCATGAGCATGGTTACCGATCCCGCACGTATAAGAAAGACCGATCCCGGACATCCGGAAATATGTTCGGTATATGCCTTTCATAAGGTCTTCAATCAGGCGGAAGTTGCTTCCATCTGTGAGTCCTGTAAAAAAGGCGAGATAGGATGTGTTGCCTGCAAGAAGAACTTATACGGAAAGGTATCGGAGTTCTTACGCCCGATACAGGAAAGAAGAAGAGAGATTGCGGGGAAACCCAAGCTTATGAAAGAAATATTGGAAAAGGGCAATGCCAACGCTAAAATAAAGACGGATGAAACTATGACTATGGTAAGAAAGGCCATGAAGGTAAATTGGGAGTAGGATATCAGTTAAAACTGGAAAACTTTGAAGGACCGCTGGATCTTCTGTTACATCTTATCGATGAGAATAAGATGAGTATTTACGACATAAAAATAAGTATAATAACCGAACAGTATCTGGATTATCTTATGGCTATGCAACAGCTGGATATGGATATAGCAAGCGATTTTCTGGTTATTGCCGCCACATTGTTGCATATAAAATCCAGATCCATGCTTCCTAAGGCAAAAGAAGATGAGGTTGACAGCGAGACCGATTTGATAAGACAGCTTATCGAGTATAAGAAGATAAAGAAAGCGGGAGAGCGGTTCAGAGAATTACATGAAGAAGGGCAGAAGAGTTTGCATTCCTTTGCCTCCACGGAAGACTTCGGAGAATCGGAAAAAACCTATACACTTTGCAAAAGCATGCTGGTAATGATTTATCGGGAAACCATGCAAAGGCAGATTGATAAAAGAAATCTGAAAGCGGAGAATATAAAAGAGATTGTAAAAAAAGAGAAAATATCGCTCATAAAATCCATCAGGAAGATAATCGATGTGCTCTTTAAGGAAAAGAGGATAAGTTTTTTTACCCGATTTAAAGATAACTCGGTATCCAATGCGCAACTGATAACGGATTTTCTCTCCATTTTAGTTTTGTCAACTCAGAAAAAAGCCACACTTAAACAAAAAAGACCTTTTGAAGATATAATCGTGGAAGGAACCGAAACATTAAGCTATCCGGATAATATACAGGAAATATACGATTGGGAGTAAGATATGGATAAAGAGTACATTATAAACCAGATAACCGCAATGCTTTATGCTAACGGTGAGCCGGTGCCCTTAACCAAATTGGAACAGATACTGGAGACCGATAAAAAAGAGATAAAAAAGATAATTGATGAGCATATAACCTATTTAAAAGACATTAAGTCCGGCATTCTGATAAGACAGATAGAAGACTCTTACCAGATGTGCACCAACCCGATATATTTTCCCGCAGTCCGTCAGCTGTTTGAAAAGAAGAGGACCGATACATTGTCCAGAGCGGCATATGAGACTCTGGCAATAATCGCATATAACAAAGAAGCTACCAGAGCAAAGATAGAAAGTATAAGAGGCAATTCCGACAGTCCGTTAAAGACATTACTGGAAAGAGGTCTGGTAATCGAAGCGGGAAGACTGGAAGCTCCGGGAAGACCGGTGTTATACAAGCCCGCAGAAGAGTTCTACAGAGCCTTTGATGTGTCTTCTTTGGATGATTTGATTCCGCTGGACAGTTTTGATGATGAAGAGGTGACGGATACAGAGGAAACCGAAGTAACCGAAGTATCGGAATAAGAAAATCCGTGGAAAAAATGCGTTTACAAAAATATATTGCTTTATGCGGTTATGCATCCAGAAGAGCGGCGGAAGAACTTATCTTCAACGGCTCGGTATCGGTAAACGGCAAGATTGTACGGGATATTGTAATGGTGGACGATTCCGATGAAGTAAGGGTTAACGGAAAACTTTTAAAGACAGAAACAAAAAAACTGTATTTCGTATTCAATAAACCTAATATGGTTATAACCTCCATGTCAGATAAGTTCGGCAGGAAAACCGTTGCGGACTTTTTTAACAATATCGAGGAAAGAGTTTATCCCGTAGGAAGATTGGATTACGATTCCTCCGGTCTCCTATTCATGACCAATGACGGTGACTTTGCAAATTATCTGATGCATCCTAAAAATGAGGTAACAAAAACCTATGCCGTTTCGGCAAAGGGTAATATAACCGATGAGATAAAAGAAATGTTGGAAAACGGGGTGGATATAGGGGGATATATAACAGGGAAAGCTGAAATAAATAATATAGTAAATTATAGTGACGGGAAATGCTCTGCGGAAATATCGATAAAAGAAGGTAAAAACCGTCAGGTAAGAAAAATGTTCGAAGCAGTCGGCATAAAGGTATATGCACTGCAAAGAATATCCGTAGGGGCTGTGCAATTGGGAGATCTTAAAAAGGGCAGATACAGGTCTCTTACGCAAAAAGAATTGCGTGATTTGGGATATGAAAGGCAGTTTTAGCCCGAGTTTTCCGTAATATTTCTATTGTTGTTTTTTTTGTACAGCAAACCGGCAATAAACTTAATAATTTACCAAAATTCGTTTGTACAGATCTGTTATAAATGATATAATCAACTGCAATGGCATATTATGAATTAGAGGTAAATAAATGAGCATGACAGAAAAAGTAGATGAATTAAGAAAAAGAAAGCAGCAAACATCTCTTGGAAGGGGTCAACAGCGGATTGAAGACGGTAAAGCCAAAGGAAAGAAGATGGCAGCCGACAGAATATCCAAGTTGCTGGATTCGGGTTCTTTCATAGAGACCGATGCTTTTACCCAATCAAGAAGTACGGATTTCGACATGGCCTCAAAAAGAGCAGACGGTGACGGTGTGATATGCGGGTACGGTAAGATTAATAACCGACCCGTTTTTATTGCTTCACAGGACTATTCGGTCTTACACGGCTCGGTAGGCGAGATGCATGCAAAGAAGATAGAAAGAACCATCGATTGCGCTATCAAGACGGGAGTACCTGTCATTTACTTGTTGGATTCCGACGGTGCCAGAGTAGAAGAAGGTACCGATGTGCTTGCCGGCATCGGCGGAGTTTTAACAAAACAGTCCATGGCAAGCGGAGTGATTCCTCAAATAAGTGTAGTACTGGGCAACTGCGCAGGTATTTCATCATTGTTTACGGCCATGAGTGATTTTGTTGTTATGGCGGACAAGATAAGCTGCATGTATATGAACGGCCCCGAAGCTATCTTAGGTATTTCGGGAGTAAAAACAACCGACGAAGAGATAGGAAGTGCCGCTACACATGCAACATCAAGCGGTAATGCGCACATACGTTGCGAGAATGAAGATGACTGTATAAATGCGGTTAAACTGCTTTTATCCTATCTTCCCGATAACAATCTTACCGAAGCTTTAAAACTTGAAGTATCGGATGCTCCCGACAGAACTGCGGAAAATCTGTATGAGACGGTAGCCGATTCATATGATATGAGAGAGGTTATCACTTCGGTAACAGATACATCAACCTTTATGGAAATACAATCGGAGTTCGCTGCTTCCATGATAACGGGTTTTGCAAGAATGAACGGTCAATCGGTAGGTATTGTGGCAAACAATCCTGCGGTAAATGAAGGTCGTATCGATATGCATGCCGCCGATAAAGCTGCAAGGTTCGTAAGACTTTTAGATTGCTTTAATATTCCGATAATTACTTTTACACATACATCGGGCTATGTTGCAGATGCATTGCAGGAAAAAGAAGGACTGATAAGGCATGCGGCAAAAATGGTATATGCATTCACGGAAGCCGATGTGCCTAAGATAAATATAATCACGGGTAAGGCAATAGGCGGCGCTTACATAGCGATGAACAGCAAGGCTACAGGTTGCGATATTGTATTTGCTTATCCCACCGCAAGTGTTGCGGTAATGGACAGCGAGGGAGCCGCCAATATAATTTACAACGAGCAGATAGCAAAAAGCGACAATCCCGTTGAGTTCAGAAAAGCAAAGATTAAAGAATATCATGAGCGATTCGCATCACCTTACGAAGCCGCAAAAAGAGGATATGTGGATGATGTCATAAATCCGGCATTTACGCGTGCTTACGTAATAACTGCATTGGAAATGCTCAAATCAAAAAGAGAAAATCGTCCTAACAGAAAACATGGCAATATGCCGCTTTAATAAACGGAGGAAATATATATGAAAAAGTTCATAGCAAGAGTTAACGGAAAAGAATATGTAGTGGAATTGGAAGAAGTTACGGGAACACCTGCCGTTTCGGCACCTGTTGTTACCGTAGCGACGCCTGTTGCTGCACCTGTAGTTAAGGAAGAAGTAAAGCAGGAAGTTCCTGCTCCCAAAAAGACCGTATCTTCCGGTACGGCAGGCTCTGTCAGAATAGAGGCTCCCATGCCCGGTACTATTTTAAGCGTAAAGGTATCGGTAGGACAGGCTGTCAAGAAAGGTCAGGCTGTAGCCATACTGGAGGCAATGAAAATGGAGAACGATATAGTTGCCGCACAGGACGGTGTTATCGTATCGGTTAATGTATCCAACGGAGAGAGCGTGGAAACGGGACAGCTTTTAGTGTCCATGGATTAGAAAGGGTTCAAGATGAGAGTACAAATCACTGAGACAATTTTGCGGGATGCGCATCAGTCGTTAATTGCGACAAGGATGAGCACTGAAGATATGAAAGATGCCTTACAGCTTCTGGATAAGATAGGGTATTTTTCATTGGAGTGTTGGGGTGGTGCCACTTTTGATTCCTGCGTCAGGTTTTTGAATGAAGATCCGTGGGAACGGTTGAGATTTATAAGGAAGAATGTTAAGAATACCAAACTGCAGATGCTTTTAAGAGGACAAAACCTTTTGGGCTACAAGCATTATGCGGATGATGTTGTGGAATATTTCGTTCAGAAGTCGGTTGCAAACGGTATTGATATTATAAGGATATTCGACGCATTGAACGATTCGAGAAATCTCGAGACAGCCATGAGAGCCTGCAAAAAAGAAGGCGGGCATGCACAAGGAGCAATATGTTATACAATATCGCCTGTGCATACTTTCGAGCAGTATTTAAAAGATGCCAAATATCTTGTGGAAGCGGGTGCCGATTCCATATGTATTAAAGATATGGCGGGACTGTTGCTTCCGTATACGGCTTATGATTTGGTTAAAGTATTAAAGGAACATGTCAAGCTTCCTATTCAGGTACATACCCACTATACCGCCGGAACGGCATCCATGACATATATTAAAGCGGCCGAAGCGGGAGCGGATATCTTAGACTGTGCTTTATCGCCCTTTTCACAGGGTACCAGTCAGCCGCCTACCGAGAGTATTGTTGCGGCACTCAGAGGTACGCCATATGACACCGGTCTGGTTTTAGCGGATATTAATGAAATATCACAGATATTCAGAGCGGTACGTGAAAAATATATCAAATCAGGGTTGCTCAATCCCAAGGTTATGGGTGTGGACATCAACACTCTCATATATCAGGTTCCGGGCGGAATGCTTTCCAATTTGGTTAATCAGATGAAAGAAGCGGGTAAAGAAGATCAGCTTCAGGATGTGCTTAAGGAGGTTCCGAGAGTAAGAGAAGATTTCGGATATCCTCCGCTTGTAACACCTACAAGCCAGATAGTGGGAACACAGTCGGTAATGAACGTCATTTCCGGCGAAAGATACAAGATGGTTCCCAAGGAATCGAAAGACCTTGTAGCGGGCAAATACGGAAAGACTCCCGTAGCAATTAAACAGGAAATAATAGATAAGATACTGAAAGGTGAAAAGCCCATTACTCACAGACCGGCTGATGACATTGCTCCGGCTCTGGAAGAAACAAGGCGCGAGATGAAGGAATATTTAGAACAGGAGGAGGATGTGCTTACATACGCCATGTTCCCCAAAGTGGCAAAGGATTTTTTCGAACACAGAAGGGCGGTAAAGTATAAACTGGACAAGGATCTTACCGACATGGAGGACAAGGTCCATCCCGTATAAAATGAATTGTAAACACCTTTAGGTTTCAAAAATACCTGAAGGTGTTTTTTCACCCCCTGCGGGCCGGGAAAATGCAGGATTGGATATTTAATTATTCATAATAAGTGGTATATATAAAGAAAACAGGTGAAACGATGAGTATTAAAGACAGATTGAGAAACACAAAAGGCTTCAGTAAAGGACAGAAAAAAATAGCGGAATATATTTTGGCCAATTTCGACAAGGCTCCTTTCCTTACGGCAACCAAACTGGCTGCCGAAGCCGATACCTCGGAGTCCACGGTAGTGCGATTTGCCATTGAGTTGGGTTATGACGGATTTCCCGATATGCAAAGAGATATGAAGGAAGTTGCCCGACAGACTCTCACTTCGGCAGAGCGCCTTATCAGGATATCCGATACGGTGGATATGGATAATGTGCTTATGTCGGTAATGAAATCGGATATTATGTCCATAAGAGAAACAATGAATATGATAGATGTCGATGTATTCAATACCGTTGTGGATAAGCTTTCAGCCGCAAAGAGAATATATATTTTGGGTATCCGAAGCTCCTATTCCGTTGCATTGTACATGTCCATATATTTCCGTATGATTTTTGACAATGTGCATCTTGTGGGCTTACCGGGAGCGGCCGATGTTTTTGAAGAGATTATATCCGTAAACAATTCCGATGCATTTATCGGTATAACCTTTCCGCGTTACTCCAGAAGGACGGTTCACGCCATGGAAATAGCAAAAAACAACGGAGCATATACCGTTGCCTTAACCGATAGTATGGATGCTCCCATAACCGAGGTGGCACACAATGTACTTGTTGCAAGAAGCGGTCTTACCGGATTTGTCGATTCGCTTACCGCTCCGTTTTCCGTTGTCAATGCTCTGATAGCCGCCTGCGGCATAAAAAAAGATAAGGAGTTGTTGAAAAAGCTTCAGAATTTGGAACAAATATGGAAAGAACACTCTATCTATACGATGGAAAACAAGAAGAAATGAAAAAAAGTTATGATGTCATAGTTGTCGGTGCCGGTGCAGCCGGGATGATGGCCGCTATAACTGCCGCAGATAAAAACTTCAGTGTATTGGTAATAGAGCAAAAAAAACAGGAAGGCAGCAAGATACTTGTTACCGGTAAAGGCCGATGCAACATTACCAATGATACCGATAGTGCAGGTGTAATGAAAAATGTAATGTCCAACCGCACTTTTCTTTATTCCGCTCTTTTTACTTTTCCTCCGTCGGAGATTATCCGATATTTCAACAACATAGGTGTAGCCACCGTTACCGAAAGGGGAAGAAGGGTTTTTCCAAAGTCGGGTAAAGCGGCTGATGTACGCGATGCGCTTGTAAAACAGATGCGAAAGTCAAAAGTAAATGTACTTAAACGCAATAAAGTTACAAGTGCCATAAAAGGTAACGACGGTTTTTACTATGTGAATGTATTGAATGATGATAATATGACCGATTGCTTCAGATGTGTAAACCTCATACTTGCAACGGGAGGAATGACCTATCGGTCCACAGGAAGCGACGGCTCCGGTTACGAGCTGGCAAAAAAACTGGGACATACGGTTACCGAGCTTAAAGGTGCATTAACAGGTCTTTTGACAAAAGAAAAATGGGTAGCCGAGACTATGGGACTTACATTGAGGAATGTGTCGCTTACGGTAAAAAAAGACGGTAAGGCATTATACAAAGAGCAAGGGGAGTTGCTGTTTACGCATTTCGGTATATCCGGTCCGGTTGTACTTACAGCAAGCAGATATCTTTTGGATACCGATTACAGAAACACGGTAGCGGTTATCGATCTTAAGCCCGCTTTGGAGTATCAGACTCTTTATAAAAGGATTACTTCGGACATGGAAAAGAATGCGTCGAAAAAGTATGCAAACTCTTTAGATGCTCTGCTGCCCAAATCGCTCATTCCGGTGATTATAAAGTTATCGGGAATAGATCCCGATAAGGTATGTAACCAGATTTCAAGAGAAGAAAAAACTTCATTGGTAAAACTGCTTAAAAACCTCACACTTACGGTAACATCGGGTATGGATATTGATGATGCCGTTGTCACAAAAGGCGGCATTTCGGTAAAAGAAATAAACCCTTCAACAATGGAATCTAAGATATCGCCACGCCTGTTTTTTGCGGGAGAAATAATAGACTGTGATGCACTTACAGGAGGATATAACCTGACAATAGCTTTTTCCACCGGTTATTTGGCAGGAAAAAGTGTATATTTATAATCTTTTGTTGTAAAATGTGTTTTTAATATATATAATTAACCGACAAAGGAAGACGATTGATGGAAAATGAAACAATAGGCAGTAAAGATACTTCAAAAGCGGCAATCAGGCTATCGGTTTCTTCTACCAGAGAGGAAGAATATGCTTTGATTAAAGACTATGCCGAGCAAGGCATTAAATGTGTTGCTGTGGATTTCGGAGGCGACTTCATATCTTCCGTTTCCAAGATTATCGAACGGGCCGTAGTTGCTTCAAAAAGACAAAATGTAATACGTGATGTTCACCATGAACAGGGTGCCGTGGTAGGTGCCACCCGCGAAGCCTTGGGACAGATTATGCCCAAAGCGATAGGTTGCAATATCGGGGGTAAGATAGGTATTGCCAGATACAAGGAGCATATAACCGTTGCGGTATTTACCGGCATAGGTTTCTTAAATCTGGATGAAGTAGGAATAGGATTGGGGCACAGAAGTATATGAAGTATAAATCCATAGCCATTGACGGTCCTGCGGGAAGCGGTAAGAGCCTGATGGCGAGAATGCTGTCGGAACAAAAAGGTTATACATATTTAGATACCGGAGCAATGTATCGTACTGTAGCGCTGAAAGCTATAAGAAGCGGTATAGATACTTTGGACGGTGAAAAAATCGCTGAACTGATTAAAAATATAAATTTTAAATTGGTTATAAAAGATAACAAACAATACAATTATCTGGATAACCGATGTGTTGACGGTCTTATACGTACCAATCAGGTAAGTAAAGGCGCATCGGATGTATCCAAGTTTCCTCCCGTGAGACTGTTTTTGGTGGAGATGCAAAGACAGGTAGCCAAAGAGCATAATGTCGTAATGGAAGGCAGAGATATAGGCACTTATGTGCTTCCCGATGCCGACTATAAGTTCTTCTTAACTGCAAGCAATGAGGTACGGGCAAAAAGACGTCTGTTGCAGATGCAACAGGAGGGGAAAACCGTAACATATGAGGAAGTGCTGGCCGATATAATATACAGAGATAAGCAGGACTCGGAAAGAGATTTTGCACCGCTTAAAAAAGCTGATGATGCAATAGAAATAGATACATCAAAAATGGGAATAGATGAGGTTTTTGCAACCTTGTCGGGGTACATCAATGGGAAATAAATGTTTCAGAAAATTTTGTCGCGGAATAGTAAGAGGAATAGTTAAAATATTCTACCGTGTCGAGTATATCGGTGAAAAATATCCTGAAGAAGGGCCTTATGTAATATGCCCCAACCATCTGAGCATTCTGGATATAGTATTTGTCATTCTGCACTCCAAAAAGAGATGGGTTTACTTTATGGCTAAAAGCGAACTGTATAAACACAAGCTTTCCGCATGGTTTTTGGATAAGATGGGTGCCTTTCCCGTAAGAAGAGGGCAATGCGATGTAAGAAGCATAAAACGTGCAGTGACTTTGATACAGGAAGGTAAACTTGTATGCATATTTCCGCAAGGGACCAGACAGAAAGGCAATAAGATTCTGCCGCCCAGAAGAGGGGTTGCAATGCTGTCCGCTTTAACCGGGGCGGAAGTAATACCGGTGTTTATTGAAAGGAAAGCCAAGATACACAAGAAAACAAAAGTTTATGTAGGCAAACCCGTCAACACCGGTCTGGACAGGAACTCTTCCAAAGAAGAGATTGCAAAAAAGAGTGTGGAACTTATGGATATAGTCTACAACCTGCCGGAGGTATATAAAGATAAGTAAGAGAGTTATTGTTGCAAAAAATGCCGGCTACTGTTTCGGAGTTTCCAATGCCGTGAAGATTGCCGGCGAAATAACGGAGAAAGAACAGATAAAATATTCGTACGGGAATGTTATTCATAACCATCATGTTATAAAAGAACTGGCCGATAAAGGACTCATAACGGTAGAGGACATATCACAGATACCGGACGGTGCCGGAGTTCTGGTACGGGCACACGGTGTACAAAAGTCGTTTTTTGAACAGGCTGAAGAGAAGAATTTAATAATTTACGATGCCACATGTCCTTACGTCAGGAATATTCAAAAAAGAGTGGCGGATATGTATAACGACGGCTACAAGATTATTATTGTGGGCTCCGCTGTACATCCCGAGGTTATAGGGATAAACGGCTACTGCGACAATACCGCCGTAATAATCGAGCAACCGGAAGATGCGGAAAAATTATTACCCGATCGGGAAAATAAATACTGTTTAGTTGCTCAGACAACATACATAAAAGAAAAATATGAAAAAACAGCACAAGAGCTTAAAAAAAAGTTTACATTGCTTGAGGTGTTTGATACAATATGCAGAGCTACGTCCGTACGTCAAAATGAGGCTGTAAAATTGGCTGCAAACGTAGATATAATGATAGTTGTCGGTGATCCCGATAGCTCCAATACGAGAAAACTGTATGAAGTGTGCAACAATACATGTGCACGGACATACCTGGTGACCGGTGCGGAGCAAGTGCGGGACATAGATATAAAAAACAAAGAAACGGTTGGTATTACGGCGGGAGCAAGTACCCCTGACCGTATTATCAGGGAGGTAAAGGAAACAATGGAAGAAAATGCAAAGAAGGGATCGGCGGATACTTTTGAGGAGATGCTGGAAAAATCCCTCGTAGTGTTAAGAAACGGACAGGTAGTAACCGGTAAGGTTATAAGTGTCGGTGAGAAGGAAGTGTATCTGGATATAGGCTTCAAGATTGACGGCACGATACCTGTGGAAGAATTCCCGACTGTAGACGGTCAGGTACAGGTGGCTGTAGGGGATAAAGTGGAAGCGATGGTAACGAGAGTCAGTGATAAAGACGGTATCGTTTATCTTTCCAAGAAGAGAATTGATGAAAAAAGAAGATATGAAAATATATATGAAGCATTTAAAACCGGTGAACCCGTAAAAGGTACCGTTAAAGAAACAACTTCGGGAGGGCTTATACTGGATATTAACGGTATGGATGCTTTCATGCCCATTTCACAGATAAGTACGCAATTTCAGCGAAACCTGCAGAAGTTTGTCGGAAGAAAGCTTAAAGTAAGAGTTATTGAATGTGACCGCAGAAAAAGAAAGCTCATAGTATCCAGAAGGGTTCTTATTGAAGAGGAAAACGAAAGAATGGAGCGGGAAGTTTGGAGCAAACTTGCAGTGGGTGAAACGGTTACCGGAACGGTAAAAAGTTTTTCCAACTTCGGAGCATTTATCGATTTGGGCGGCATAGACGGTCTTGCCCATATATCGGAACTTTCCTGGGGAAAGATTAATCATCCGCAGGATGTACTGGAAATAGGGCAGGAAGTGGAAGTTATGATAAGAGATATCGATAAAGATAAAAGAAAAGTATCTCTTGTATACAGAAAAGAAGAGGATGATCCCTGGTATAATGCGGAAGAGCGATTTGCACCCAATACAATAGTGACCGGTAAAGTGGTCAAGATTTTACCTTTCGGTGTATTTGTGGAAATAGCAAAGGATATCGATGCACTTGTACACATTTCCCAGATTTCCAACAAACGTCTGAAGAGTGCTTCGGAAGTGCTTGAAGAGGGTCAGATGGTGGAAGTTGCAATTATCGATGTAGACCTGGAGAACAAGAAGATTAATGCCAGTATCAAAGCCGTTCAGCCTCTGGATCCTCTGCCTACAAAGGAAGATCTTGAAAGAGAACAGCTGAGAGAAGAAAGAAGACAGCAAAGCATAAAGGAACGTACCGAAAGATTCAACCGCAGGGTAGAAGAGGCGGAATCGGCACAAAAATCCGGAGAGCAAAGGCAATCAAGAAAACAGCGTGAAGAGCTGCCCGTAAGTCATGAGGAAGTGTTAAGCAATAAGATAGGTTCGTTGCTTGCGGATTTCAAGTTTGAACCGGAAGAAGAGGATAAACCTAAAGAAGAGGATAAACCTAAAGAAGAAGATAAACCTAAAGAAGAAGATAAATAAACGGTACGCGGTACTGTAATAACGGCAGTAATAATTAATTGATAGTTAACAAATTGATTAATAAACAAATAAATTAATGCAAAGGAGAAATCTTTTGCATTTTTATTGTATAATTAACAGAGGGAGATATTATGGAAACAATAGAACAGATGTCCAGAGAAAACCTGCTGATAGTTCTGAAATACAGGGAACAGCGCATAAAAGAGCTGGAGAAGGAAATACAGCTTTATCAGAGAATAATTAAGGAACTGATGGAGAAAAAAACCGATAATGAAAAAAAATGATTTCAAGAATCATAATGAGTATATTGAGTATCTGAAGACAATGAAAGTTGCCGTTGTGGGATTGGGAATAGGCAATATCAATCTATTTAAGCATTTGGCAAAAAAAGGTGTCCATGTTACCGGTTTTGATAAAAATGACGATTTTACCGACTTAAGGAAGTATATAGAGGAATATCCCCATGCGTCTTTAATAACCGGACCGGATTATTTGGATAAACTGGCAGGATACGATGTTATATTCAAGACTCAATCCATGAAAAGAGATTTACCTCAGTTTCTGGATGCAATTAAGAGCGGGGCAACTCTTACATCGGAGATGTGGGAGTTTATAAAATACTGTAATGCCAAGATAATTGCCGTTACCGGAAGTTCCGGCAAGACCACTACCACTACATTGATAGGCGAGTTGTTGAAGCAACAGGGATATAAGGTATGGGTAGGAGGTAATATAGGCACACCGCTATTCCACAGACTGGACGATATAGACGTGAATGATTATGTCGTACTGGAATTGGCATCCTGTCAGTTGCAGATGTTTTGCAACAAGAGTCCGAATATTTCCGTTATTACAAACATTACACCTAACCATCTGGATTTTCATGACGATTACGATGAATATATTTACTGTAAAAGCATTATTTTTAAGTATCAGAAAAGTGATGATATCATAATTCTAAATCAGGATAACGACATAACAAGACAATTGAGAGAATCGGTGCAGTCAAAAGCATATATGTTTTCCATGACTGAAAAGTATGACAAAGAGAATTCGATAAACGGTGCATATCTTCATGATAATGCCATATATGTCAATATTGACAAAAACATAAAGAGGATGCTGGATGTTAATGATATAAAGATTCCGGGAAGACATAATATAGAAAACTATATGGCTGCCATTCTTGCGACATATTCGCTTGTGGAACAAGCTACCGTAAAGCATGTGGCAACTACCTTTAACGGAGTGGAGCACAGGGTGGAATATGTGAGGACAGTTAACGGAGTGCGTTTCTACAACGACTCCATAGGTACGACACCTTCGAGAACCGTGGCAAGCCTGCATTGTTTTGATAAGAAAGTCATTTTAATTGCCGGAGGTTACGACAAAAACATATCCTACGACATAATGGGACCGCTCATCAACGAAAAGGTTAAGGGGCTGGTTCTTATGGGACAAACCAAGGAAAAGATAAAACAGGCATACACTGATTATTCCTGCACAGCAACACTGTGTGAAGCGTCTACAATGGAAGAAGCTGTCCGCAAGGCATTTAACATGGCAAAAGAAGGTGATATAATTATACTGTCTCCCGCAAGTGCAGCTTTCGACATGTTTAAGAACTTTGAAGTTAAGGGTAATATATATAAGCAGATTGTAAATTCACTATAAATAAAGCAGGTGTGTCATGAAAAAATACGTAATTGCATTGGATCAGGGAACAACCGGCAGCAGAGCTGTCGCTTTCGACCATGACGGTAAATGTGTCGGTTCGGTCAACAAAGAGTTTACTCAGTTCTTTCCGTCTCCGGGGTGGGTGGAGCATGACCCGTATGATATTTTACAAAGTCAGATGGGTGCGCTTTTCGAGCTTATAAAAAAATTAGCCGCCAAACCCGAACAGATTGCCGCTATAGGTATTACCAATCAGCGGGAAACGGTTGTGGTATGGGATAAAATGACGGGAAAACCCGTTTATAACGCAATAGTATGGCAGTGCAGAAGAACCGCAGGTATATGCGAACAGCTTAAAGCGGACGGATATGCCGATTTGATTAAATCCAAAACAGGACTTGTACTGGACGCATATTTTTCCGGAACCAAGATTAAATGGATTCTGGAAAATGTCAAGGAAGCAAAAAATAAGAACCTTCTTTGCGGTACCATAGATACCTGGCTCATATACAACCTGACAAAGGAAAAGAGCCATGTCACCGACATGTCCAATGCCTCCAGAACCATGTTGTTTAACATCAACACGTTAAAATGGGATAAGCAACTTTTAGATATATTAGGTATAAAAAAAGAAATGCTTCCGAAAGTTGTACCTTCTTCCTGTGTTGTAGGTCATATGGAATTAGAAGGTATAAGTATCCCCATTGCAGGGATAGCGGGGGATCAGCAGGCGGCACTGTTCGGACAGGCATGCTTCGAGCCGGGTGAAGTCAAGAATACTTACGGAACGGGGTGCTTCATACTGATGAACACCGCGGAAAAGCCGGTATTTTCCGATAAAGGACTGATAACCACAATTGCATGGAATTTAAATAATAAGACATATTATGCACTGGAAGGCAGCATATTCAACAGCGGTTCCGCCGTTCAATGGTTGCGCGACCAGCTGGGCCTTATAAAAACCGCAGCGGAGACCGAGGATATGGCTTTTGCGGTGGAAGATACCGATGACGTATATTTCGTCCCGGCATTTACCGGTCTGGGTACTCCGCATTGGGATATGTATGCAAGAGGAGTGCTTGTGGGTATAACAAGAGGCACAAACAAAAATCATATAGCAAGAGCGGTACTGGAATCCATGGCATATCAGACGGTGGATGTAATAGACTGTATGCAACAATGCTCAAAGGTGCCGTTAAAGTGCCTGAAAGTAGACGGCGGAGCAAGTGCAAACAACTTTTTAATGCAGTTCCAGGCCGATATGCTTAACTGTGATGTGGTGAGACCTGTTATGCAGGAAACCACCTCTTTGGGAGCGGCTTTCCTTGCGGGACTTGCCGTAGGCTTCTGGAAGGATGTTGAAGAACTGAAATGCATCATAAAGCAGGACAGAATATTTGTACCAAAAGAATTCTTTGACAGGGCATACAGAAAAATAAGATGGCATGAAGCCGTCAAAAGGTCAAAAAACTGGGCGATAGATTAGAAATAGAAATCGTGATTGCCTATGCTTTTGTAAAAATCACAGGTATCGGCAATCCAGAAACTCTTTGCCAATTTAGGATTAAAGAAGAATAAACACCACGACACATTGTTATAACCGTTCAATGCGTCTTTTGCCGCACGTATAGCTTCTTCCGAAGGGTCATTATAAATTGTGCCGGCAGCTACCGGTGTAAACTGAACACCTCCCGCCTTATCGAATATAACGCCGTATATCGTGTCGGGAAAACTGTCATGTCTTACACGATTGAGTACTACATTTGCTACCGCCACTTTTCCTTCATACGATTCATGTGCGGCTTCCGCATGCACTATTCTGGACAACCAATAAAGATCTTCATAAGTATAATTTGCATTGAAGTAAAAAGAATGCCTGGTAAGCAATATGGAATCGGACACTTCTTCATATAAGGTTTTTAAGCCTAATGCATCAGCCATAACCTTCAGTGAAGCATATATCTTGCCGTTGTATATAAAGTTCATTGCGGGAGATTGTATCTTGTGTCCGTTTTCCAGAAGGTAACATGTCCCGGAATAAATCTGATAGGTATTATTACCGTCGGTTACGGTTACGCTTTTCGTATCATTATCCCACTCATATTCATATCTGCCGAAAAAGTCGAAGAATTCCGTCACCGGCACTATCAGATAACCGCCTACTATCAGTTTGTCATTCTTAAACTGGATATTCTTGTAATCATATATCCCAGGTGAGTTGGTAACCCAATATTTAATACCCTGAGGAGATATCTCGGCACTTGCATCAACATTGATTGATATTAGCGGTGAGAGCAGAATCATTATTGTCAGTATCGAAGTTATTATTCTTCTTAGTCTCAAATCTTTCATCATTTCGGTATATTACACCAAAAAATACGGTAATGCAATAGCAAAACCGCAAATTGTGAACAAATTGTGAACAAAATGTGAACAGAGATAATAATTAGTTACATTTTTATATAAATTTTAATAAAGAGCAATAGAGAGTGATAGTGTCATCAGATATACTGAGTACGCCATTTTTCCCAGAATATATCTTTACCTCTGGAGGACATCATGGCGCCTATATCGGCTCTGTTTGCTCCTTTTGCAAGCATATCCTCAACAATTTCACAAGCCTGAATGAAACCCTCAACAACATTTTTGTTATGTTCTTTCAGTTCGGTAATACAGGAAAATACTCCGCTGGCTCCGTCACGTACAGAAGCGAATACGAAGTCCATGGCCAGTTCACGATCCAGTAAATCGTGATATATTGAACACATTCTCCAAAGGAAGGGAACTAGGCAGTTGTTGTAAATAATTACAGGGTCCAGTTGCGGGGATACCGACGGATCATATCGTGTAATACCTAACGTTTCCAGATTCTTCAAGTGTTTATACACCATGCCTTCCGAATGCAAAGAGCGTCGGTTAGCATTGACATCGGAATAGAAAATATCCATATAGGGAATAACAAATTCCTCCCACATATCCGCAGGAATAAGTGCAGCACAGTCATCGGACATATAGGGCGTATATTTGTAATCGACATTGTTAACCTGACAATAGAATTTCTTGAATTGGATTATACTTCTGATAAGTTTTCCCAGAAGAACCTTTAATTTTTCCGGCTCATCGTAAATATCGTAATACAGCTGCAAATCCAGCAGGGTATATGCCGTGGTTATCGGGCCCTGATATGCCATGCCGAAATTTACATTATCTATATTCATGGCTTTTTTCATATTATCCCTATACTCAAGATAAAACGGAACCATGCCGGTTACGGAAAAATCTATAGGTTTATCCAATATGCTTATCCATTCATCCAGCGACTTGTCGCTTCTTGCATAATTAACTTCTCCGTTACCGTCGGGAAAAGCCAGATCCACTCCCAGCATATTTATATGACCGTAAGATATGGGCGGGGTAGAGGGACTCAGCTTCTTTATTTTTTCATGCATAGGAAAAAACTCATTAAACTTATCGAAGTTCTCTTTTGAATACAGTTTTACCGACGCTTTATAATTTGTAAACAAATCATGCAATGTGACACCGGCAAGTTCCGCCATTACATAATAAGACATGTTCACATGCCATGTGAACGGAGTTTTTTCTCTTAAAGTGGTGTAGTCCGGCTTAAACATATATGGGCTCCTTCAACTTTTGTGCATTAATATTTCCTATCTTATTATACATTAATATTATATAATTAAAACCGGAATGGGCTGATAAGATGAGAAAAGAGCAGAAAATAAGGCATAAATTCGCAAAAAAAAATTTTTTGAAAAATTTTACAAAAAAAATTAAAAAAAGGTGTTGACATAAATTAACTGCTGTGGTAAATTGTTACCGTACAAAGGCAAAACTGTAGAAATGCAGTGACGCAAAACTATGGAGCTTCGTTGTTAGTTAGCAAGCCCGCCAAGTTGCTACATTGGACCAAACAGGTTCGGATGTAGCTTTTTTATTAGGAAAATAAGAAAGCTGCAAACGGGAAAAATGTGAAATGTGACTTAATTGGATGAATGGGCGAGTGTAATGGCTAACGTAAAACAAACTACAACTAAACAGAATCTCCGTAGTATGGAAATATACTATTTACCCGTACTCAACATACAACTCGGAATAACCCAAGCATATATCACCCAGTTAAGGATAAATGATCCTCAGATGGGTGTTATTATTGATGAAGCATTTATGCCCGTAGCCGAAAGAACCGTTGTTACCGAAAAGATTACAACCTGGTTGTTGGACAACCTTTTCAATGATATTCAGAGATTCAGAGGCAGAGGAGTTCAAGCCGACTGGTTCGGAGTATACATTCCCACCCGCGTATTGTTGAAGAAAGATTTCTTAACGGAATTATGTAAAAAAGTAGTTGAATACAATATCCAAAACAGTGATTTATGTATTTGTTTGTATAATAAAGTATTATATGAAGACCATATGGAAATTAAAAGCATACTTTCACAAGCCAAATTAGAGGGTATTAAATCCCTTATGTTGGACTTCGGAGATGATTTCTGTCCCGTATCAAGAATATCCGATATAAAGACCGATTATGTTCACTTAAGTGAGAGTGTAACCGAATCGTTGATTTCTAACGATGAAATTAAAAGAAATACGGCATTGGGGCTGTATCATCTTTTACATTCTTTAAATATAGAAACTATCACATCTAATGTAAAAGATCGTGATGTATCCGGTAGTATTCCGGAAAGCTGCATATTATGCACAGGTAAATTTGCAGGCAATTACAGAAGGCCCAGGAGCGTAAGATAATGAGAAAAGATTTATCAGTTGCTAAAACCGCATACAACGTTCGCAGGACATCACTCTGGTTCAGAGGTATGGTTATATCCCTGATAGCCTTAGTATTACTCTTATCCGCAGCTTACCTTGTTTCGGCATTCTATGACAGATACAGCAGTTTTACGGTATCCACGGCATACAGCGGAAGCGGCAGCTCCGGAAAGGGAGGAAGCGATTCGAGAGGCAGTTCCTTGTTGAAATTAGCATTGTCCTTATGCGAAACTCCGGACTTTCTTACACCTACAACCAGGTTATATGCAGATGCCATAGAGAACTGCACCAACATCTCAGGTCAATCCATACCCGAGAATGTTGATGCCATTAACGGACAGCATAACGGAGAGAATTATTTAGCATATACGTTCTACCTTAAGAACGCAGGTATGGAAGCCGTCACATACGAATATGTAGTAAATATACTGAATGTTACAAAGAATGTGGATGAAGCGGTAAGAATCAGGGTTTATGTAGACGGAACACCTACAACATATGCCAAGACCAAGACAGACGGAACCGGCCCTGAAAAGGATACTGTGGAGTTCTTAACCGAATCCATAGTTGCAAGAAACAGACGTGCCTATTTTATGCCCGGTGACATTACAAGATTTACCGTTGTTATCTGGATTGAAGGCGATGATCCCGAATGTTTGGATGACATTATCGGCGGAAAGTTTAAAGTTACAATGGACATAGCCATTGTAGAAGGATCGTAAAAATAATGCTTTTCAAAAAGCTTATTTAATATTATAATAAAAAAAGGAGTTATTGAAGAAATGAAACAAATCAAAACAAGACACAAACTGATCCCGGCCATCATAATGCTGTTGGTTGCTGCAATCACAATGAGCACAGCATCATATGCCTGGTTCACAATGAGCACAAAGGTAGACATACAGGGTATTCAACTTAATGTAATTGCACCGGCAAACATACTTATAAGAGAAACAAAGACATTAGCACCGTATAATGAGTTTGTTAATGTAATTGAAACCACCCAAAATCCCACTAAAAAGCTAAAACCTGCTTCTTCCGTAGACGGTGTAGCTTTCTTCATACCGAACGATGAAACAGCAGGTAATGTTTTAGCATCAGGAGCTCTACCGGAAACAGGAGAGATTAACACAACATCCATTCCGGTTACTAATGAGCAAGACGGCTATTTTGCCGAATACAAATTCCAGTTGGTTAATACCGGCGGTAGTGCTGTAAATATAGGTTTAAAAGACCTGCAAATTACAGCAGGCGGTGGAAATCAGCAAGACACAGATATATTGCCTGCAGTCAGATTTGCTATATTGAGTGAAGGTGTTAATGTAATTACCGGAGTTGGTGAAGACAAGATATTTGCATCCAGTGATACTGCTACAGTATATGCTTTATCTGCTAGCGGTTCTTATTCAGGGTCATCACCTACTACAACAGAAGCACCCGCTCGTAACAAGTTTGATACAGGTGCACTGTTTACACTTGCTGCTAACGGTGTCGCAAGTGCAGTAGCAGACCCGGATGGTATGAAGGATATAATTGTAAGAGTTTGGATTGAAGGACAGGATACTGCTTGTAAAACAACAAGTGCAAATTCGACCTTTAAAATACAGTTTGCCTTATATATTATACCCTAACTCTTGATTTAACTGATTTACCTGCCCGTAGCCTTTAAACGGGCTGCGGGCGGGATTGTATATCTAAATCGGTATAAACATTTCAGTTGATTGCGCTGATTTGTTTAATGGAAAAGATCTTTCCTTTTGCTTGAAAGACCTTTTCTGTTAGATTTAGATGTGCTATTATATAGTTAAATGGGGAGGCGGATTATGAAGAAATGGCTAAAAACGGTAGGGAATGTACTTTTATGGGTATTTATTATATTTGCTGTGTTCATGACAGTAATTGCATTTACCTCTACCAAGAATGAACTTGGGGTCTCTGTTATCTTAGGTAAGATGCCCATTACCATACTGACGGAGTCTATGGAGCCGACACTGAAGAAAGGTGACCTCATAATTAGCCATGAGTTGAAGCCGGAACAGAAGAGCTTATTAAAGGAAGACGATATCATCACATATGCCGTTGATTTGGACAAAGACGGCAAGATGGAACTTAACACTCACAGAATTGTTTCTGTAAGGAAAGGTGGGGATGGGTATATATACTATACCACCAAAGGTGATAATAACGTTATTGCCGATACCGATGAAGTACGTTATGACAACGTAATAGGTGTATATAACGGAAGAAGGGTTGGCGGTGTGGGAAGTGTATTGAACTTTTTGCAGACACCGAACGGTTTCCTTATATGTGTAGTCATTCCTTTAGTACTGTTCTTACTTTATGAGATATATAACTTCATAAAAGTTATGTTGACAGTTAAGAACGAGAAGAAGAATAAACTGGATGAAGAAGAGATTAAGAGAAAAGCTATTGAAGAATATATTGCACAGCAGAATAAAGAACAGGAGAAGTCGGAGAGCGACGCTGATTCTGCACAATCCTGAATTAAACTTAAATAAAGGATAGATTTAAGCATGGATGCGTTTTTAGGTTGGTTTTTTGAATTTATGAACTACATGCTACGGGGAGTGATACGCTTCTTTGTAGGCATATATGAAGGAATAGTACAGACATTTAATATTGTAAAGTACATCGAGATTTTCAGAAGCTATTATCAGCAATTTAAGTTTCTCGATTGGTTCTTTGCCATTTTAGCTATTATTTTGGTAATAGCGGTATGGCTGACTATAATACTGCTTATCATCCTCGGTATAAAGAGGATTATAAACATAAGGAAAAATACAGTCACACAGGAAAGTATCTTTGAAGAGATAACCGATCTTCACAGAGAAATATTGCGACTTAATGATGAAAAAGACAGGATTTTATCCTTAAAGATATCACAGGCGGGTATATCGGCTAAGGATCTGGCCAAGGAGTTAACCGACATTGCGGAGAAATCACGTGAAAAGGTCAGCCAGATGGATGAATTCGGTACGGCGACTACCGATTCTACAGGTGATATTTCCGTATCTTCCGATCAGCAGCCCGAAGTAATGATGGAGTCCAGGTTCTCGAAGCTTATTGAAGTGGATCAGAAATATACATATTATACTCCGCAAGAGTATACAACCGGATTCACTCTGGAACAGCTTTGTAATGATTTCCGTAACTTCGCATGCAGTAAGATGAAGTTGTATTACGAGTTGGAAATGATGCGTGTCCTGATTTCCTCTATGGCTTCCACAAAATTGATAGTACTGCAGGGTATATCCGGTACAGGTAAAACATCGTTACCGTACTGTTTCGGAAAATTTATTAAGAATGATGTCACGATGGCATCGGTTCAGCCTTCCTGGAGAGACAGAACCGAACTGTTCGGATATTTCAATGAGTTTACCAAGAAATTCAATGAAACCGAAGTGTTGAGAAGAATATATGAAGCCTCATACAACGATGACATCAATATGATTGTTTTGGACGAGATGAATATTGCACGTATAGAGTACTACTTTGCCGAAATGCTTTCGGTTTTGGAAATGCCCGATCCCGAGCAGTGGCAACTGGAGTTGGTACCCAGTTCCTGGACATCCGACCCGAGAAATCTGGTAGGCGGTAAATTGCGGATACCGGAGAATATCTGGTATCTCGGAACGGCTAATAACGACGACTCTACTTTCGCACTTTCCGATAAAGTGTATGACCGTGCATTTACAATTAACTTTGAATCCAAAGGACAACCTTTTGAAGCACCCGATACCGAAGCACGCCCTATTAGTTTTACTTATCTTGAGGAGCTTTACTCCGATGCATGGGAAAGATTTCCCGTATCCAAAGAAAACCTTGATAAGATTGCCAAACTGGATTTATATATTATTCAGAAGTTCAGAATTGCTTTCGGTAACCGTATTTTGAAGCAGTTACTTGAGTTTGTTCCGGTATATGTGGCATGCGGCGGCAAAGAGATTGACGGTATAGACTATGTTCTTTATACCAAAGTCTTAAGAAAATTCGAAAGCCTCAACCTGTCGTTGATAAGAGATGACTTGAAGGAGTTTGTTACATATCTGAACAGAAGTTTCGGAAGAAACAATATGAATGAATGTAAAAAATATCTGGAACTGCTTCAGAGGATGTATTAATGATTTTGTAGGAGAGTATTATTATGGCCAGACGCAAGAAAAAGTTAATACTTGACCAAGAGCAGAAAGATTCAATATACGAAGATACAAAAGATTTTATTTCATACATATATGAAGATTATGACTTCTATCAATCGCTTGTACGTTTGTTGGACAGAGGTAAAAACCAGGCGGTTCTTTACAGAAAGGTACTTCAGAAGAATATTGATGAGATATGGGTAAAAAGGGTGGAAGATGCTTTACCTTATCTGGATACCGCATTAAGGGCTGTGAGGAAGGATATAAAAGAGGTGGAGGAGATCAAACCCATAGCATTATCCAGAAACATAACCGTTAAGTCTTTGCGGCATCTTGCGACACATACCAATTTTATAGACAGAGTGGATGAAAAGGGCAATGTTATACCCAACAAGCTGCTGAATGTATATAAAGATGAGGAAATACTTACATATGAGAATAAGTTTTTAAACACCCTCATATACAAGTTGGCTCTTTTTATAGATGTCAGATATGAAAAACTGAAAGAATACGGTGCGGATGAAGTATCCAATGTAATGTCCATGGATATTGAAACCAAGGTTGTGGATACCGAACTCAAAATGAGTATTCACATCGAGACAAAAGACGGAGCGGATGAACAGGATAAAAAGGACAATGTAGATATTTACGAGGATGTGTCAAAGTCTTCTCTGTGGGCAAGGGTTTTGAGAATAAGGAAGATTATAAGGCAGTATCAGGCTTCACCCTTTATAACTCAGATGGGAAAGGCATATATACGTCCTCCCGTAATGAGAACCAATGCAATTACCAAGAATGTGCATTTGAGAGAGTGTCTGGAGTTGTGGTTGTTTATTGAGAGTTACGAAAGCGCCGGATTTGATATAGAAAGCAGTTCGGTAACGGAAAAACCAAGCAAAGAACTTATGGAGAATCTCTACAGGCTGCTGGCTTTTCAGTATGTTATGTTCAGAAAAAATACATACGATCAGTTGGATGACATAATAAATAAGAGTACCGCAAAACTCAGATACAATGCCCGGTTTAAACAATTGGATACTCAGGAGTTTACCGATCAGTATGAGTTTTTAACTCCCGGTGTCAAAAAAGTATATGTTGAGGAGCTGAGCAGAAAAGGCACCAGATTGACTAAAGAAGAAGTGAAGATCCGTAAGGCTATCGATAATGCGCTGAAATCGGAAAGACTATATGCAGCCGAAAGGAAAAAAGCCGCTCCCAAACAGCGCAGGAAAACAAAGCAAAAGTAGTTTTTCATGTGCTTTCGGGTTTCGGTATATATACAAATATGAAAAAGCTTTTTAAAAGAAAAAATATAAGAACAATTTTCACGGTAGTATTTTCCGTTTTACTGGTTTTGTTGGTTCTTCTGGTGGGTAATATCATTTATTCACAGATAACTCATAAGGTTCCCGCTATTTTCGGGTACAGTGTCATGAATATAATTGCCGGCAGTATGGAACCGGTTATACCTAAAAATACCTTCATATTGATAAAGCAGGTGGATCCCGAACAGTTGCAGGTGGGGGATGTAATTACGTTTTATTCTTCCGATCCGCTTATACAGGGACTTCCCAATACCCACAGAATTTTTGACATTGTTATGGAGAACGGTCAGAAGTTCTTTGTGACAAAAGGAGATGCCAATGCCATACCCGATTCCTACAATGTCGGTTTTGATGATGTTATAGGGGTTTATGTAAAGAATATTATTTCACTGGGTAAAATCGGTATGATTTTTCAGAATAAATCCGTTGTATTCCTGCTTCTTGTCGTACCGGCTGCAGTGCTGTTTATAATGGAAATTATCAATCTTACCAAAACCGCTGCCAAGGTAAAGCAGGAGGATATTGAATCGGCTTCAATTGAAGAAAA
The DNA here is from genome assembly GCA_012838235.1 of Clostridiaceae bacterium. Lineage (GTDB taxonomy): Bacteria > Bacillota > Clostridia > DUPQ01 > DUPQ01 > DUPQ01. The sequence continues at coordinate 49,357 of DUPQ01000065.1, forward strand.
GTGTGATGATGTTGAAACATCCGATTCAAAGGAAACAGATTCGGAAGATATAAAATCAGAGGAAAAGGAGGAAAAGAGCGTTGAGTCAACCTAAGAATGCGGAAAATGTGATTGAAGAGAAAGACGAAGATATAATAGAAGAAAAAGACGTAGAGACCGAGCAAAAAGCCGATGCGGTTGAAGAACAGGATGTTAAGAAGAAAAAGAAAGGCTTAATAGAGAGATTTCTTGGTCCGAAAGAGCCCGATGTTAATGATGATTCCGATTATCAGAGTGTGCTCAGGAAAAACTTTTACGATTTTGACCAGATTAATAAAAAGCGGCAGATAACTTCATTGCGGATGGCTGTAATGGCTCTTACCCTTATTCTGATTGTCATACTAACCCTTTATATAGTACATCTGAGCGATTCGACGATTCTTCTGGATAAATTAATCGATTCGTCAAGTAAATATGTTTTGGATAATGTGATGTATGTGGATAATCCCATAAAATATACAGAAGTGGTTTCGGAACTTAATGTTATGAGGACTTTGATGAATCATAACGGTGAACTGGGAAAAAGACAATATGCTATAAGCGAGTTGTATTATATAGCAATACAGCTTCCCGATTCTTTTGTTAAGTACAAAGCTGAAATATATGATGCATTTAAAAACATTAATGAAGGGAAACAGGATGTGGGGTATAAGCTTATAGAGGAGCTTTTGGTTAAAATAGTAGAGGAAAGATAGGAAGTAAGTTGAGAAGAGGTGTAAGTTTTAAAAGTGCATACCTTGTCCCTTCAATGATAATTATCATGTTTCTTCTGCTGTTTGTAATGTTATTCCAGATGCGTTTTTCCATAACGGAGTTTGTAATGGAACAGGCTGCAACCGATAATGAAACGATAGCAAAGGAGAAATCCGCTTTATTCGATTCATTACTGGTAAATATGTCATTGGAGACAAACGGAATATTGAATTATACAGACTTTACCTTTTACACTATAGAGAATGAATATGATGCCAGAGAGGCCATAAGCGACTATTTCCCCAACACTAATTGCGTGAGATTCTTTTATTTCATGCGTGACGGCAGAGTATATGACCAGGATACAAGACTTTACAAAGATATAGAGGACAATCTTGCGCAATTGAAAGCCACCGAGACGCTTTCTTTGAGTATGCCGTTTTATGACGAGGCTGCTAAAACCGAACTTATCATAATTTATTTACCCAATCCCGATTCCGGCAGTGTTCTTGCAGGTGTTGCCGCATACTACAAGGTATCGGAAATATATACCATAGGCGAGTTCTATGTTTCCGACACCGGCTCGCACTATATATTTGATAAAGACGGTAATTCCGTATTCTTAAAAGATAAAGGAATAACGGTAGCATCACTGATGGAGAGCTATGAATTTCCGGAAACGGATATTAACAGAATTACGAATTTTATGCAGGAAAAAGGTATTGTAGATACCGTTATCAGTTCCTCGGACAGTGCCGTAATAAGTGTGTGCGGCGTTCGGAAGTTTGTGGACTGGTATGTTGTGTCTTTGCTGCCGTCAACGGTTATTTCCGATAAAACTTCGCATGTTATTGAACAAACACTGCTCATATCCGTCCTTATCCTTGCCGTCTTTATAATCTTCGTCATCATATTCCTTGCAGCGGATACCAGATCTTTAAGAAAAATGGAAAGGCTGCAGAATATCGATCCGGTTGCGGAATGTGCCAATCAGTATAAGTTTGAAATAGATGCCGGTGAAATTTTAAGAGCAAACTCCTCTACCAAATATGCGATATTGTATATAAATATAATGAATTTCAAGAATATCAAACAGTTGTTATCAGTAAGCGAAGTTAATGCGATAGTCAGAAATCTTTCGGATATATTAAGAAAAACTATAGTAAGAAACTTAGAAACATACGGTCGCACTTCGGACGGCAGGATGGTAGTCCTTATGAGGTATAAGGATATTGAAGAGATACAGGATCGGTTTAATGAAATAGCGGAAGACTTCAAATCAACCGATCCGGTAAGCGGATACATGATGAGACTCAATGCCGGTGCTTATTGTATTGACAGAAGCGGCAATTATCAGGTTTCGGAAATGATAGACAGAGCGGCTTTCGCTCAGAATTCCATAAAGGAAGATTCCAATATAAGTCTGGATTTCTATCACCAGAAGAGTCATGACGACCTTTTAAGAACCGTTGCGCTGGAAGGATTTATGGAAAAAGCTTTGAGTAATGACGAGTTCATTATTCATTATCAGCCCAAATTCGATCTTAATAATAACAGAATTTACGGGGCGGAGGCACTGGTGCGCTGGGTAAGACCTAATGAAGGAATAGTTCCGCCTTCTCAGTTTATTAACCTTTTTGAAAGAAGCGGATACATTTCACAGTTAGACAGATTTGTTTTTACCGAAGTGTGTAAATTCCAGAACAGAATGGTTAAAGAGGGCAGCAGGATTATACCCATATCGGTTAACGTATCCAGGGCAAGTGCGGAAAAAGAAGGATTTATCGAATATTATGTAAACACAAAAAATCAGTACGGTATAAAAGACGGTTTTTTGGAGCTGGAGTTTACTGAAAGTAAAGCACTGGAAGATAACGATTTGCTGAGTGACAGAATAAAAGAGCTGAAGAAGTACGGTTTTGCAATATCCATTGACGACTTCGGTGCGGGATATTCTTCGTTTAAGGCTTTACAGACTTTGGATTTCGATATAATAAAGCTGGACGCGGTATTCCTGAAAACCAACCCCAACAATCCCAAGAAAAATGTCAATCTTCTCTCGGGTGTTATTGCACTGGCTAAGACTTTAGGGATGAAGGTAATAGCGGAAGGGGTGGAAACTCACCAGGAAGTTGCCTTACTGAGAGAACTGAAATGTGATGTTATTCAGGGATTTATATATGCCCGGCCCATGACCGGTACCGACTTTGTTGCATTCGTTAAAAACGCTCTCAGTACCAGAACGGAAAAAGACATGCTGACAGAGGATATTACCTGATATGCCCAGAATAATAGCGGGAAGCAGGAAAAGTATAATATTGGAAGCTCCGAAAGGGGAGAATGTTCGCCCGACATATGACAGGACAAAAGAAAATCTGTTTAATATTATATCTTCAAGATATCCTTTGGAAGGTGCATATGTCCTGGATATGTTTTCCGGAACGGGAAGCATAGGTCTGGAATGTCTGTCCAGAGGAGCAAAGTATGCGGTGTTTATAGACAAAGATGTTTCACTGACAAGAAAGAATATTGAAAAATGCGATTTTTCCGATGTTTCCCGTACCGTAAGAGGCGATTGGGCGACCGGATTAAGAATATTAAAAGAGGAAAATATCAAGTTTACGCACATTTTTCTGGACCCTCCGTACCACTCGGGACTGCATGAAAGAATTATTGAAAACAGTGATTTGTATGATATAATGGGTGAAAACGGTGTTGTAATTGCAGAGTTGTCGGACAAGGCAAATGTTCCGGAAAATACCGCCGAACTTGTACTCAAAGACAAAAGAAAGTATGGAATCTGCGTATTCGCATTTTATATTAAGGGGAGCCATGAAGATTTGGATATGTCCGGGGAGCTTTGATCCCGTTACCAAAGGACACATAGATATAATATCAAGAGCCGGTGTAATGTGTGACAAACTGATTGTCGCAGTAGGCGAAAACAAATTCAAGAAAAGTGTATTTACGGCCGAAGAAAGAGTGGACTTCATAAGGCGTTCTTTAAACGGATTGAAAAATGTGGAAGTGGAAAGTTTTCACGGTCTTTTAATTGATTATGCAAGAGAGAAAAAAGCTATATGCATAGTAAAGGGTTTACGTGCCGTATCGGATTTCGAGTATGAAATGCAGATGGCTTTCCTGAATAAACGCATGGACGAGGAAATCGAGACGGTATTTCTGATGACCAATATCAATTATTCTTTCTTAAGTTCGTCTGCGGTCAAGGAGCTGGCTTTACACGGAGGTCCCATTGAAGGACTTATACCCGATGCTATAATAGATGATGTAAGGAAAAAATTCTTTAAATAATGTGAGGGGTAACATAATGGATAATACTATGAACGAATATGAGATAATCGAACAGATGGAAGACCTTGTAACAAGCGCAAAACAGACGGTTTTTTCCGACAGAATATCCATAAGCAAAGATGAGATGCTGGACCTTATTTACTATCTTAAAAATGCTATAAAACAGCGGGATCAGGAAGAAGAGGCAAAGAACAAAGAGTTGCTTCGTATGATTTCCGAAGCCAAGAACAGGGAATCGGATGCCGATGACCAAAGCGTTGTCCTGGAGGATGCCAACAGAGAAGCAAACGAAATCAAGAGAGCCGCACTGAAATATGCCGATAATTTGCTTGCCTCGGTTCAGGAAAGTATTGAAAAAACCCTGAACATTATCGCCTCCAACAGAGAGGAACTGGATCAGTAGTTAAGCAGAATACGCACATTTGACGATATACAAATTATTCCGACATATACAATAAACAATATATTTTACAAACCTTTTTCTTTCCTGCTTTTTTAAGAAAACTGTTGGACAGCAAAGAAAAATGTGCTATTTTAATGGTGTGAAAAGTAGAATTTGTTGAGGAAAAGGTGTCATGAATAAAGCAATTGCCAAGGCCGGTTCAATAATAGTAACTTTAACTGTAATTCTTTTTGCAATCTTTATGTTTACTTCCGAATTTGCCAGTTATTTAGTTTGCATATTTCTTGCATTGGGATATCTTATGATGATTGCGGGATACCATAATGAGAGCAGTGATGACAGGAAAGCAGCTGCAAATGTCGGACTGATATTCGGATGCATATATGCCGTTTTTATTATTCTTGTGTACTTTGCACAGACAACAGCTGTCAGAACGGATTCTTTGAATGAACAGGCTATTATGATTCTTGATTATTCCAAAGGCGGATTGTTTTTCAGTTATGATTTGCTTGGTTACGGAATGATGGCATTGTCGACATTCTTTATCGGACTTAGTATTAAACCGAAGAATAAGACAGATAAATGGCTTAAGTATCTTATGATGATTCACGGAGTATTTTTCTTGCCGTGCTTGATTATGCCTATGACAGGAGTATTCGGTTCATTTATGGCGGATGATTCAAGCAGCATAGGCGGAATTATTGCATTGGAGTTCTGGTGTGCATATTTCCTGCCGATAGGTATATTATCGTTTTTTCATTTCAAAAATGATTAAATTAAAAATCTTGAATCTTGCTGTAAAGTGATGTTCTTCTTTAAGTGTTGATATAAGGTATTTAATTTGTTATGCAAAATTGATATAATCGGATGTATGAATGATTTTTGCAATAAGTATCCATCCGATAATATGCTTTTGTATAATGCCGATCAATATTGCCGTAAGATTGCATCAATTAATTACGGAAAAAATGCAAAATACTTTATAGAAACCTTGGGATGTCAGATGAATGAAGCGGACAGCGAACAGCTTGCCGGGATGCTGACAGACATGGGCTACAGCCAAGCGGAGGACATTTCCTCTGCGGATATCATAGTTATCAATACCTGCTGTGTCAGAGAGAATGCCGAGTTTAAGCTTTACGGCCATTTAGGAGAGTTGAAGATTCTGAAGCAACGGAATAAAGAATTGTTGATTGTACTATGCGGGTGCATGATGCAACAAAGTCATGTGGTGGACAAGATTAAGAACAGCTATAAATATGTGGATATCCTATTCGGGACACATAACAGACAGGAATTCCCCGAACTTCTTTTTGACAGTATTAGTGAAAAGAAAAAAATATATGAAATATGGGAAGAAAGCAGAGGTATTGCCGAAAATGTACCGGTAAAAAGAAGCAGTACAATTACGGCGTATGTTCCGGTAACGCACGGATGCAATAATTTCTGCTCTTACTGCATAGTACCTTATGTACGGGGAAGAGAGCACTCCAGGCATCCCGAGATGATTAAAAAGGAAATAATTCAGCTTGCTTCCGAAGGTATAAAAGAAATAACGCTGTTGGGTCAGAACGTCAATTCATATTACTGCGGTATGGATTTTCCCGGTCTTTTGCACTATATATCCGATATTGAGGGAATAGAAAGAATAAGGTTTCTGTCCTGCCACCCGAAAGACCTTAGCGATGATTTGATAAAAGCCATGGTTGAAATACCCAAAATGTGTTCGCATATTCATCTACCCCTGCAATCGGGAAGCAACAAAGTTCTGCAACAGATGAACAGAAAGTATACTAAAGAGCAGTATCTTATGCTTATTGACAAGATAAGAGCATCAATAAAAGACATTGCGATAAGTACCGATATTATAGTGGGTTTTCCGGGAGAGACGGAAGAAGATTTCAATGAAACTCTGGAAGTATATGAAAAGGCGGGTTTTGATTTTGCATTTACCTTCATTTATTCAAAACGCACCGGTACCGCTGCGGCAAAACGACCGGATCAGATACCCGAAGATATTAAAGACACCAGGTTTGCAAGGCTTGTAGCGCTTGTTAACGATATGACACTGGCAAGCAATATCAGGGATGAGAATAAGGTTTTACAGGTTCTTACGGGAGGGAAAAGCAGAACCGACCGATCGGTAATGACGGGCAGGACAAGCAGTAATAAAATAGTTAATTTTAAATGTGATAACGATTTTACAGGTCATCTTGTTGATGTTAAAATTAAAAAAGGCCATACATGGTACCTGGAAGGAGAAAAAGTATGATATTTGATAAAGTAGATGAATTAAGTGCATTGATTGAGGATACAAAACAGTATGACGACTATCTGGAAGCGGAAGTGGAGTTGGAGAATGACGGTCACGGTATAGATATGATAAATGCCTTCTATGATTTGCAGCAGGAATATATAAAGACATACAATGAAGGCAGTTATGATGAGATATTGGCTATGGAGAATGTATTGGAAATGAGACATACCGAGCTTATGAACTACACTACCACAGGCAATTACATAAGAGCAAAAGAAGCCCTTGATGAGCTTTTACAGCAGATAACCGACAGAATAATGAGTAATCTCGGATTGGATACGGATTGCGATGATGACTGTGATTGTGATTGTGATGAATGTTCTTATGGAGGACATATTAACTAAATGGAAAATCTCACACCTATGATGAAACAGTATATGAAGACAAAGGAGCAGTACAAAGACTGTATACTTATGTTTCGTCTGGGCGATTTTTATGAGATGTTTTTCGATGATGCCGTTACGGCATCCAAAGAGTTGGAGATAACGCTGACAGGAAGAAACTGCGGTCTGGATGAGAGAGCACCCATGTGCGGTGTACCTTATCACAGTGTAGACCCTTATATAGCCAAACTTATCAAAAAAGGATATAAAGTGGCTATATGCGAACAGCTGGAAGATCCCGCAACGGCAAAAGGTATAGTTAAGAGGGATGTCACAAGAATAATAACTCCCGGAACGGTGCACGAGAACACGCTACTGGACGAAAAAGAGAACAATTACATAATGTCGCTTTTTAAAAGGGGTGAGGTGTACTCATTGGCGGTATGCGATGTTTCCACGGGGGAGTTGAACAGCTGCCAGATTATTTACGGAAATACGTTGGAAAAACTCATAAACGAGATTGTTAAATACAAACCTAAAGAGATAATATCCAATTTCGATACCGAGTTTATAAAGCAGTATATAAGTGTATATGTTTCCGATGTGGAACAGTCATTGTTCGACCGCTCTTTTCCCGATATAGCCATAAAGAGTAAGAGCAAGACCAATGACTTTGATATCTGGAGAAATGCCTGTGCGGCTCTTTATCAATATCTTAAGGAGACGGGAAAGTGTGATATTTCCCATATATCTTTTGTCAATGTCTATGAAGCCGAACAGTATATGTCTTTGGACTTAAACGCAAGAAACAATCTGGAATTAACCGAAAACCTCAAAGATAACAGAAGATACGGCACGCTTTTATGGGTTTTAGATAAAACATCCACGGCGATGGGTGCCAGGCTTATTAAAAAATGGATTGAGCAGCCCTTGAATGATATAGATGATATTAATTTGCGTCTGGATTCGGTTGCGGAACTGAAAGATAAATACATAATGCGTCAGGAATTAATGGAGCTTTTAAAGAGTGTTTACGATATTGAAAGACTGGTTTCCAAGACGGTAATGGCAAATGCCAACGGCAAAGACCTCATATCCCTTAAAAACTCACTGTTTAAACTGCCTTATATAAAACAACTGTCGGTAAAGCTGGAAAGCGACTTATTGAGACATACGGACAGCAATCTGAATACCTTTTCCCATCTAGCCGACCTTATAGAACAAAGCATCAACGAAGAGTGTCCCGTAGTATTGCGTGAGGGCAACCTTATAAAATCCGGTTTTGATAAAGGGGTGGACGAATTGAGAAAAGCCTCTCACGGCGGTAAAAACTGGATAATAGAGTTTGAAGAAAAGGAAAAAGAGAGAACCGGTATTAAAAAGTTAAGAGTTTCATATAACAAGGTTTTCGGCTACTATATCGAAGTTACCAACAGTTTTTTGGATCAGGTACCAACTGACTATGTGAGGAAACAGACTTTGGTAAACAGTGAGAGATTTATCACACAGGAACTGAAAGATATGGAGGAATCCATATTGGGAGCGGAAGAGAAGCTCATAAGACTGGAATATGAGATATTCTGTAAAATAAGGGATATCATTGCTTCCGATGCCGAAAAGCTCTTAAAAACGGCTTACAGCCTGTCTGTACTCGATGTGTTGTGTTCTTTGAGTGAAGCAGCCGACAGATTTACATATAACAGACCTGAAATGACAAAAGATTGCGTTATAGATATTAAAGAGGGCAGACATCCGGTTGTGGAAAGAATGCCTACCTGTCCCGAGTTCGTTCCGAATGATTTATACATAAATGATACCACGGACAAGACTTTAATTATAACCGGACCCAATATGTCGGGTAAATCCACATATATGCGTCAGGCAGCCCTCATAACAATAATGGCACACATAGGTTCCTTTGTGCCGGCACAGTCGGCGACAATAGGTATAACCGATAAGATATTCACCAGGATAGGTGCAACCGACGATCTTGCGGGCGGCAAGAGTACATTTATGATGGAGATGAGCGAGCTGGCATATATCTTGGAAAATGCAACCGATAAATCATTGCTGATATTGGATGAAATAGGCAGGGGAACCAGCACATTTGACGGATTATCCATTGCCTGGGCGGTAATTGAATACTTAAATGAAACAAGGGCGTTAAGAACACTGTTTTCCACTCATTATCATGAACTGACAGTACTGGAAGATAAGTTATCGGGTGTAAGAAACTATTTCATATCTGCAATTAAAAAGGATAAAGATATAGTGTTCTTACGTAAGGTTAAAAGAGGAGCGGCCAAGGAAAGTTACGGTATAGAAGTGGCCCGTTTGGCGGGTATTCCCGAGCAACTTGTGGTGCGAGCGGGGGAATTCCTTACCGAACTGGAAAAGAGCGAGAATAAACGAACAAGGATAAGAAATAAAGAGACATATATGGAAGGTCAGGTTGGAATATTGGAGTTTAATAAGCGGGATGACAATTATAAAGAAATAAAAGACATACTGGAAAACTGCGATATTCAGAAGATGACACCGTTGGAAGCATTGAACAAATTGTATGAATTAAAGAGTAAGGTATAAAATGAGCGGAAAAATAATTATACTTGATGAGTTTACATCCAATCAGATTGCAGCCGGAGAAGTGGTGGAAAGACCCGCTTCGGTTCTTAAAGAACTCATTGAAAACTCCATAGATGCAGGTGCCGATAAAATAGAGATTGAGATTAAAAGGGGCGGTATAGGATACATTAAAGTATCGGATAACGGTAAAGGAATTGAGCCGGAAGACATTCCGATGGTATTTGAAAGGCACGGGACCAGCAAAATCCGTCAAATTTCCGATTTGACGACCATCTCCACAATGGGTTTCAGGGGAGAGGCGCTACCCAGTATAGCATCGGTATCTCAAGTTACACTGACTACTAAAACCCAGGATAACGAATATACAACAAAGGCGGTATATGAAGCATTACAGCAAAAAAGCATTGTAAAAGCCGCCAGAGCTGCCGGTACAACCGTGGAAGTGAGAAATCTGTTCTACAATACACCGGCAAGATACAAGTTCCTAAAAGGGAACACCCAGGAAGCACGTTATTGCACCGATATTGTGCTAAGACTGGCATTGGCAAACGAACATGTCGCTTTTACCATGATATCCGATAACAGGGAAGTGCTCAGAACAACCGGTGATAAAGATCTTTTAAACACCATATATTCCGTATACGGAAGAGATATAGCAAAAGATCTCATAAAGGTTGATGCCAAGTCCGATACATTCAGTGTAGCAGGGTATATAGGTAAACCGTTCGCGTCCAGAGGTAACAGACAACATCAGAGTTTAATTATCAACAACAGATATGTAAAATATCCGGAACTGAACGCCGCAATTGAAAGAGCATATCAGACTCATGTGATGAAAGGCAGATTCCCGTTCTATGTGTTAAAACTCAATGTTCCCGCTCACAATCTGGATATCAATGTACATCCTGCCAAAACCGAAGTCAAAATATCCAATATATCCGATATATTCGGAAAACTTAACTTCATAATAAAAGAGGCTTTGGATAAAGAACAACAGGCATTTACACCTGCAACGGTAAAACCTTCATATACAAAACCGGAGATAAAGAAAGAAGACGGCAACCTGATAAAAGATTTTACGGAACAGCTGGCAAAATTAAGAGAAGAAACACCGCCGGTGACACCAAAAACACATATAATCAATGAACAGATAACCGTCTATAAAGAACAGCCTGTTGTAAATACAAGTGATATTAAGCAGGAATTTACTGATTCCGTTGCAGATAAAATATATTATGATGAACCGTATAAAATAATAGGGCAGGTGTTCAATACCTTTATAATAGTGGAAAAAACCGACTATATTTACATAATTGACCAGCATGCGGCACATGAAAAGATGTTTTTCGAGTCGCTTAAGGCGGATTATGATAAACAATCCGTTATATCACAACAGTTAATGGTTCCGACAGAGGTTGTAATGACAAGTGTTGAGATGAGTTTTCTGGAGCAGAATTCGGAATTGATTAAAAGAATGGGATTTGATTACTCTCAATTCGGTAAAAACTCAATATTAATAAGGGAAATTCCCTCAACAATAAACGAGTGTGATATAAAAGATGCTTTCGCAACCATGCTGGATGACATGCAGAGTGAAAAAAAGGATAAGGTAAATACCGCAATATATTCTTTAGCCTGCAAAGCTGCGGTAAAGGCAAACAGAAAACTGGATGAAAAGCAGATGCGGTATTTATATGAAAATTTAATGAAACTGGACAATCCTTTCACATGTCCGCACGGAAGACCTACAATAGTTAAAATGACACGATATGATTTTGATAAACTGTTCAAAAGGATTGTGTAATGAAAAAAGTCATTATCATAACCGGGCCTACGGCATCGGGTAAATCAAAAGCAGCATTATCTCTTGCGAAGAAAATAGACGGCGAAATAATATCGGCCGATTCTATGCAGGTTTATAAGAGAATGGATATCGGCACCGCTAAACCGACAAAAAATGAATTAGATGAAGTAAAGCATCACATGATAGATATATGTAATATAGATCAGGATTATTCGGTTGCACAATATAAAGAGCAGGCAACAGACAGCATTAACGACATTATATATAGAAAGAAGACCCCTATAATAACCGGGGGAACGGGACTTTATCTGGATTCTTTGATATATAACATTGATTTTAAGCAAGAGCGGCAAAGCAACAGAGAGTATTATGAGCAATATCTCAAGAATAACGGCAAAGATAGTCTATATAACTTACTATTACAAAGAGATCCCGATGCCGCATTATCGACACATCCGAATAATACAAAAAGAGTAATAAGGTATTTAGATATACTCAGCGGTTTTGAAGGAACTTTGGAAGAGTATAAAAAAGCTGCTATAGGTAAAAATACTGACTTTGATTTCCATATATACCTATTACATATGCAAAGAGAGCAACTGTACAGGAGGATTGAGAAACGGGTGGATGAAATGCTTGATGCAGGGTTGGTTGAGGAAGTAAAAGGTATTCTGAATGACGGCTATTCTACAGATTGCAACGCATTAACGGCGATAGGGTACAAAGAAACAGCGGAATATTTAAGAGGTTTTTGCACTTATGATGAGATGGTTAATATACTTAAGAAAAACACCAGAAATTACGCAAAAAGACAGATAACGTGGTTTAAAAGATATGAAGAAGCAAGGATAATCAATATTAGAGATTATATAGATGCCGATGATATAGCGGAATTTATAAGAGAGGATGTAATGAGAACAATGTTAAAAGAAGAAAAAAACGAAAAAGTTTCTCCGGTTGCGAAAATAACGGGTATATTGGAAGGCAAAGTGGAGCCTAATGTAGATAAAGAAGATATAAAGAATGAGAGATTATCAGAAAGATACGTTAAAAAATCCTGAAAACCCCGAATACCTTACCTAAAATCTGTAAATCATTGTATACATAAATAGGTTCATAGTTGTCATTTTCCGGTTGCAGACGTACTCTGTCGCGTTCTCTGTAGAATGTCTTTACCGTAGTTTCATTATCTATAAGTGCAACTATAATATCCTTGTCATATGCAACTTCCTGTTTTTTTACCAAAACCAGGTCATTATCATGAATACCGGCATTAACCATGCTGTCGCCTTTGACTTTCAGCATGAATGTTATGCCGCTTTTAAGATATGCTTCGGGAACGGGGAAGTACTCTACTATATTTTCCACTGCAAGAATGGGTGTTCCGGCTGCGACATCTCCTATTACCGGAACTTCCACTACCGGTACGGCATCCTGTTTGGAAAGTGTCAGAGAACGGGAAATCGAGTCATTTTTCTCAATGTAACCCAAACGTCTCAATTTATTTATATACGAATGTGCGGTAGATGTAGACGGGATATTCAAGTCTCTGCATATATCCCTTACCGAAGGGGCATAACCTTTCTCACGAATGTAATCCCGGATATATTCGTAGGTCTGTTCCTCTCTGATTGACAGATAATCTTTCATTTATTTATACCTCCGCTGCTTTACAGGTAGATTATAGCATGGATAGGGAGCGGATGTAAACAAATGTTTGAGTTGCGGATATATATAAGATTTGATAGATATGACGTGATGAATAATTATTGCAAAAGTGTCAAGTAAAACACTGCAAAAGTGTCAAGTGAGATACTAATCTGCATAATTAGTTTTCTTTAGATTGTTGTAATCTTTGAGTTTTTGTTCATCGAGATACAGATGGCGTATTCTTTTTAAACTCAATAAAGGTGTTACATCATCAAATTGATTATTACATAAATCTAAAACTTCAAGATTTGTTAAATTCTCTAAGAATTTCAAATCTTTTACTCCGGTATTATTCAATGTAAGCAAAGTCAAATCCGTTAACTGCCCTATCGGACTAAAATCTTCTATAGGGTTATTATCTAAACCTAACCAGTTTAGTGTTTTTAATTGTAGAAGAGGGCTTATATCCCTTATATTTGCATATCTTACAGTAAAATGCTTTAGATTAGGGCAATTTACTATCGGACTTATATCACTTATTTTTGTTAAGGAAACAATTTCCAGCGAAGTTAAATTCTCAAAGTATTTCAAGTCTTCCAACGAAGTGATTCTTGTTATTCTGTCGTTCTCAACACCTCCACAGGGACCGTCTTCGTTTATTGTCAGAATGTAAGGAGTTTCTTCGATATCATTATGGTTAAAAAAACTGGGATATATCAATATACTTTCCACTTTAAGCATATTCTCATGTGTAAATTCCCATCCTTTCTCGCGAAATCCCGATTTCAAAATTCTTTCAAACAGAGCGTCTGCAAACAGCGGGCGTAATATATATCTGTATTGGTTGTTCTTTGCATATTCATGAGCATAGGAGTTTTCGTAAACCAATAAGGTAATGTCGGAATATGCATCAAACATTCTTTCCTCAATATATTTAACGGATAGAGGAATGTATACATAACCGGGTTTTTCCAAAATAGTAAAATCTTTTTTGTTTATACTTTCTATTCCTTCTCTAACATATATGGTAGACAGACTTTTAAGACTTTCGCAGCCCATAAACACATCATCTGCAACGTATTTAATGTTTTTAGGTAAGACTATGGAATTTGCTGTACCGTATTGATAATCTCTCTGCTCATTATCATATCCGTTTATGCGAATTTCATACAAAGAACTACCGGCGAATGCCTGCTCACAAATGGTATGAATATTGTCATGAAGTAGTATTCTTAACAGGCCCTTGCAGTTGTAGAATGTTTTTTTATGTATTGTGTCTACACCCGTGGGAATTATGAAGTCATCACCTATGCTTGTTCCCTCATAGGCGCTTTCCCCGATGTAATTAACTTGTTCAATGGGATAAACACTTTTCAATGCTAAACAGTCCTTGAAACAGTAATCGGGTATTATTGTTATGCCTTCATGCAGTTTAATAGCCCAAATATCATTTCTATCCGTGAATGCACAAGCAGACAGGTATTTGACGGTTTTGGGTATCTCAACATTTATTTCCGTCCCGTTATACTTAATCAGCACTTTGTCTCCGGCAATTACAAATTTATCATTAAGATTTTCATACCACTTAGTTCCTTTAAATGCGTTATAGCCTATGTGCGATACGGTATCGGGTATGGTGATATTAATAATATCCGTCATGTTCATGAAAACTTCATTATCAATGCCTTTAACCGGATATCCGTTAATAGTATCAGGAATTACTACTTTTTCCGTGCCTTCCATATTCTTGTATTTTGTAATCATTACCGAAGAATCTTCAATAATGTAATCAAATATATCATTATCTTCTTCAGTTTGATTAGAACATCCGCATATAGTGAGCAGGCATAGAATTGTTATTAAAACGGTGATAAGTTTATACGATATTTTTCTATTCATTTTAAGTGCACCCTTTACATAGTTGTATCCGTAAGTTTCGTATTTGTGTTCATTAGACGATTTGTATAACAGAAATGTTTCATGTAGATTATAGCATGCTTTATGGAGTTGACGACAGCCTTTTCCCTTGTAACACAAAAAGTGCAATGGTATAATCATTAGGATGAAAGGAAATTTACTATGAAAAAAACAATACTCTCTTTAAACTGCGGAAGTTCTTCACTCAAATACAATGTATTCAGAATCAATAATGATTTGACCGTTACACCTATACTGAACGGTAATGCCGAAGAAATAGGCAATCCCCAAAGAAGCACCATGACTTTTAAGATAAACGGTGAAAAGAATAAGTATCCGGTACCGTTGGAAACACATGAAGATGCCATCCATGAGATGATTAAAGTCTTCAGGAAAAACGGAATAACCAAAGAGAGCATATGTGCAGTAGGTCACAGAATAGTACACGGAGGACCGGTATATACAAAAAGTACCCTCATAACCGAAGAAGTAAAAAAACAGATAATAGAATTATTTTCCGTCGCTCCGCTTCACAATCCCCAGAATTATATCGGAGTGGAAGAAATAGAGAAACTGCTTCCGGGCGTTCCCAATGTTGCCGTATTTGACACGGCATTTCACGGAACCATGGGAGAAGAAGCTTTCAGGTATGCCGTTCCTGAGAAGTGGTATAAAGAGTTTTTAGTAAGAAGATACGGTTTCCACGGCACCAGCCATCTGTATGTCTCAAAAAGAGCGGCTGTTCTGTTGAAAACACCTTATAATGAGTTTACCTGTATTACGGCACATCTCGGCAACGGATCCAGTATAACAAAGGTGGAAAACGGTAAGTGCAGAGATACTTCCATGGGTTTCACACCGCTTGCAGGTGTCATAATGGGCACAAGATGCGGTGATATAGATCCCGCCATAATCGGTCATGTCGCCGCTAAATATGCATCGGAAGGTATGGATAAATACGAAGCATTTGAAAAGACCGTAAAAATGCTTAATAAGGAAAGCGGATTGATGGGAATTGCGGGAACCAATCTTATGCAGGACATCCGTGCTAAGGCTTTGGAAGGCGATGAGCAATGCATGAAGATAGTGGATATCTATTGCTACAGGATTGCCAAATTCATAGGCGAATATGCCTGCACCACCGATAATCTCAAAGCCATTGTCTTTACCGCAGGCGTGGGAGAGAATGAGTGGTTTATAAGGCAGAGAGTATTGGAAATGTTAAAGGCGTTTGCATTTGAAATAGATAATGAAGCAAACAGGTTAAGAGGAGAGGAAGTAATTGTCGGAAAAGGCCGTTTCGCAGGTAACGATGTATATGCAATGGTCATTCCCACCGATGAGGAGCTGGTTATAGCTTATGACACTCTTGCAATAGGTTACCTTGGGGAAAAGGCACCGACGGTATATCCGTTTGAAAAAGTTTAAAACGAAAGACAATTTTAATAGATTTTTTGAAAAGCACTTATCAGTTATTGATTTGATACATGAATGCGGCTATAAAGCATATTTTATAGGCGGTTGCGTCCGGGATGCCGTAATGGGAGTTCAGGCTTCCGATTTTGACATAGCCACAAATGCAACACCGGAAGATATTATTAATATGTTTACCGATGTCAGAAAAACCGGTATAGAATTCGGTACTGTTACGGTAAAAACCGCAACGGGTAGCTATGAAATTACCACATTCAGAAAAGAATACGGTTATTCCGACAACAGAAAGCCCGATAAGGTAGTTTACGCAAAAAGCCTGTATGATGATGTGCGAAGAAGGGATTTTACTGTAAATGCATTGGCATATGACGGTAAGTATGTTTACGACTACTTTAACGGTATAGAGGATATTCAAAGGAAGATTATAAAAACGGTAGGTTCACCGAAAAGACGCTTCAGCGAAGATGCTTTAAGGATATTAAGAGCGGCAAGGTTTGCATCAACATTGGATTTTTCTATTGAAGACAAGACTTCGGAAAGTATGAAAAGATGTGCACACCTTTTACGGTCTATTTCAAAAGAAAGGATTTTCAGTGAACTTTCCAAGATGATAGCAGGAGGAGAGAGCTTAAAAATACTGTTTGATACCGGCATTGCAGACTATATTTTCCTTTATCCTCATCATATCAATCAGGATAATCTTAAAAAAGGCTCATATAAATGCAGACTGGCGGATGTGTTTTGCAAATATCCGAGTGCGGATATGGCGGTTGAGGAACTTAAGAATCTGAGGGCGGATAATAAAACGGTCGGTACTTTGTATGATATACTCATATTCCTGAATTCCGATACCGATGAAATGTCTGTAAGAAAATTGCTGAGCGAGATAGGGTTGGACAATGTTTCGGTTTTATTGGAATTTTCAGGACAATCGAGGGATGTTTTGGACAAAATAGTTAAGGAAGGGTATATAACCGGTATTAATGAATTGGCAATATCCGGTCATGATATAATGGCGATGGGATATCCCAAAGAGAGTATTAAAGATATAAAATGGTTTCTTTTTAATAAAGTTATTTATGATATTTCTCTTAATAAAAAGGAAATATTACAAGATTTATTAAACAATTGCCCGATTGAAAAGCATTGACTATTAAGATATAATTTTTGCGAAATTGCAGTTGGAGAGTAATTTGAAAAAAGACAGGATAAGAAATTTTTGTATAATAGCGCACATAGACCACGGCAAAAGCACTCTTGCAGACAGGCTTATAGAAAAAACCGGATTACTGACAAGCAGGGAAATGTCCGACCAGGTTCTGGATAATATGGATATAGAGAAGGAACGCGGTATAACCATTAAATCCCAGGCCGTGCGTATGGTATACAAGCATAACGACGGTAAAGAATATATTCTTAACCTTATAGATACGCCGGGACATGTGGATTTTTCTTACGAAGTCAGCAGATCGCTTGCCGCATGTGACGGTGCAATACTGGTTGTGGATGCCGCTCAGGGAGTGGAAGCGCAGACACTGGCTAATGTCTATATGGCTATTGATAACAATCTGGAAATACTGCCGGTAATAAATAAAATAGATCTTCCGGCCGCAAGACCGGAATTGGCTATAGAAGAGATAGAGAACTTAATAGGGATTGAAGCGCATCACGCCCCCCTTATTTCCGCAAAAAACCGTATAAACATAGAAGAAGTGTTAGAAAAGATAGTGACATATCTTCCCGCACCATTAGATAAATCCGATATGCCTGCAAGAGCCCTCATATTCGACTCGAAATTTGATGCATATAAAGGTGTTATAATCTACTGCAGAGTAATGGAAGGGGTAATAAAGGCTACCGATACCATTCGTCTGATGAATACAAAAAAGGAGTATCAGGTGGTGGAATTGGGTTATCTTAAACCCGGAGGCTTTATACCCGCGGAGCAGCTTACTTCAGGCGAAGTGGGATATATTACTGCAAGCATAAAGAATGTGGAAGATACCAGAGTGGGCGATACCGTGACAACTGCGGAGAATAAAGCGGCAGTGCCTTTACCGGGTTACAAAGAAGCGGTTTCCATGGTGTTTTGCGGTATTTATCCCGCAGACGGCGCCAAATACAATATGTTGAAAGATGCTCTGATGAAATTAAAACTCAATGATGCGGCATTGATGTATGAGCCGGAGACATCGGCAGCATTGGGATTCGGATTTCGGTGCGGATTCTTAGGGCTTCTTCACATGGAGATTATTCAGGAAAGAATTGAAAGAGAATTCGATCTGGATATAATCACCACCGCACCCAGTGTCATATACAGAGTGACAAAAACCGACGGGCAAGTGCTGCGAGTGGATAATCCCACCAATCTTCCGCCTGTAAGTGAAATTGCCTATATGGAAGAACCCATTGCAAAAGCCGTTATAATCGTTCCTGCCGAATATGTAGGTAATATTATGGAGCTGTGTCAGGACAGAAGAGGTACATTTATTCATATGGAATATATTGATGCCACGAGAACAAAACTTGATTATGAGTTGCCTCTTAACGAGATAATTTACGATTTCTTCGATGCGTTAAAATCCCGTTCCAAAGGTTATGCATCATTAGATTACGAAGTTATGAAATATGAGAAGAGTAAACTGGTCAAATTGGACATATTGTTAAATCAGGAACTTGTAGATGCTCTTTCTTTTATAGTGCATGAAAGTAAGGCGTATGCACGCGGCAGAAGGATGGTGGAAAAACTTAAAGAGCAGATACCCAGACATCAGTTTGAAATACCCGTTCAGGCTGCAATAGGGGGTAAGATAATTGCCAGAGAGACTGTCAGAGCATACAGAAAAGATGTTATAGCCAAGTGTTACGGAGGAGACATCTCCAGAAAGAAGAAACTGTTGGAGAAACAGAAAGAAGGCAAGAAGAGAATGAGGCAGTTAGGTTCGGTGGAAGTGCCTCAGGAAGCCTTTATGAGTGTTCTGAAATTGGATACCTGACATGAATGATTTGAGGATATACATTCACATACCGTTTTGTAAGTCCAAATGCAATTACTGCGATTTCAATTCTTTTGCGGGTATGGACCATATGTTCCGACCGTATTTCAAATCCCTTATAACCGAAATAGCCCTTTATTCCAATGAACTTCGAGGCAGAAGAATAGACAGCATATATTTCGGAGGAGGAACACCCTCTCATGTGGATGTGCAATATATCTATCAGGTGTTGAAATGTTTTACATTTGATGAAAATACCGAAATAACTATTGAAGTCAATCCCGGTGTTGTGGGTTACCATAATTTCGTACAATACAGACAGATGGGAATCAACAGAATAAGTTTCGGTATACAGTCTTTTAACGACAGGATATTGATGTATATGGGAAGAATCCACAACAGTCTGACCGCCATTAACAATATACACGAATGTAAAGAAGCGGGGTTTGATAATATAAGTGCGGATATGATATTCGGATATCCCAAGCAGACATTGGAACAATATGAGGATTCCTTAAATGTACTTAAAAGCCTGGAAATACCGCATGTATCCTGTTACAGTCTTTCCATAGAACCGGGTACTTTACTGGATGAAATGGTTAAAAAGAATGTTATGCCAATGCCGGACGAAGATCTGGACAGGGCAATGTATAACTTAAGTATAGAAAGTCTTAAAAAGGCTAACTTACAGCAATATGAAATATCCAATTTCGCCGTCCCCGGTTATGAGTCAAGACATAACATAGGTTACTGGAACCGTGACGAATACTTGGGATTCGGTTTATCCGCACATTCTTTGTATAATGAGACCCGATACAGTAATACAGAGGATTTACATCAGTACATATCTTTATTGAATAAGTATGAAAAGCCCGTTGTACACACCGATACACTTACAAAAGAGGAGATTATAACCGAGTACATTATTCTTAAACTAAGAATGAACAGCGGATTGGATATTGCTCATTTCCAAGACAAATTCGACCTGAATTTTGAGGAAAAGTACGGTGATAAGTTAAAAACGCTTGTAAATACAGGCTTGCTGTATAAGCAATCGGACAGTTATAAACTGACAAGGTCGGGAATGGATGTGGCAAATAAGGTATTTGTGGAGTTTGTGTAAATGTTTGAGGAAACAGGGGAATAAAGATTATTTACACTTGCCCGTATGGAACCGACTTTGGTATATTTATGTAGATACAAGGCACTAAGCCATATATAATATGTAACCGGGAGCGCAAACTTATGCATATTACTATAACGGGGATGCTGGGAAGCGGTAAATCCACTGTATGCAGAATCATATCGGAACAGACAGGTTATGAGGTATATTCCACCGGAAAAATACAAAGACAGGTAGCTGCACAAAAAGGTATCTCCACTTTGGAACTTAATAAGATGATGTCGGATAATACCGAACTGGATAATATTATAGACAATGAGACCGTCCGTATCTCCGATGCGGTTAAAGACAGGATAATACTGTTCGATTCCCGTATGGCATGGTTCTTTGTTAAGCAGTCATATAAAGTATTTCTTACCGTAGATCCTCTTGTAGCGGCTCAACGTGTAGCCAAAGCGGACAGAGGAGGAGTGGAAGATTATACCGATGTAAACGAAGCAAAACAAAAACTTTTGGAAAGAGCTGCAGCCGAACATGAACGTTTTATCAAAATCTACGGTGCCGATTACTGGGATTACAATAATTATGATCTTGTATTGGATGCCACATGGCATGATCCCCACACTTTAGCAAGTATAGTTATGGGACAATTCGCCATGTTTACGGAAAGCGATGAGCAGCAATCCGCCATACTTATATCTCCCAAATCGCTTTATCCCGTATTTATGGAAGGCAAGAAGCAACCCGACAAGCAATCGTGGAATGCGGCAAATGTACGGATAGTTGCCGATAATCACTACAATTATGTTATTAAAGGGCATGCCGTAGTGTTAAGAGCATTGGAGAACAGAACGGAGTTTATTTCGGTTCTGTATAATAAGGATATTAAAACCGACAATTTGGTTGTACACAAAGATTCTTTAAGTCTTTTCGAGAAATACGGAGAGTTCAAGTATAAAAGTCTGCCGGATAATGTGATTTAATCACATATATCTTCTTTTTAACAAAATAGATGTTGACAAAAATATGACAGGATGGTATCTTTGAGTAGAGTTAGCACTCTATGACGTTGAGTGCTAAAAAGGGAGAAAAATGGATAAAAGAGCAGCCAACATACTGTTGGTTATAATCGAAGAATATGTTAACAGCGCGGAGCCGGTAGGATCAAAAAGTATTACCGAAAAATATCCTCTGGGTGTTTCCAGCGCTACCGTAAGGAACGAAATGCACAAACTCGAAGAAGAGGGGTACATTACTTCCTTGCACACTTCTTCGGGGCGTATACCTACCGATAAAGGCTACAGATTTTATGTCGACTACCTTACCGAGCATATCCGTCAAAGAGAGATTGAGGAAAAGATATATAAACTGCTTAAAAAAGTGGAAATAGAAGAAACTCTGGGCTATATACTGGAAAGACTGTTCTTGGGTAATCCGTATACTTCCTTGGGAGTGCTCAAAAGAAATGTCAGCCGCATAGATACATTCCATATACTGTCGGTGGCCAAAGATACTTATCTTGTACTGGTTATATTCAGAAACGGGGTAGCGGCACACAGACTTATCAAAGAACAGCTTAGCGACAAAGTGCAGGTAAACATTTTATCCGAGTATCTCAACGAAAAGCTGTACGGTATGACATTGAGAGACATTCAGACAACCGATTTTGCTTTTATAGATACATTCGACCGCGACAATAAAGCTTTCTTTATCCGGGTGGTATCGGAAGTAATGGATATACTGCATCAGTATGAGGATAACGAGTTCTTCCTCAAAGGAAAGGAAAACCTTTTGTCTTTCCCGGATTTCAAGGAACTGTCGGAAGTAAAGAGTATCTTTGATGCTTTCAGCAGGGAAATGGAACTTTCCGAACTGCTGTTATGTCCTACCGACGATGCTTTTTCCGTCAGTATAGGAAATGAGATAAAAAATGAGAATTTCAACAAACTTTCCATAGCCAAGCATACATATGATTTGGGGGCGGAAGGGAAAATAACGTTTGCGGTTGCGGGACCGACAAGAATGGATTACAGGAGAGTAATGAACTCTCTCAATTACATGGAAACCATATTGGGAGATATCATATATGACAAAAATGACAAGAAGGAGGTACAGTAGTGGCAAAGAAAAAGGAAGAAAAAGACGTGAATATACAGCAGGACGGAGCGGAAGTTTCCGATGAGAGCAATACCGGTAATGAAGAAGTAACTTCGTGTGAGACCGATATTGAAAAAGAAAACCGTGAACTGACCGACAGTTATAAACGTCTTGCAGCGGAATATGATAATTACAGGAAGAGAACCGCAAAAGAAAAGCAGGACATCTATGATATATGTGTTGCGGACATAACGGAGAAATTCTTACCTGTATTGGATAACCTTGATTTGGCATTGGCAAACTGCGATTCGTCCGATGACAATGTCGTAAAGGGAATAGAATTGATACATAAGCAATTCCTGGAAATCTTGGCAAAACTGGATGTTTTTGAGATTGATTGTCTTAACAAACCGTTTGATCCCAACATTCACGATGCGGTAATGGTAACGGAAGATCCGGATATTCAGCCGGGGACCGTTGTAGAGGTTTTCAAAAAAGGGTATATTTACAAAGACCGTGTTGTTCGTCACAGCGTGGTAAAGGTAGCACAATAGGAAAGAAATAATTTAAATGAAAATAAGGTCAAAAAAAGTCAAAGACAAATAAGGAGGACTAAAATGGCAAAAGTAATAGGAATAGATTTAGGAACAACAAACTCATGTGTAGCAGTAATAGAAGGCGGTGAACCGGTAGTAATAACCAATGCCGAAGGAGCAAGGACAACACCGTCGGTTGTGGCATTCTCCAAAACGGGAGAGAGACTGGTCGGACAGGTTGCAAAAAGACAGGCAATAACCAATCCTGACAGGACAATAGTATCCATTAAAAGAGAAATGGGTTCGGATAAGAGGATTAATATAGACAATAAGAAATATTCACCGCAGGAAATTTCCGCAATGATTTTGCAGAAAGTGCGTGCCGATGCGGAAGCATATCTCGGAGAAAAAGTAACTCAGGCGGTTATTACCGTTCCGGCATATTTCTCCGACTCGCAGAGACAGGCCACAAAGGATGCGGGGAAAATTGCCGGTCTGGATGTATTGCGTATCATAAATGAGCCTACCGCTGCCGCTTTGGCATACGGAATGGATAAGGATCAGGACCAGAAGATACTGGTGTTTGACCTCGGCGGCGGAACCTTCGACGTATCCATATTGGATATATCCGACGGAGTTTTCGAGGTTCTTGCAACCAACGGTAATACGCGTCTGGGCGGAGATGATTTTGATAATAAAGTTATTGATTATCTTGCCGAAACTTTCAAGAATGATAACGGTATAGATTTACGAAATGATAAGATGGCTTTGCAAAGACTTAAGGAAGCAGCGGAAAAAGCGAAGATAGAGCTGTCATCGGTGTTAAGCACCAATGTCAATCTGCCGTTTATAACAGCGGACGCTACAGGACCCAAGCATTTGGATATAACGCTGTCGAGAGCAAAGTTCGATGAACTGACAGCGGATCTGGTACAAAAAACCATGGATCCCTTAAGAAAAGCAATGAATGATGCAGGGTTAAAGCCTGCGGACATCAACAAGGTTCTTTTAGTGGGCGGTTCCACCAGAATACCTGCCGTTCAGGATGCGGTTAAGAAGTTTATAGGAAAAGAACCCTTTAAGGGAATAAATCCCGACGAATGCGTGGCAATGGGTGCAGCCATACAAGCCGGCGTACTCACAGGAGATGTAAAAGATTTACTTCTTCTGGATGTTACTCCGTTATCATTGGGTATTGAGACCTTGGGCGGCGTATGCACAAGACTCATTGAAAGAAATACCACGATACCTACCAAAAAGTCACAGATATTCTCCACCGCTGCAGACGGACAGACGGCTGTGGACATTCATGTGCTTCAGGGAGAAAGGGAAATGGCCCAATACAACAAGACATTGGGTAAATTCCAGCTTACCGGTATAGCTCCGGCTCCCAGAGGAATACCTCAGATTGAAGTTACCTTCGATATTGATGCTAACGGTATTGTTAACGTTTCGGCCAAAGATCTGGGAACGGGAAATGAACAGAAAGTAACCATCACCGCTTCCACAAACTTAAGCGAAGATGAGATACAAAAAGCCGTAAATGATGCAAAAGCTCATGAGAAGGAAGACAAACTGAAGAAAGAAGAGATTGATGCAAGGAATAATGCCGACTCGCTTATCTATCAGACAGAGAAACTTTTGAAAGATAATGCCGATAAAGTCGATCCGACAGAAAAGGCAAAGGTTGAAGAGCAGATTGAAAACCTTAAGAGTGCATTGAAAGGCACCAATGTGGAACAGATAAAAACCGCTACCGATGATTTACAGCAGTCGGTCTACAAACTTTCGGAAGGAATGTACAAGCAGGCGGGTCCCGATATGGGGCAGGCAGGTCCTGATGCCGATTCCCATACGACGGATGACCATACAAAAGATGACAACGTATATGATGCCGACTATGAAGTGGTTGATGATGACAAGTAAGTCGGTATAATATATAATGGTTCGGTCGCTTAAGGCGGCGATGAAAATCGCCGCTTAAGTTAATAAATAAAACAAAGGACGTTACTTGTGGCGGAAAAAAGAGATTATTACGAAGTTTTGGGCGTTGACCGCAACGCTACCGATGAAGAATTAAAAAAGGCATACAGGATATTGGCAAAAAAATACCATCCTGACGTTAATGATACACCCGAAGCGGAAACACTTTTCAAGGAGATAGGTGAAGCATACAGTGTGTTAAGCGATCCCGATAAGAGAAGACAGTATGACCGGTTCGGGTTTGACGGCTTAAACGGAGCCTTTTCTTCGGGTTTTGCGGGAGGTTTTAATCCCTTTGACATTTTTAACGATTTGTTCGGCGGAGGCTTCGGCAGCGGTTTCTCATCGGGTTTTTCCAGAAGAAATGCCCCTATGAGAGGCAGGGATATTAACCAATCTATAAAGATTTCTTTTGAAGAGGCGGCTTTCGGTACCAAAAAGACCATTACCGTACAAAGAAGCGAGTCCTGCGAGCAGTGTGAAGCAACCGGAGCCAAAGACGGAAAAGCCATCAAGACCTGCCCTCAGTGCAAGGGCACGGGGGAGATGCGTGTTCAGCAGAATACACTGTTCGGACAGATGATAACCGCCACCACATGTAACAAATGTAACGGAAAAGGCACAGTTATCGAGGAACTATGCGAGCACTGCAAAGGTGCGGGTACTATTCGGGTAACAAAGAAGATTGAGGTTAACATACCTAAGGGAATTGATAATAACCAGATTATCTCATTAAGAGGACAGGGTGATGCCGGTAAAAACGGAGGACCGGAAGGAGATTTGCGTGTGCATATTACAGTTACACCTCATGAGATATTTACAAGAGAAAACACTACGGTGTACTGCACAATACCCGTAACCTATGCACAAGCGGTATTAGGTGCGGAAATAACCGTTCCCACATTGGACGGAGACATTAAATACAACATACCGGCGGGTACCCAGACCGGTACAACCTTTACTTTGAAAAACAGAGGAATACATTTTCTCAACAAAGAATCAAGAGGAGATCAGATATTTGAAGTATATGTTGATGTACCTAAAAAGCTGAACAGGGAGCAGAAAAAGGCACTGGAAGCTTATGCGGCTCTTTTTGGTGAATCAACCGATAAAGACAAAAAGAAAAAGAGACTTTTTTGATGGAATGGATAAAAGTTAAGATATTTACGGATAAGGACAATCAGGAAGAGTTACAGTGGTTCCTTATAAATATGGGAATTAACGGCTGTACAGTGGAAGACAGTGCGGATTTTAACGATTTCCTTAAGGATAAATCCTTTAACTGGGATTACATAGACAATAGTTTAATGAAGTGGAAGGATATAAGGAGCAGCATAACCGTCTATCTTGCCGATAATGAGCAGGGCAATATGCAACTTGACTGTATAAAGAATGCATATACCGATATTGAAACGGAAAAGATATCCGATCAAGACTGGGCAAATAACTGGAAGCAATATTTTAAACCCATAGAAATAGGCAAGCGTCTGGTGATAAGACCTTCCTGGGAGCAATATGACAATACCGATAACAGAAGAGTTGTAACATTGGATCCCGGAAACAGTTTCGGGTCGGGTACTCATGAGACCACAAAACTGTGTCTTATGCAGTCGGAAGCTTTGGTTAAAGAGGGTTTCGCTGTTTTGGATGCGGGCTGCGGTTCGGGAATCTTAGGCATAAGCGCATTGGTCTTGGGTGCAAAAAGTTGTGTGTTTTTCGACATAGATCAGGCAAGTGCCGATACTACCATGGCAAACGCAATTGCAAACGATGTACAGGATAAATCGCTGGTTTACTGCACTGATATTCTTGAAGACATGGAATCATATTCTTTACTTTTAGCAAAAGGTCCTTACGATATGGTGTTTGCCAACATAGTGCCCGACGTTATAGCCGCAATGCTTCCTTTTTTGAGTAAAGCGGTTAAATCGGACGGTTACCTTATCTGTTCGGGAATTATTAAAGAAAGAGAAAAAGAAACCGCTGATAACATGAGAAAGTACGGATTTAGCAGTATAGAGTGTAATGAACTAAACGGCTGGGTTGCGCTTACGGGGAGAAAAGATGCATAGATTTTTTGTTCAATCAAAATTGAATAATAATATGACGGTTCGCATAGAAGGCGACGATTATCAGCATCTCAAAAACTCTTTACGCATAAGAACGGGAGAATTAATAGAGATATGCGACGGGTGCAACAATACATTTATTGCATCTGTCGGTAATCTTAACAAAAATTACTGTGAAGCCGTCTTGCAGGAGAGAATACCTTTAAGTAACGAGCCCGGTTGTAAAATAACCCTTTATCCCGCCGTATTGAAAGGCGACCGCTTTGAAAGCATGATACAAAAGTGCGTAGAAGGGGGAGTATATGCTGTTAAACCTGTAATTACAAGTAACACGATAGTGGATATTTCTTCTGAAAATGCCGTAAAAAAACATAAAAGATGGTCCAGGGTATGCAAGCTTGCCTGTATGCAGAGTAAAAGGGATATTTTAGTGAATATTGATAAGCCGGTAAAGCTGTTTGATGCGGTAATGTGTTTACAATCGGGTAATAATTTAAATAATAATGATAGTAAGAAAGAAAGTAAGAGATATAGAAAGGAAATATCCTTTGTCTGCCATGAAGCGGAAGAGGAGCATTCCATAGATGCGATACTGGAAAAAGCTTTCGGTGAGAAAGTGGAGAATATAAACATATTTATCGGTCCGGAGGGCGGTTTTTCGGAACAGGAGATTGAAAAATTGAATGAATACGGGATTCTTTCGGTTCATATGGGAAAAAGGATATTAAGAGCCGATACCGCGGCATACAGTGCGGTATTCTATACGGCCATGAGATATGAGCTTAACCGTGTGAATCAATAAGTGATTGTTGTAGAATGAAGAAAAAGTAAGTAGTTATTTGGAGGTGCAAAATGAAAGAAAAAGGAAACATATCCATTAATACGGAGAACATTCTCCCTATCATTAAGAAATGGCTTTATTCCGATAAAGACATATTTTTGAGAGAAGTGGTATCTAACGCCATTGATGCCGTTACAAAACATAAGAAAGTATCATCGTTAGGTGAGAGCGAGCAACCGGAGAAATACAGAATTGATGTCAAAGTCAATAAGAAAAACAAGACCGTTACCGTATCGGACAACGGTATAGGAATGACTTTTGACGAGGTAAAGCAGTATATAAATCAGATTGCATTTTCCGGTGCCATTGATTTCTTCGAGAAATACAAGGATAAGACCGATGCAACCGATCAGATTATAGGGCATTTCGGTTTAGGATTCTATTCGGTGTTTATGGTATCGGAATATGTGGAAATACAGACCAAATCATATATTGAATCGGAGCAGCCGGTTTACTGGAAATCCGACGGAACCAGCGGATACGAGATGAGTGAAGGCACAAGGCAGACCCACGGGACCGACATTATAATGCATATAAACTCCGATAAGGAGAATAAGGATCTGGTTAATGTGTGGAAGATGCGGGAAATTTTAGATAAGTATTGTAAATTCCTGCCTGTGGAGATTTATCTTTCCGAAGAGGGTGCAAAGAAAGATAAAGACGGTAAGGATGCTTCGGAAGAAAAACCCGTCAACAACACTTCACCTCTGTGGCTGAAAGACGCCAAAGACTGTACGGATGAGGAATATAAGGCATTTTACCGGGAAGTCTTCCGTGATTTTAAAGAGCCCCTGTTCTGGATTCATCTGAAAATGGACTATCCGGTCAATCTCCGCGGCATACTGTATTTCCCTAAACTTACCAATGAATACAATACATTGGAAGGTAAAATACAACTTTATTGCAACCAGGTATATGTAGCGGACAACATAAAGGAGGTCATACCTGAGTATCTGTTGCTGTTAAAAGGCGTTATAGATTGTCCCGATTTGCCGTTAAACGTTTCCAGAAGCTTTTTACAGAATGACGGTTATTCGGGAAAGATAGCCGGCCATATATCCAAAAAGGTATCGGATAAACTGAAACAGTTGTATAAGAGCGATGCGGAGCAATACTACAAGTACTGGGATGATATCAACATTTTTGTCAAGTACGGATGCTTAAAGGAAGAGAAGTTCTACGATAAGGTAAAGGATATCATCGTATACAAGGATATATACGACAAGCATCATACTTTGGAGCAATATAAGAAGATTAATGAAGAGAAAAAGCAGAAGGATGTAATATATTATGTCTCCGATATGCAAAAGCAGGCTCAGTACATCAATATATTCAAAGAACATCAACAAAACGCGGTTATACTGGACAATATACTGGATTCGCATTTCCTTACGTTTATAGAATCCAATAATCCCGGAACCTCTTTTATGAGTATAGACAGCGGCATTAAGGATGTATTGGCGGAAGAAGGAGCGACCGAAGGATTTGACGATATTAAAAAGTTCTTCTTGGAGCTTCTGAAGGATAAAAAGGTCAGTGTGGAAGTAGAGGCATTAAAATCTTCCGATGTAAGTGCAGTTATAATATCCGATGAATATGAAAGCAGAATGAAGAACATGCAGACAATGTACGGTATGGAATTCCCTTCGAGCAACACCCTTGTGCTTAACACACGGCATCCGGTTATAAGTAAGCTGGCAACTATGGAAGATGAGCAAAAGAAGAGCGATATAGCCATATACATTTATCAACTGGCAATGCTTTCCGCAGGTAAATTGGAAAAAGAAGACATGACGGATTTTCTTAAAAGAAATAACGAAATGCTTAACAAGAGTACGGAATAGTGTAGTATTATATAATCAAATAAATGCGGAGCGTACGGACTGTGGGAAATATAAGAAGAATATATATTGAGCGGAAAAGCGGATTTGATGCGGAAGCGAAAGGTCTTTTGGACCAATGTGTAAATTTACTGGGAATAAAGAAACTGGAGCATATCCGTATTCTCAACAGATACGATATACAGGGAATGGATGACAGCATATATGCCGTAGCTAAATACGGCATTTTTGCCGAAATACAGACCGATACGGTATATGAAGAAGAATTTGATGCAAAGGATGCTGCATATGTCTTTGCATATGAGTTTCTTCCCGGACAATATGATCAGAGAGCCGATTCTACCGAACAGTGTATACAGCTCATATCCCATACAAGACCAATAGTAAAGACCGCTAAGGTGGTATGCCTGTACGGAAATGTGAAAAATGAAGATATAGAAGCAATAAAGAAGTATCTTATCAATCCCGTAGAGTGCCGTATTATAAGTATAAAAAAACCTGACAATCTTACCGAACACTTCGAGGTGCCGCAAAGTGTGGATACAGTAACCGGTTTTATAACTTTCCATTCATCCGAGTTGAAAACACTTAAGCAACAATATTCATTTGCCATGAGCGATGAGGATTTATTGTTTGTACAGCAATATTTCCGATCGGTACACAGAGATCCCACCATTACCGAACTGAAAGTATTGGATACCTATTGGTCGGATCACTGCCGGCATACCACATTCAATACCGTTTTGTCCGATATAACGATAGAAAAAGACAAATATAACGAGACATGTGAAAATACTTATAAAAGATATTTAGAGATAAGGAAGCAACTGTATAAAGGTAAAGAAAAAGACATAAGTCTTATGGATATCGCAACCATAGGTGCCAGATACCTTAAAAGTAAAGGACTGTTGGATGATTTGGAAGATACCAAAGAAAACAATGCCTGTTCAATAGTGGTAGAGGCTAAAGTGAATGAGTCTTTGGAAAAATGGCTGGTTATGTTTAAAAACGAGACACATAATCATCCCACCGAAATAGAGCCTTTCGGCGGTGCCGCAACCTGTCTTGGCGGTGCAATAAGAGATCCGCTGTCGGGAAGAAGCTATGTGTATCAGGCTATGAGAGTAACCGGAGCGGGAAACCCTTTTACTAAAATAGAAGACACAATTCCCGGAAAACTGCCTCAGATTAAGATTATTCGGGAGGCGGCAAACGGCTACAGTTCCTACGGTAACCAGATAGGACTTGCCACAGGCTTGGTGGATGAGATTTATCATGACAGTTATGTGGCAAAAAGAATGGAAGTGGGAGCGCTTATCGGCGCGGCTCCTCTGAAGAATGTAAAAAGGTGTGATCCGGCAGACGGTGATGTGGTATTGCTTATAGGCGGAAGAACGGGCAGAGACGGTATAGGCGGTGCTACCGGTTCATCCAAAGGACACACCGAGCAATCGTTGGAAAGTTGCGGGGCGGAAGTTCAGAAGGGTAATGCCACGATAGAGAGAAAAATACAGCGCCTGTTCCGTAATCGGAAAATGAGTCTTTTGATTAAAAAATGCAATGACTTCGGAGCGGGCGGTGTATCGGTGGCTATAGGAGAGTTGGCCGACAGTCTGGATATATATCTCGATAAAGTACCTAAGAAATATGAAGGTCTTGACGGTACCGAACTTGCCATTTCCGAATCGCAGGAGCGTATGGCCGTTGTGGTGGATAAAAAAGATGTTGATAAAGCATTGAAACTGGCCGAAGAGGAGAATCTGGAAGCTACACCGGTTGCAAAAGTAACCGATAGCGGTCGTTTAAGAATGTTCTGGAACGGACACACCATAGTGGACATAGAAAGAAGCTTTTTAGATACCAACGGTGTGAAACAATATGCTAAGGCTTATATTGCCGGGAAAGACGAAAACAACAATCCGTTTTATCTGAAAACCCGTGGAGACAAATCATATAAAGAGCGGTTGTTTGAATCGGTAACCGATCTGAATGCATGTTCTAAAAAAGGTCTGATTGAAAAATTTGACAGTACGATAGGTTCCGCAACCGTTCTCATGCCTTTGGGCGGAAAGTATCAGATAACGCCGGCGGAAGTCATGGCGGCAAAACTTCCCGTATTGAACGGTAAGACAAATTATTGCACATTGATGTCCTACGGATTTTTCCCGCAGATTTTTGAATGGTCCTGCTTTACCGGTGCCTGTTATTCGGTACTTTCATCGGTTGCGAAAATTGTGGCAGCCGGAGGTGACTATACCAATATACGTTTGACATTCCAGGAGTATTTCGAGAGTTTAAGGAAAGATCCCGTAAGATGGGGAAAACCTTTACAGGCGGTTTTAGGAGCACTGCATGCTCAGTTGGAGCTCAAGATGCCTTCAATAGGCGGAAAAGACTCCATGTCCGGTTCTTTTATGGATATGGATGTGGTTCCCACCCTTATAAGCTTTGCGGTCAGTCATACCGATGCCGAAAACGTGTTATCACCGGAATTCAAGAAGGCGGGTAATACGGTTATTCGTTTCAGTCACAGACAAAAAGCCGATAGCACTCCCGATTTTGCCGACTCACTGAAGATTTTTGCCGCTTTCAAGGAATTGAACCAAAAGAAAGCGATATTGTCCGCAAGTACGGTAAAACACAAAGGAGCGGCTGAAGCGTTATTAAAGAGCTGCTTCGGTAATATGATAGGTTTTGAATTATCGGCCGATGTGAACACCTTATTTACCCCCGGCTATTGTGATATCATAGCGGAGATTGACTCGGATAAAATAGAGGATATAGAAATATCATATATTTTTGATAAGTATAAAGAAGTTGATATCTCGGTTGTAGGAAAGACAATTGAAGATAAGCAATTTGTCATGGGTAACCTTTCCGTTGCTCTTAGTGAATTGGTTGAGGCATATACCGATAAATATGAACGGGTTTTCCCCACCAAAGCAAAAACAAATACTCCGAAGATAAACAATACTTTATATGACGGTAAGAGTATTCATTACAGTAAGAATAAAATTGCAACCCCCTATGTATTCATACCGGTATTTCCCGGAACCAATTGCGAATATGATACAAAAAGAGCTTTTGAAGATCATGGTGCGGTATGTGACTTTTCCGTGTTCAGAAATCTTACACCTGCTCATATTGACGACTCGGTAAAGGATTTTGTTAAAAAGATTAATAAGGCCAATATTATCGCCATACCGGGCGGCTTTTCTTCGGGTGATGAGCCGGACGGTTCGGGCAAGTTCATAGCGACGGTATTCCGCAACCCGTATATAAGAGAGGCGGTTTACGATATGCTGTACAACAGAGACGGATTGATGCTGGGCATCTGTAACGGATTTCAAGCGCTCATAAAGTTAGGACTGGTTCCGTATGGTAAGATGGTTGAACTTAAAGAAAACAGCCCTACATTGACTTTTAACAGTATTGGAAGGCATGTATCCTGTATGGTTAACACAAAAGTGGTCTCCAAACTGTCTCCGTGGTTCATGTGTGCCGACCTCGGTGAAGTATATACAATACCGGTAAGTCACGGGGAAGGACGGTTTATCTGTACAAAGGAAGAATATTTAAATCTTTCAAAGAACGGACAGATTGCAACACAGTATACGGATGATTACAACAATCCTTCGTATGATATACAGTACAATCCCAACGGCTCCTATTATGCCGTTGAGGGAATAACCAGTCCCGACGGCAGGATATTGGGTAAGATGGGACATTCCGAAAGAATAGGGCAGTATATTTGCAAGAATATACCTGGCAACAAAGATCAGATGCTGTTTGCATCGGGTGTCAAGTATTTCAGATAAGGTATCGGAGGGTAAAATGATTTCAAAAACAGTTATTAAGAAAGTATTGGAATTCGATAATCCGGGGAGGATAGGATATGATTTCCTTGACGGTTCTTTAAGGGATTTTAAATTTGTAGAGCTTAATATCCCCGTAAAAGAGCACAATAAATGGCAGAAGCCCGCATATTTTGCCGATATGTATCCCGAATATAAGGATTTTGACGGCACTCTCCGTCTGGATGAATACGGTAACTTATGGGGACGTATGGCTCATGATACCACGGGCGGAGGAGAAGTCCTGGAAGGTGCTTTGAAATCCTGGGAGGATCTGGATTCATATAAGTTGCCGGATATTGATGATGAGAAAAGATTTTTTAATGCACACTTAAGCGTGGAACCGTATAAAGAACGCTTTATACTGGGTCCTATACCGGGCTGTACCTTCGCTATTATGAGAAATATCCGCAAAATGGAATACTTTCTGGAAGATCTGGTTCTGGAGGAGGATAATGTTCTTAAACTTCAGGATATGGTTATAACCAAGTTGGTAAACATGGTGGACATGTTCGGAGCCATGAAGTGTGTTGACGGAATTTTCTTCTGTGAAGACTGGGGCATTCAGGACAGACTGCTGGTATCCCCTGCAATGTGGAGAGAAATTTTTAAACCGGCTTTTGTTAAATTATGTACCGCTGCGCGCAGGAATAACTTAAAGGTTCTTATGCATTCCTGCGGTTATATTTATGAAATATTAGACGATCTTTTAGAAGTGGGAATTGATGCTTTTCAGTTGGATCAACCCACATTGATGGGAATAGAACGGTTGGCGGAAAAAATAGGGGGGAAGGCAACGCTGTTTTCACCGGTAGATATACAGGCAATACTTCCTACAGGAAACAGGCAACTTATACGAGACGCAGCCACTCAGATGGTAGACCTCTTCTATAAAAACGGAGGCTTGATTGCCAAAGATTACGGTGACTACAATACCTTACGCATTAAAGACGAATGGGCGGGATGGGCTCGGGAGAGATTTTTTGAGATAGGAGGGTTTGATCCCGGAAAGAAGTAGAATTCCCGATTTAATGATTTTATGGTATATTATAAAAGATGAAATTTTCGGAGCGGATAATTGACTGATACGGATAACGATAAGATAGAAACAGAAGAGAATACCGAATTGCCTTTAGAACAGGTTGACGATACCGCCAATGAGCAGGATTTTGACCAAGGTCGGGAGCAGGGTATAGAAAAGAAGCAGAGTAAGATACTTACTTTTATCGACGGTATCTGGAAATTTTTCACAAAAGAACAAGCGGAAAAGCGAAGAGAAAGAAAAAAGAATAAAAAGATTAGAATAGTTGTATATAAACCCAAGTCTCAATTCAGGAAGTTTATATCGTTGATATTGTGGTTGGGATTTCTGTTTACATTGGGATTTGTTTTCTACAAAGGATATACTTTCACGAACACCCTTGTAAAAGAAGTTAATGTATTTGATGCCAAAGCTGCAATAGGCACCATAGAAGAGAAGAACCGGAAGGTCGTAAACATACCCAAGGGTGCAAATACGAAAGAA
Organism: Clostridiaceae bacterium; assembly: GCA_012838235.1. Taxonomy (GTDB): domain Bacteria; phylum Bacillota; class Clostridia; order DUPQ01; family DUPQ01; genus DUPQ01. Next base: position 84,700 of record DUPQ01000065.1, read on the forward strand.
ATAGCTAAAATACTTGTCAATGAAGGAATTATCATAAACGATACCTATTTCTGGGTTTATTCGTTGTTAATGGGTAATGACGGCAACTATAAATCCGGCAATCACATTTTTGATGCTTCGGTCACTTATGATTCGGGAAGTATAGATGTTGTTACGGCTCAGGGATATGAAATGCTTATTTACATTCTCTCTTCGGACAGTGTTCCCAATCCCTCCAAGAAGATTTTCTTTACCGAAGGTCTTACAATGGCACAGACAGTGGAGAAATTTACGGAAAACGACATACGCACAAAGGAAGAGTTCTATGAGGTCTGCAATAATTATGAGTTCGAATATGATTTTGTAAAGCAGATACCTAAGGATTCCAGGCGTACCAACCGTCTGGAAGGCTATTTATTCCCCGACACATATATTTTCGATGTTACCGTCAATGCCGAAGAGGATATTAAAAAGATGCTGGATAACTTCAACAGCAAATTTAATGAGACCTACAGAGCAAAAGCACAAGCTTTAGGATATACAATAGATGAAGTGGTGATTATAGCATCGCTGCTGGAAAAAGAAGCATCTACAATGGATGAAAGGGCAATGATAGCGGGTGTGCTTTACAACAGGATGAATTCTAAAGAGACATATCTCAATTATCTTCAGGTGGATGCAACGATACAGTATATTTACCTCAATGAGACGGGAAAACTTAAGGAGCAATTGACCAACGAAGATCATGAGATAATGAACAGTTACAACACCTACATGTACAAAGGACTGCCTCCGGGACCGATATGCAATCCTTCTTTAGCCAGTATAGCGGCCGCTTTATATCCCGAAACTCATAATTACTTCTATTATGTGGCGAAAAATGACGGAACCGATGCTCATGCATATGCCACCACTCTTGAACAGCATAACTATTACGTTAAGTTATATCAGAAATAGCCATGGAAAAACGCTTCAACATAGTCAATAACGATGTGGAAAAATATATACAAGACACATTAGCACCGCTTAGGGACAATCTGCAAGTGATGTACAGGAACGCTTTAAAAAATTGTGTTCCGGTTGTGCGATTGGAAGTCTTAAGAGTACTGGAAACCTACCTTATTCTTAAAAAACCGTATTCATTACTTGAACTGGGCACCGCAACTGGTTTTACAAGTATTTTCTTTTCCGAATATCTCAAAGATAACGGTTATATTGATACCGTGGAAAATGATTTGGAAATGGTAAAAAGAGCACGAGAGAATATAAAGGAGATGGCACCCGACAAGAATATAAATGTTATATATGCGGAAGCGTGCGACTACTTAAAAAACATCAATAAAAAGTATGATATTATATTCATAGATGCGGCAAAAGGGCATTATGAAGAATATTTTGATATATGTTCAAACCTTGTCAATGATAACGGCATAATCTTTTCCGATAATGTCTTATACAGGGGAATGGTTGCCAAAGGCGATAAAATACCTCACAGACAGAAAACACTGGTGGAAAGATTGCATAGATATCTGGATAAGATTACAAAGGATGAAAGGTTTTGCACATCGATATTATCCGTAGGAGACGGATTATCGATTTCGGTAAAGAAATGAGAGCGATAGAACTTCTGGCACCGGCCGGAAATATGGAAAAATTAAGAATTGCATATGCATACGGAGCGGATGCGGTATATCTGGGCTTAAATAAGTTCAGTTTACGCGATAAAGCGGATAATTTCAGTTATGAGGAACTGGAACATGCTGTAGCCTATGCAAGAGCCCTCGGAAAGAGAATATATGTCACGGTTAATATACTGCCGAAGAATAAGGATTTGGAGGAGATTAAAAAGACATTTGACCGATTGTCAGATATTTTACCCGATGGTATCATAATTGCCGACATAGGGCTTATTGAGTTGGCAAAGAAACATGCCAAAAACATTGATATACATATAAGTACACAAGCCAACATATTAAATAAAGAAAGTGCAAAAGCATTTTGCAGGTTAGGTGCCAAACGCCTTATCTTAGGCAGAGAACTGTCGCTTTCCGATGTGGCCCAAATAAAGGATGCCGTAGGAGCAGAGCATGAGATTGAGATATTCATTCACGGAGCCATGTGTATATCCTATTCTGGAAGATGCCTTTTAAGTTCATATATGATAGGAAGAGACGCAAATCAGGGGGATTGCGCTCAACCGTGCAGATGGAAATATGCTCTGATGGAAGAAAAGCGTCCCGGTCAATATTTTCCCATATATGAAGATGATTTAGGTTCATATATTCTCAATTCCGACGATTTGAACATGATAAATCATATTCCCGAACTTTTAGAGTGTAAAGCCGACAGTTTTAAGATTGAAGGACGTATGAAGAGTGCCTTTTATGTGGCTACCGTTACCAAAGCATACCGTACGGCATTTGATGATTGTATCAGGGATAAGCAAAAGTATTTATCTTCACTGGAGGAATACAACGAGATTGTCTCCATGGCAAGCCACAGACCGTTCACAACGGCATATAATCTGGGGTATGAGGACTTTGTAAATAAAACAAGAGAATCCATGACATACTCAAATTCCAACTATATCAGGGAGTATACCTATTGCGGGATAGTGGAGGACTATAACAAAGAGCTTGGTCTTGCAAGAGTTCATGAACTGAACCCGGTATATATTGACGATACGGTTATTCTGATGTCTCCGCATATAAACACTTTTGAACAAAAAGTAATAAAACTTTATGATGAAGATATGCAGCCGATAGATAAAGCACATCATCCGGCAATGAAATATTATCTTAAAACAGATATACCGGTGGAAAAAGATACCATTATTATAAAAAGAGGTGGACAATGACTGACATAATAGGTTTTATCGGAGCGGGTAATATGGGTTCCGCACTTATAAAAGGCATTAAGGCAAGTAAAGCAAAGATATTTATATACGAGCAGCAGAGAGGAAAGGCCGATTATCTTATCGATGCTTCGACCAAACTTGTTAAAAGTGTCGAGGAGTTGCTTAAAAAGTGCAATATAGTATTTTTATGTGTTAAACCCGACGGGATGGCGGAATTGCTGGAGCAGATTAAAGCATATAAAGCGGTAAAAGACATACTGTTCATAACCATAGCGGCGGGGAAAACAATGGAGTTTTACGAAAATATAATAAAAGAAGGCAGGTTTATACGGGTAATGCCCAATATGCCTATGGCAATAGGCAGCGGAATGGCTACGATATACAAGGGAAACAATGCAACAAAAGCCGATTTGTTGAAAGCGGTGATGTACCTTAAATATGTCGGAGAAACACTTGTGGTAAAAGAGGAGTTTTTGATGAATATAACCACGGCAGTTGCCGGATCGGGACCTGCTTTCGTTTTCCTGTTTATAAAATCCCTCATGGATACAGCGGTAAAGAACGGCATTTCACCGGAAGATGCAAAGCTGTTGGCATGTCAGACTGTTGAAGGTTCGGCAAAATATGTAATGCAACAGGATGCCGACATGGAAACCCTTATACAAAGTATATGTTCTCCCAACGGTACAACGGTTGAAGGCATAAAAGTGCTTAAATCAAAGAATTTTGAAAAGACTGTAGAAGCAGCGGTAATTGCGGCAAAAAAACGCTCAATAGATATGAGCGGAGACAAAAAAGAGAAGATAAACGGTAAAAGTGTAAGAATTTATACCGACGGTGCTTGTCTTTACAACCCCGGTCCGGGCGGTTATGCCGCTATTCTTCTGTACGGAAATAAGGAAAAAGAGATATCGGGGTATAAAGAAGATACAACCAACAATGAAATGGAGCTTACAGCCGCATTGGAGGGACTGGCACAGCTTAAAAAGAGTTGTGATGTTACGGTTTATTCCGATTCCGCATACCTTATCAATGCTTTTAATCAGGGCTGGATAGATTCCTGGAAGAGTAACAACTGGACAAGAGGAAAGAACGAAGAAATAAAGAATCTTGAGCTGTGGCAATCTCTTTATGAAATGAATCAAAAACATAACATAAAGTGGGTTAAAGTTAAAGGTCACAGTGATAATGAATATAACAACAGATGTGACAGGCTTGCAAATAAAGCAATTAAGGATAATCAGAATAAGTGAGCAAGAAATATCTTGAATGGAACAATTCGCCCGAGGCGATATATCTGTATTCGCTGTTAAAGACGGTATTTGAGAGAATTTTACCAAGAAAAAGAAAGACCCCTTCAAAAAAACAACTGATTAAGATGTCTTCCGATTTAAGTTATTCTTCAAAGCAGCGATTGACCAAAAATAATGCTGAAATGTATCTGAAAAGGAACAGAAATATTCTTAATACCGCATTACCTCATAGGAATAAATTAACGATAAGTGATAACTGTTTTGATGAGATATACAAAAAAATGGCGATATGTGAGTTGTATCTGTTTAACAGGTACAACAAAGAAAACGGTCATATACCCGATATGTTTACACTGTTTGAGGATACCGGTAATGTATTTCAGTTAAAAAACAATACCGTTCTTTCGATATATATGGAAAGATATCTTAAGAAAATGGCTAAAGAACAGATTCTCAAACTTATTCCCCAAAATCCCAAAGATGAGTTTTGCGAAACAAGAAAAATGAAAAGATACTTTGTTATTCATTCCGGACTGACCAATACAGGTAAGACATATCATGCCCTAAACGCGTTAAAAGAGGGAAAAAGCGGTGCATATCTTTCGCCGTTGAGACTGTTGGCACTGGAAGTTCAGGAACGTCTTATGCAGGACGGTGTGTTATGCAGTATGCTCACAGGGGAAGAAGAGGATATAGTGGAAGGCGCAAAGCATATATCCTCAACAGTGGAAAAGGCGGATTACAGTCAAAATTATGATGTAGCGGTAATTGATGAATGTCAACTTATTCAGGACGAAGCAAGAGGCTGCTATTGGACAAAAGCTATTTTAGGCATAAAAGCACAAACTATTCATCTTTGCTGTGCCCCGGAAGCGGAACAGATTCTTGTGAAAATAATTGAAGACTGTGAAGAGGAATATGATATTATCCGACACAAGAGGAATACCGAACTTATCTTTTCCGAACAGCCTTTTTCTCTGAAGAATACGCAAAAAGGTGATGCTTTAGTGGTTTTTTCCAGAAAAAGTGTATTAAGAGTTGCGGACGAGTTATCCCGTTACAATAAAAAAGCCAGCATAATATACGGAGCATTGCCTTATCAGACCAGAAAAAAGCAACTCGGTTTATTTCTGGAAGGCAAAACCGATGTGGTGGTTGCGACCGATGCAATAGGTATGGGACTTAATCTTCCGATACAAAGGATAGTGTTTCTGGAAACGGAAAAGTTTGACGGAACTGTCATCAGACCGTTAGTTCCCTGGGAAGTAAAGCAGATAGCGGGGCGTGCGGGAAGAAGAGGAATATACGAAAAAGGATATGTCTCCACAGTAAGTGATACAAATCTGGTTAAACACAATCTTACCGTTCCCAATGCCACCGTTGAATATGCGTATTTAGGATACTCCGACATACTTTTAGATATTGAATGTGATATAACGCAGGCATTGAGAGTATGGAAATCCATTCCTACCGGCGGTTTCTATGTTAAGCAGGATATTTCCAGGACATTGAACTTATGCGATCAGATTAGAAAGATTTATAAAGACTTCAGTAAGAGAGAATTACTGAAACTGGCATCAATACCTTTTGATGAAGAGAACAGGCAGGTAATGGAGCTTTTTAAGGAGTATACTTTACTGTTTTCCTACTCGCAACCGATATTTAAACCGGTAATAATCTCCTATACTTTGGATGCTCTGGAAGACTACTACAAATGTCTGGACTTGTATTACTCGTTTTCCAGAAGTATGGGTTATACTCCCGATTTGGAATGGCTCAAAGAGACAAAGCATATAATTGCCGAGAAGATAAATAAAGAGTTGCTTTTAAACTCATCGGGACAACATGCAAAGAAACAACGGAAGAAAAGCAATTATTAGTATATAATGTTAACAGAGGCAATTTAAAATGAAAGAAACGTCAAAACAAGAAAGTGATAACAGGGTAAACAAGGGAATAAAAGTTATATACTATGTGACTCTGACAATAAGTATGTTAGTGGGCTTATGGCATTTTTTTGTGCCTAATATGTTTAAGTGGTACGATTATCTGCCTATGCAGTATGAGAATCTTATTGTAGGAATCGACTATACTAATTTATGTTTTTCGGCTTTGCTTTTCGGTGCCAGTCTCGTTCTTATCATACTGGCAAAAAGTGCTTTTAAGCTTAACTTCGAAACAATTGTATTTTATACATTTTTAACCGTAGTCTGGGTGTTCAGAGCATGTCTTGCTGTGTTTATAGAGCCTTGGCCGTTAGAACCTGTCCCTGCAGCTGCAATAGCTCAACTGATTTCATCGGTTATGTTGGCAGTTTTTATGGTAATTGTAACGGTGGTTTTCTGGAAAAACAGAAAGGTACATAAAAAAGGGTAGAGTAAAGTCGACCATTAAAAATACTTTTTTTAAAAAAAAACGGATTCTTCAAGAGAAGAAATAGCTGAAAAGATTTCTAAAACTGTAAGAACGGTTCAAAGAGCACTCAATTCTCTTGTAGAGAAGGGTTATATCAGTCGAGTAGGCTCTAAACAGAATCCGGTATGGGAAGTGTTGAAATAAGGTTAGGTATATAAATAAGAATTTGATAGAAAAGGTGTGGTGATGAAAATGTATAAATCAAAAACTTGGCAGTTTGAGGTTTCCGGTATTGACGGTAATGTAATTCTGTTTGGGAAAAATATATTTGAATATGAATGGAACAATACCGGTGAAAGTGTTTTGGTAGAAGACCCCATATATCATCAGGAGTTCAAGTTTCCGGTGTATACTGTGAATATTGATGGACAATCTCATAGTTTTGTTGCGGGTGAATTTAGTAACTGCATATGGGGATTCTATTTGTTTAAATATTAGAATAACAAATTAGAATTTGTTGTACCTGAACTTAAGAAAACTTCTGATGTCAGACAAATGCTACACGTAGAAAAGCTTGATTTCACCGGGTTTTATGAATGTAAAGACAGCCAAAAACAGCGTTTTGTTTATGACTTCTTCTCCGGGGAGTATGTCATAATAATGCTAAAGGGGGAAAATGTTGTAGTGAACAGGGTTTCAGAGCTTCCACAAAGTAAGAAATTCGAAAAACTGAAGGAATTAGACAGAAAAAATATAAAAAATTAATTCGGCTTACCGGATTAAGTTTTAACCAATGATATAATTACTAAAGGGTTGGTAAAATAGTTGGCATAAGGCAGCAGAAGTGAGCCTTAAAGATAGGTGGTGGATATTATGAATGACAATAACAACAATAATGTGTTGATATATCAAGATGATAACGGAATCACAAAGGTATCGGTCCGTTTTTCCGATGAGGATATCTGGGTTACACAGCAGCAGCTCGCGGAGGTATATGACACCACGCAACAAAATATCAGCCAGCATATAGACGGCATATACAAAGACGGCGAGCTTATGCCGGGGGCAACTAACAGGAAATTCTTGTTAGTTTGAACTTATGTTGATAAATAGTTGAAAGGTCAAAGATGACAACTGACGATAAAATGCTTGTTCACTGTGTTTGGGAACATAATAAAAATGACAGCTTGATATATTCAAGCAATGTGATTGGTGCTTTTACCCGTGGTGCTTCAAAAGAAGAAGCTTTGGGAAAGATGGAGCGCGAGATTGAGTCGTATTTTCTTTGGACAGGGGAAACTCCGCCATCTTCCATTGAAATGATAATTATTCAGGAAAGTGTAACAAATTTATCTATTAGTGATGCAGACTCAGAGGTCTTATTTGAGACGGAAAAAATGGATTTGTCAATTGAAGAGTATGAACGACTAAAAGCCCTTGTGCTTAAATCGGCAAAAGATTTTTTAAGTCTATATAATTCTTTTCCTGATAAAAATCAAAGCGTGTTACCCATAAGAAAAACTTTTTACGGCACTGCTCCCAGAACTGCCTCGGAAATGTATGTGCACACTAAAAATGTCAACGAGTATTATTGGGGAGAAATCGGATTAGATGTCTCAAATGATGGGACAATAGTAGAAAATCGAATTCGGGGTTTTGAAGAACTAGAAGCGAGAGGAAATTTTTTGTCAGGCAAAGTTTATAAAGGTAGTTACGGGGAAGAATGGTCGATTCCATAAGTTTTAAGAAGATTTCTCTGGCACGATAGAATCCACGCAAAAGCTATGTACAGGATGAGCATAGCGACATTTGGAACAGGAGTTATTCCTAATATATTTAAATTCGAATTGTAATTGCAAATAATAAGAGTACATGAGTATTCGTATACCCCTGATGTCAAACAAATGCTACACTCGGAAAAGGTTGATTTTACGAGGTTTTATGAATGTAAAGACAGTCAAAAAGAGCGTTTTATTTATGACTTCTTCTCCGGGGAGTATGTCATAATAATGCTAAAGGCGAAAAACGCAGCAACAAACAGGGTTTCAGAGTTTCCACAAAATTCTAAATTCAAAAATACTGCACAATTATGATACTTTGTAATCGGTGCCATAAAGTGACACCGATTATGGCACCGATTTCAGACAGCATTCGACTAAATAATTCTAAGTGACATAAGTGTCACTTCGTGGTACAATAATGTCACTTTGGAAAGAGGTGGTAAGATAATGAATCTCGGAAAAGAAACTGAAACCCTTGAATTTAAAAAATCGACGAGTGAGATAAAAGCTGCTATGATTTCCATAGCGTCTATATTAAATAAGCACGGAATCGGCACATTGTATTTCGGGGTCAAACCCAATGGTGATGTTGTTGGACAGACTGTGTCTGAATCATCTTTAAGAGATGTTTCGAGAGCGGTTTATGAAAACATCAAGCCACAGATATATCCTGCCATTGATGAAGTTGTGATAGAAGGAAAACAATTGATAAAGGTTGAATTCAGCGGTGATAGCAAGCCATATTCCGCAGCCGGCAGATATTACTTGCGTACCGCAAATGAAGACAGAGAGGTGAGCCCCGAAGAATTAAAAACTTTTTTTGAGGCAAACAAATACCGCACAAAATGGGAAAATGGTAAATCCGACACTTTATCAAAACAAGTTGATAAGCTTGCAGTAAAGTCGTTTTGGCAAAAGGCAATAAGCGCTGGAAGATTACCCGAAGGCCGGTATACAACTCCGATTATTTTGAAAAGGTTCGGTCTTGTTAAAGATGAGTATTTGACAAATGCCGGTGAGGTTCTCTTTGGCGATACAAGCCCCGTTTCTCTAAAAGTCGGTATATTTGCATCGGACG
>DUPQ01000066.1 GCA_012838235.1 Clostridiaceae bacterium
ACAAGAAATACGATGTAAGCGCTCGCGGCGATCTCTCCGCTTTCACCGACAGCCCCTCCGGCTGGGCACTGGAATATATGCAGTGGGCGGTTGCCGAGGGTTTACTTCTGGGCAAGGACAATAACCTTCTTAGCCCGCGGGGTAACACAACACGCAGCGAATGTGCAGTCATTTTACAGAGATTTATCGAAAATTATAACATGTAGCATAACAAGGTTACATACTCAGGTGGTTATTTATCCTATGGAATCCGGGAAAAACATTACAGAAATATGTGGTACTGTCGTCCTGGATGAACTCTCTGGAAGAATGGAGTATTTGCATCAATTCGTTGGTGAAGGTAGCAAGGGGTTATATGAACGAAGCACTAAGATATGGATAGTGTAAAGTAACCTATGAAAAATCGGGCAAACACTATCAAAGCAAAAATGAACCTTGAAAAGTGAAAAACATATCGAGTTTCCGCATTTATTCCACGGTCCTCTTGACAATAAGCCTCTTCCGTCATGCATGAAGGCATCACGGCCTCACCCATACTGAACGAGGAGCAGGGCTTTGCAGGATGGATGATGCCTGGCGGACAGCCTAGCATGCCGGATACTCATTATCAAGAGGCTTTCGCGGCATAAACGCTACTAACCTGCCTGTTTCGATAAAATGAGTTGCTGAGACAATTCAATCAGCTTCTGCCATTTAGCCGGCATATTGGGGATAGATTCGAGTTCCGGAATGGAGTTTAAAGGCTGCCAGTAAGTGTAGGGATGGGGGCGAAGGAAATTGTAGTAAGCAACAAAGAGAGCGACATGGGTATTTGAGCCTTCTCCGCTGCCGTAGCCGTTGGTGACCTGATAGGAGAACTTGAATGTTCGATTAAGACGCTCAATGATCTGTTTCAGCCAGCGGTATTCCTCGGAGACAGGATCATCATTGGTAAGGCCGATTACCTGGATAAGGTTAAAGTCCATACCCTGTAACATGAATTGCTGTTGTGCAAGCTTGTAGGCTGTATAACCGTCAGCAGCAAACTTGAGTGCTTTACATGGGAACTCCTTGAACTTTGAAAATGCCATACGCATAGCAAGGATACAAGGTCCCACATCACGGGTGTTTGATATCTGATAACCAAGGATGGACTTCTTAAGGGCATCCATGACAAACCAGACATAGTGACGAATACCTTTGACTTTTGTGTAGGTTTCATCGGCAGCCAGGTAGTTGGTGGGTTTGTAATCGTAATTATCAACAAAAGGCTTCACAAGAGCCGCGGCTGTCTTTGCGTAGTTAGCTACCGTGACATGAGAAATTTTGACTCCGTGAACTTCCTGGAGGGCTCTGGCAGTGGCTCGGGTAGAAAGCCCCAGATTGACATTGTAAGTTAGGCAAAGGCCCATGATATGCGGTGAGAAATTCCTGAAAGAAAGATTTGTAGCACTCTTGGGTAAAGAAGATAAATCCATCTTAAAGAAGTCGATGGTGAATTCCCGATAGATATAGTGAAGTTTGAACTTATGCTTGTTCTGCTGGTATTCAAGCCTATCCTCAGGAGATAGCCTGTTGAGGGCGTCAAGGTAATAGGAGCAGTTCTTGTTGACACACTTGTGGATGTTGAAATGCTTTCGGTCCTTCTTTTTGGTCAGGGCATGACCGCAATAGGGGCATATGAGCGTAATTGGCTTGAAATCAGTTTTTCCTTTGGCAAATCTGTTGTTACAGACTTTACACAATAGTTGCCCGCGACCGCCAGTATTATCGTAAAGATAGGTATGAGGAGCTCCACAGTAAGGGCAGGTGCAATCAGGAGGAACAGGATTCTTCCCACGGGAGTTAACCGGCTTGAGGCTCTTGCCATGCTTGGCGTGGTATTCCTCCAGCAAAAGTATGTAGTTCAGAGGTTCAACCTTCTTGATGACTGGCAGTTTGTCAACAGTAAGCTTATTGTACTTGGGGCTTGTAGTATCGTACTTGGGAAACTTTAACGGTATGTTTTTCGCAATAAAGACCAGCAATTGCTGGATTTGAAAAAATAAAAATTGATTGTATGCTATCAAAACTGATATAATTGAGTTCAAAACAATGACCGTCCTTTCGGGATTATTGGTGTTGTAGTAGACTCAATTATACCAAAAAGAGGGGGGTCATTGTTTTTTTACATTAAAAAACTTTGAAATCCTGTTAAATAGCATATTTCAAGATAAACCGAGTGTAATTAACTTTACACTAACATTTTTTATACGGAGGCATATATAATGAAACTAAAGTGGAAGCTAATTCTTGCAATTTCTGCAACAATAGTAGTTATGCTGGTAATAATAATTGCCACATCCTATACTAGTACTACAAACTTAGTCCAAACAAGTATTGACACTGAATTGAGTAATAGCAGCAATCTTGGTCTTGCCTTATTAGAGGCCAGATATCCTGGAGATTGGCTTGTCGAGGGGGATAGTCTCTTCAAGGGATCTAACCTCATGAACGATGATGCCACTATAGTGGATATTATCAGAAACGAGACAGGTATTGTATCTACTATCTTTAAGGGAGATACCCGAATCACAACAAGTATAGTTGACGATCAAGGAGCCAGAATCGTTGGAACCAAGGCAAGCCCTGAAGTAATCGAAGCAGTTATCTCAAGGGGTGAAATTTACCATGGCGAAGCGGCAATAAATGGCGAGCTCTATAAGACCCTTTATACACCGATAAGGGATAGTAGCGGCTCAGTAATTGGTATGTGGTTTGTCGGAGTGGAATTTGAAACAGTTCAAAATCAGATATACTCGTCACTGATTAAAATACTGATAATTTCTCTTGTTATCCTTGTTCTAGGCGTATTAAGCGCGATTCTAATCAGCAATGTTCTGACTAAATCCTTGAAAAGACTTAGCAATAATATAAATGTTATTGCTTCAGGCGATTTTACAATGGAAATGTCAAACAAATTTACGGCCAGGAAGGACGAAATCGGTGGTATTGCAAACGCAGTAGAACAGATGAGAGTGTCTATCAGAGATATCATTATGAGTATTGTTCAGGAGACAAAAAAGATAGAAGATACTATAGAAAAGGCGGTTGGTGAGGTAGACCAGCTACATTTTAACATTGAGGACATATCTGCGACCACACAGCAGCTGGCGGCAGGCATGGAGGAGACAGCCGCAGGAGCAGAGGAGATGAACGCCACTTCCCGGGAAATTGAAAATATCATTCAGGATGTGGCAGATAAAGCCGTCAACGGTATGGACGCTGTAAAAGAAATCAAGCTGCGGGCAGAAGAGCTCAAAGCCGACGCGGAGGAATCCCGGAATAATGCTCACGCCGTGTACGATAAAACCAATGAAAGTCTCAGACTTTCAATTGAAAAGGCTAAATCGATAGAGCAAATTCAACAGCTTACAGATGCTATTTTGGAAATTTCCTCTCAAACAAACCTCTTAGCGCTAAATGCCGCAATAGAAGCCGTTCGCGCAGGCGAATCAGGAAAAGGCTTCGCCGTGGTGGCAGAGGAAATCAGGAAGCTGGCTGAGGACTCCAAGGAAACCGCAAGCGAAATCCAAACGGTGGTGAAGGAGGTCATGACATCTGTTGACAGCCTTGTAACAGACTCAGGAAGCATTCTGCAGTTTGTGGATGGTCAGGTAATTGAAGACTACAAAATGTTAGTGGAGACTGGTGAACAATACAGCGCCGATGCTGATTATATCAATGGACTTATGGCAGGCTTTACTGAAACATCGAAGACCTTGAATGCTTCAATTGTAAATATGCTCAAAGCAATTGATGAAGTCACGGCAGCTGCAAACGAAGGGGCCGAAGGAGCATCAAACATTGCTGAAAAAGCAGAATCCAGTGTGATTAAAGCAAATGAAGTAGTAAATCTGGCCAGGGAAACAGATAATAGTTCCCAATACCTGGTTGAAATGGTTATGCAATTCAAAGTATAAATAGCTGTCAACTGCTGTAAGGCTCCATAGCATGAGCCTTACAGACGTGACTTGAAATCATCATAGCCAAACCTCTTTATCACTTTCAAGCCCTCTGTTGCACTGTAAAGCGCAATAGAGGGCAGGTTTATGCCATTGAACATATTGTTTTTCACCATAGTATAATGAGCCATATCACAGAATACCAGTCCCTTCTATATTTTAGACTCACTGTCACCCTGAAAATTTTAGTGTTCTTATCAGGTTCGTCAATTAGTTCTACATTCAATAGCTTTGCAGATTTCAGATCATAGACATCAAATTATTGAGTCCTTTCTAAAACTCATTGGAGTAAGTGACAGTTTGCTTATTGAAACAGAGCTTATGGAACATACCATTTCAGTGGATACGCTGAACCGTCTGCATGCGCTTAC
>DUPQ01000067.1 GCA_012838235.1 Clostridiaceae bacterium
ACATGCAGTCATTGGGTTGGAATGTATTTGAAATGTGCGGCGGTGGGATAGCTCATCACATTACCGATGTTAAATTTCAGATAAAGGCAAAGCGAAATATCTTTTGCTTCAAAGACGGATGCAGTCTGGTGAAGCTCTCGCCTCATGGCGAAATAGATATGTATTATCTTGATTTTGATCATAGCAGACAAACAAAACTTGATTTTATCGAGTTTTTATTTAACAACCGTAATGCTGAATCTTTTCTATATGCCAGAAACGAGAATATCTCACTACCTATAAAAAAAGCGATATTAACCCGGGACGGAATTCCCTACCTTGCCCCGGAACTGGTTTTACTTTATAAATCCACTGATCCGGACCGCGAAGACTATCAGTTAGACTATGATTCCGTGAAGGCTGAAATGAGTGTCGAGCAAAGAGATTGGTTACAGGTTTCTCTGAAAACAATGAATCCGTCAGGTCATAAATGGCTGGAGAAAAATGCTCCACACAAAGACGGCTTTTGGTCAGCCGTTGATACGGTGATTGCCCAATCAGAAATCGTCATTGACCGTCCGAAAGGAACAAAGCACCCAAGGTTTGATTTCATCTATCCTTTAGATTATGGCTATTTGAAAAATACCACTTCACCTGATGGCGGTGGAATTGACGTCTGGCGTGGAAGCTTTCCTCAACCAGTGTGCGATGCCGTCATTTGCACCATTGACTTGCTCAAAAAGGATTCTGAAATTAAGATATTAATTGGCTGTACTGAGGAAGAAAAGGCTGTTATTATGCGTTTTCATAATGATTCCGAATTTATGAAGGGTGCGATGATTCGGAGAGAAAGCTAGGTGAAAATATGATTACATATAGAAAAGCAAAACCGGAAGATATTTACCCTGCTTTTGAGCTTGCGCTAAGAGTTTTTATGGAATTTGAAGCACCAGACTATGAGCAGGATGCTGTTGTGAGATTCAAGTCTGACTGTATTGACAATGAGGAATACATAAACAACTATGTAACAGGTAAACACCTGATGTATGTTGCACTTGAGGGCAATAAGATTGTCGGGCTTGTGAATGAGCGCGGAAATGGTCACATCTCAATGTTGTTTGTAGATGGCTCATATCACCGCCAGGGAATTGCCACAACGCTTATGAATAACATTGTATGCGATTTGAAATTGCGCGGATTTGACAGAATAACACTTAATTCTTCGCCTTACGGACTGCCGTTTTATAAGCATTATGGTTTCAAGCCAATAGACACAGAGCAGAAAAAAGATGGTTTCATCTACATTCCGATGGCATATGAGCCTAACGAAATATGGGACGTATATGACAGCAACCATAACAAAACAGGGCGTTATATTGAACGCGGCAGAAAAATGGCAGCGGGGGATTATCACCTTGTCGTCCATGTGTGGAAGCACAACGGCAAGGGTCAATGGCTGATTGACAAACGTGCGCCGGCAAGAGGCACGAGCATTGACGGCAAATGGGAGACCACAGGTGGTTCCGCTCTTGCGGGCGAGGACAGTTTAACCGCTGTCTTGCGCGAAACTAAAGAAGAATTGGGAATTGACCTTGACCCGCAAAAAGGTGTTTTGTTTCACACTACTACCCGTTATGGGAATGATGGGCGTACCTGGATAATAGATGCCTGGGTGTTTGAATACGACTGTCCCATTGAAGATGTCCGTTTACAGGAAGGCGAAACTTGTGATGCCATGTGGGCAAGCGCAGATAAAATACGTGAAATGATGGCTGCTGGTGAGTTTCTCAGTGAATGGTTCTATCCATACTTTGAAGAGATGGTGAAGAAATGGGGATGAAACTATGACACTGAACGAAGCCATTCAAATAATGACCAACGAAATCGTAACTGTTCTTACAGATAATAAACCGACTATTTATCTGTTCGGTTCTGTTGTGCTTGACGATTTTCAGCTCGGTTGGAGCGATATTGACATCCTTGTCCTTACTAATTGCGAGATCACAGAACAGCAGGCAGAAACTCTGGTCGGGCTTCGTCAGGTTTTACTGGAACGCTATCCCGGAAACCCTTATTTTCGATTGTTTGAGGGTGGAATGATTTCAGCAAATGCGTTCTTACAGGATAAAAAAGAAAGAACGGTCTATTGGGGAACAAGCGGTCAGCGCATTACCGACTGCTATATAATGGACAGCTTCGGCATGGCAGAACTGCTCGACAGCGGCATCTTATTATATGGAGAAGAAATTCGCAGTAAAATGGCCTACCCTGCATGCTCCCAAATGCGTGATGATATCACCCGTCATGTGCAGGCAGCGCAAAAATACGGAAATTCGGTAGGCTGGCTCTTGGATATTGCGCGTGGGATTTATACCCTGCGGACAGGTAAAATTGTTTCTAAAACTGCAGCCGGTGAATGGGCTTTGGATGAAGGCCTTTGCCCCGATGCGGATATATTGCAAAAAGCTGTGCAAATAAGGAAAGGACCGCTTCATTATTCAAAAGAAGACAAGAACGTTGATAATACTGTAATTCAACGGTTTGCAGATGTGTTGGAAAACGAATTGGCAAACACTGTGCAACACATGGCGGAATCTGAATTGCAGCGCATGGGCATATCTTTTGCCTGCCTCTCTTTAATCCGCAATAAAGACGGCGTTTCAGTTTGGCGTGTAATGACAGCCGACAACAGCTATGTAATGAAATGTTTTGACAAGCCGGAATACCGCCGTGAGGTTTCCAATTATCAGTTACTAAAATCTCTTGGTGTTCCCACCTTGAGAGTAATCGCTCAAACTGACTGCTCTCTTTTGCTTGAGGATATTGAGAACAGCGATTACAGATTAGGCACAGCAGATGATATGAATGACCCGAAAACAGCAAGACTTGTTGCGACGTGGTATAAAATCCTCCATCAAAAAGGCCGTGATTATTTGAGTACGCATGATTTTATAGATGAATACTATAACCTGACCATTGAAAACTTGAAACTTGTTCAAGAAAAAACAGGGACAAGGGATGCTCAGGTTTGGCAAGTTATTGAAGATAATTTTGAACAAATTCATTCTGCAGTTATGAGCTTGCCAAGAACCCTTGTCTATACCGATTTCCACTACAGTAATCTTGCAGTGGCCCGTGATGGAACAAGCGCGCTGGTTTTTGATTACAATTTCTTTTACAAGTCATATGTGTATTCTGACATTCGCAATGCTTGCTGGAATCTCAGCGAAGAAGCAAAAGCTGCTTTCTTGTCTGAATATGGCGAATATGACCAACGTGAGATTATTGTTGACAATGTGGCGGCTGCGTTGTCCGGATTGATTATTGCTTCTCAGCAGGAGGTTTTCCCAGATTGGGCGAAGGTTTTGGTAGAAGGAATAAAGAATGGGCAAATGCTAACGGCTGTGGAAAGGTTATTATATATAGCTTGACGAATGCTGAAATTTTATGCATGGCGATGTGAGAGGTGTGGTATGTTAAAAAAGGAATGTCTTGCCAATATTGCAGAAGCCTTTGCTGCAAAGCATGTTGTGGGTGAAAAAACAAACGCCGACTATATGGAAATGCTTAAATATTATCCTGAAAATGACCCGGACGAATTCAAAAATGGCTGGTGCTGTGCGTTTGTATACCATTGCTGACGAGAAGCAGGAATTAACCTGCCGCTCGGAACACACAAAACCGCCCGTAAAGGTGATTTTCGTTGGTTTACTGGTGTTATTGCATGGTTTGAGTGGGCGCAGGTTAATAACTTCATACATAATGAAAGTTCTGACTTTACTCCTGAACGAGGCGATATCGTTATATTCAACAACATAATTTCCGAACCTTACAAGCAGAAGGACAGTCTATGGTGTGACCATATCGGAATTGTTCTTTCATGTGATAGCGAATATCTGACTGTCGCTGAGGGGAATATAGGAAATCAAAATGTGTCCGGCATCATGAAAAGAAAGCGTGACAACACAATCGGCTGTTATATACGCATCCCGGAGGATTATGTGAGTGATGAGTATATAAGCATTCCTGAAAATGTTTATTTCATTTGTGGCAGCGGAAAAACCACCGCAGCTAACGAGCTTGCCCGAAGGTTCGGATGCTATGTTTACCATACTGATGAAAATCGCGCAAAACACTTTAGAAATGCCAATCCATTAATACATACCGCGCTCTGTCGCGATGTGCCTGACTATTGGGCGCTCGACCCTAATGAGGCCCTGCAATGGGAGTATGATATCGTACGTGAAATGACGCCAATGATTATAGCTGACCTAACTGAACTTGCCTCACAGCATAAAATAGTAGTTTGCGAAGGTGACATTGATGTTGATTTGATTGCTCCGCTAACTACACGTATTGTTTATATATCAAACCACGGTAAGGGATATGACTTTTTCGACCGCCCCGAGCATAGGCATATGTTGGACGGAATTCACAACCGTACCGATTTGACTGAAGAGGAGAAAGTACGTCGCATACAAAATGCCTATAAGATAGTCGGCGGAGGAAACGCTACCGATAATTTGCAAGAGGCTAAAAGTCGACAAAAACCGCGAGAGGTTACGCAACTTGGCGTTAAAGAGATTATCCGCAATGATAATACTACCGTATGGGAAACAGCAGATAAAATTGCGCAGTATTTCAGGTTTGACATATGGTATCACGGCTCCCCGATTGAGCTAACTGAATTATGGACAGGCAGTACCATTACCCGCTGGAGGGAGTTAGCGGAAGCGTTTTCACACAAGCCCGACTGGCTAAGCTATGATAAGGTCGGCGGTATCATCAGACATAATGGACGGACTGATGGATTTCTCCATGTAGTGGACGAGCCAATTATTGAGGGCATTGACACTTATAAACATCCAAATACCACAATGGATGACGGCGTGGAATGGCTGACAAAACGGCCTTTAAAGCTAAGGAAAATATGTAAAACAAAAAACAATCGTGAGTTTTGATGAGTTTTTCAACTTTCGGGATGTCAAAATGCGATCATTTACACATACATGATTGGTTAGAATTGATTGATGTATTGGAGGAACTGGCATGAACAAATATTTCGCCGAAAACTTTTCTTTCACTATCACTGTCATTGACCACGCCAAGGACGGCAAGCGTCTGCATTGCCGCAATGGTCACGTGGTTGGCGATACATACACCTGTGAATACGGCTGTCCAATGCCGGTAAACGGCTGTGGCGGATTCTGTTCCAAAACTATGATAAATTTGTATCGTCTCAAAGAAATTATATATGCTCGTGGAGATTTGCGCTTGCTGGGTTTTCCTAACAACACCGACATTGAGTTTCCCTGTCCGGACGGAGTAGTGTGGTTTCGTATGCAGATTCATGACCTTGCTGAAATTCGACCGTTGATTTCCGAACAATTACCGGACTACGCCGATGTTATCCGCAAGAGCTTTGCAACTGTGGCGCGTGATTTCGGACTGACAAAAGAAAACTGTCCCGGTCACACAAGCTTTATCACAGATGCGCGGCTTAAGTCAAAACTCAAAGACGGTTATTACCCTTTTGGGCTTTGTATCGGTGATAAAATTATCGGATTTGCCTCTCTAACTGATATGAGTAATGGAACTTATGAAATGAATGATGTTTCTGTTCTGCCGGAATACCGTCACTATGGATATGGGAAAAAGTTGCTTTACTTCTGCAAGACGAAGGTCAAGAAACTTGGCGGAAGTAAAATCACTATTGGTATCGTGGAAGAGAACACCATCCTAAAAGACTGGTATACTGCGAACGGGTTTGTTCACACGGGAACAAAGAAATTTGACCATATGCCGTTTACGGTGGGATTTATGGAGTGGAGTGCGAAATCGAATGGATAAGATAATTGATATATTAAAAATACGGATTGAAGCAGGTCGTTTTCTTTTACGCCCGTTTTGAGAGGATGATTTTATCGATTTCTATGAATATACCAGCATTCCAGGCATTGGTGAAATGGCGAGATGGCTTCATCATGAAATTGTAGAAACATCGAGCTGTTACTAATAGTAAAAATGAAAGCGAGGAAATACTAAAAAATGATTTATGCTGTAATAGCGGATATTCACGGCAATTATCCCGCGTTAAAGGCTGTTGTTAGTGACGCAAAGGCGAAAGGCGCAGAAGCTTTTTTACTGCTTGGCGACTATATCCGTGATACTCCAACACTTAATGAAGTGGTAGATACAATCCGTACTTTGCCTAATTGCACGGCTATTTTGGGAAATGGTGATATCGGTGTTATTTCCCTTGATAAAACAAAGCCAGAATATTGTGAGTTTGAGCAGATGCTGCCTAACTTTTGGACATACAAAAATTTATCCGAGCAGAATCTTAATTATCTGAAATCCTTGCCCGAATCCGCCGATAAAATGATGTCTAGCGGAAAAACCGTTCATTTATCCCACAGTATTCCCCTGATTCACCACACTCCCAGACTTGGCGCATTTCATTCAGGTGATTACGCAAGAAAAATGGAGCGTTCCCCGTTCACAATTGAAGAAGGAATGCGTGATATGCAAAATGCTGCTGAAGAATATTCAGATGAGGTTGCCGCCTACCCTGGGGATGTTTGCCTTTTTGGACATAATCATTTGCAATATTTGGGCAGCGTTGCAGGGAAAATATTGCTTAACCCGGGAAGCTGCGGAATGCCCGCTGATTATGATATTCGCGCGCCCTATGCGTTGATGAATGACGCAGGAGATATTGTGGAAATTCAGCTTCACCGTGTCGAATACGATATAGAGCAAACTATTAAATCTATCCTTGAATTTAACGGCTTCACTCATGCTCAATTTTGGGGTAAGTTGCGTGCAGCTGTACTTAAAACGGGCTCAGATATCCCAATGAATCGATTTTGGCAACATGCAAGAGAGATCGGTGACGGTGTGTTTCCGATGCAAAATGAAACATGGCGTAAGACGATTGCAAGCTTTGAATTTGACTATAACTGGAGCATAGATGATTGGCGAAGATTTGGAGAAAGGCATGATGTAACTCACCACTACGATGCCCTTATCGATGAAAATAATGACCCAGTGTATGACCCCGCTCCGATAAAAGCTTACATGGATAAATGGGACGGAGAGGCTTTTATTGATGAAATGCAGTTATCAATGGACAAGGATGTGCTTGAAATTGGTGTCGGAACAGGTAGACTGGCTGTGAAAGTTGCACCAAACTGCCGTAAGTTTTGTGGCATCGATATTTCACCGAAAACCGTGGAACGTGTGAAAGAGAATCTGCGTGCGAATGAAAATACCAGCATTATACACGGTGACTTTATGAGCTATCCTTTCGATAGAACCTATGATGTGGTTTATTCGTCACTGACCTTTATGCATATTAAAGATAAAGGGGAAGCTATAAATAAAATTTCACGCCTCCTAAAACCTTCTGGCAGATTCGTGCTTTCTATTGACAAAAATCATAGTGAAATTATCGATTTGGGCAATCGGAAAATAAAAATATATCCCGACAATCCAGCTGATATCTGTGGGTATATTGAAGCTGCAGGGCTTGTTTTGACAAAACAGTTTGAAACAGAGTTTGCCGTAGTTTTTGTGGCGACGAAGGAGGTTTGAGATATGAATTGCCCCGAATGTGGCTCCAACTTACTGCACTGCCATAAACTCATTGACGACGCTGTATCGCCAATGAAGAACAAATCCAAAATCATATACCCAAAGTGCTCTGTCTGCGGACATCCCATAGAAGTGCATGAAGTTGAAGA
>DUPQ01000068.1 GCA_012838235.1 Clostridiaceae bacterium
ACAGAAAATACTTGCTATCATCATGTGGTAAATCTCCATGAATATCGGTATTTTAATTAACTGTATTACTAAAATCCATTTTTTTGAAAATCTCTCTTATACTGGAATTTAACTTTGCACTCAAGCAGGATGAATAACCGCTGCATTGTTGTAATATTTATGTGTCGTTTCCATTAAAAAAGCACCCGCATAGCAAGTGCCTTTTCTGATTGGTGACCCATAGGGGACTCGAACCCCTGTTACCGCCGTGAGAGGGCGATGTCTTAACCGCTTGACCAATGGGCCGAGCATAAATATGATATGTATTTCCTCCGTGCCTGTCAAGAGTTATAAAAGAAATACGGATGATAATACTTGTTTAAGTTGACATCCGTAATCTCGTGATTCAATTATATCATTGTATAATTATCTAATTTGCTTTTACTATATAAACAGGTTTACATCAGATTCTTCGGCATCACCCAGGTAGGAGCCTACACCGGCAAGTTCCACACCGTCAATCAGTTCCTCGGGTTTAATACCCATTACATCCATACTCATGGTACAGGCTACTATCTTTACACCCTGTTTCATTGCCTTTTCAATGAGGGTTTCCAGCGAATCCACGTTTTTGTCTTTCATTATCTTTTTCATCATGGCTGTTCCCATACCGCCCATATTCATTTTGGAAAGGGAAAGTTTTTTGCTTCCGCGAGGGAGCATCCGACCGAACATAGCTTCCATGAATGTTTTCTTCACCGGTTGTTTTTTGGCTTTACGAAGTGCCGTCAGTCCCCAGAAAGTGAAGAACATGGTAACAGGTCTACCCATTGCTGCCGCACCGTTAGCGATGATGAAGCTTGCAAGCACTTTATCCAAATCGCCCGAGAAAACAATTATGGTTTTACCGTCGGCTTCTTTAGTAACAACGGTTTTGTCGCTGTTTGAACCTTTCTTTACCGTTGCAACATAAGTATTTCCTTTTTTCTCGTTTGTGAGCAGGGTATTGCCGGTACGTCTGCACCAGGCACCGATATCTTTCATAAATCCGGGATCGGAAGCGGTTACCTCCAGAATTTCGCCGTCTTTCATATCTTGCAGTGTTTCAAAGACCTTCATAATGGGACCGGGACACTGCAAACCTGTACAATCTATACTTATTGATGCCGTTGAAGAAATATATTTTTTGATATCCCCGCTGTCGGAAACAGGAAGAGCATTTCTTTTCACATTATCGTATTTATCGTAATGAGTGGACCTGTAAAAACGCGTTCCTGCAGGGTAAAGCAGCACATCGGTAAAACCGTTCTGCATTAGTATTCTGGTTGCATTGTATGAACGAACACCGATGGCACAGAAGACTATGGTACGTTTATTCTTATCCAGTTCGTTTATTCTGTCGCGAAGCTGACCTAACGGAATGTGCTTTGCTCCGGGAAGAGCAAATGCCATTATTTCCGCTTCTTCTCGGACATCCAGCAGTACCGCATCGGGATTGTTTTCCACAGCATTCCACTCTGAAAAGCGTACTATACCCTTCATTATGTTTTCCGCAACAAAGCCCGCCATATTTACCGGATCTTTTGCCGAAGAATAGGGAGGTGCGTAAGCAAGCTCCAGTTCCTTCAATTGCGAAACACCGCCGCCCAGCCGGATAGCCGTGGCGATTACATCAATACGTTTATCCACTCCGTCTGCACCTACAATCTGTGCACCGAACAGTTTTTTACCGTCTGCCGAGAACAGCAGTTTAAGTGTCATAGGTACCGCACCGGGGTAGTAACTTGCGTGGGAATTCTGCATTATAAGTACCGTTTCGTAGTCTTTGCCTTTTTTAAGTCCCTGCTTTATAAGGGTTTTCTCATTGGCACCGGTTGAAGCTGCGGTTAAATCAAAAATCTTTGCCACGGAAGTGCCTTGTGTCCCTTTGTAAGTCTTACTTCCGCCGGCAATGTTGTCCGCTGCTATACGTCCCTGTTTATTTGCCGGTCCGGCAAGCGGTACCATGGTGCGCTCTTTGGAAATATAGTCTTCCACCTCTATAACATCGCCTACAGCATAGATATCAGGGTCGGATGTGCGCAAATACTCATCTGTTACAATACCGCCGCGTGCATTTAATTTAAGACCGGCTTCTTTTGCCAATTTGCTGTTGGGTCGCACCCCTATGGAGAGTATTACCAGATCGGCGCTTGCCGTTTTGCCGCTGCTTAATGTAATTATTACTTTATCGTCTTTATCTGCAAAAGATGTGACACCGTCTGCAAGATACAGATTTACACCGTTACCCGTTATATTCTCATGCAACAACTGTGCCATCTCATAGTCTAAAGGTGCCATAACCTGGTCCTGCATTTCCATTACCGACACTTCCAGACCGGCATGTTGCAAATTCTCCGCCATTTCCAGGCCTATGAAGCCGCCGCCTATTACCGCCGCTGTTTTTACGTTTTGTTGCTGTATCATTGCCTTTATATCGTCCATGTCCGGTACCGTCCACAGCGTCTTTATGCGTGGAGAGTCAATGCCCGGTATGGGCGGACGTAAGGGTGAGGAGCCTGTGGATATTACCAGAGTGTCATAGCTTTCTTGATATATGCGTCCCGTATCAATCTCTTTGACCGATACACTCTTTTTTTTGCGGTCTATAGCAATTACTTCGTTCTTAACCCGTACATCCAAGCGAAATCTCTGTCGCATGTTTTCCGGGGTCTGCAGGAAAAGCGCTTTTCTTGATTTTATGACATCGCCTATATGATAGGGCAGCCCGCAGTTTGCGTAAGATATATATTCGCCGCGCTCCAGAATAACGATTTTTGCATTTTCATCCAATCTTCTTAAACGGGCCGCGCAACTTGCACCTCCCGCAACTCCGCCGATAATAACAGTTTTACTCATGTTCCTCCTCCTTACGGTTTTTTCTCTTACAGGAACGATCGGATATTATGCGTCCGAGCAACCCTCCTAACAGAGCGAAGTACAGTGTAGAGATAACGGGATTGGATGTTATAACGCATGTTCCGCTTGCACATCCTACAAAGAGATAGTACAGATATCCCGCTCCGGCGCCTATAATTGCAGCTATTATGACCGGTAAGTATCTTTTTAATATGTCTCTGAATTTGTACTTCATGTAGTTAAACCTCTTTCTTACTTAAGTATAGAGAAAAGAGAGAAAAAACTCTGTGAGTATGTCACAGAAGAAAGTTTTTTTTAACATATTTTCTAAAGAGTTTTTTATGAAAACACCTGTAACTTTCGTGTTACAGGTGTCATGCGATGGTAGCGAAGGTCAGATTCGAACCAACGACCTACCGGGTATGAACCGGTTGCTCTAGCCAACTGAGCTACTTCGCCGTTAATATTGCACGGGTAATTCTAACAAAAGGCATATTGTTTGTCAACAGGAATTAATATATACTCATTATATATGGAGGTTTGTATGCTTTATCCTTTAAAGTTTGAGCCCGTATACAAAGACTATTTATGGGGCGGCAATAATTTAACTAAATTAAACAAAAAACTTATATACCCTATCACAGCGGAGAGTTGGGAAATATCCGCCAATAAAGACGGAATGAGTATTGTTTCTAACGGTAATCTGGCGGGCAGCACTCTTTTGGACATTTTTCAACGCTATCCCAAGAAACTGTGCGGTAAAAGAGAAGTAAAACAGTTTCCTTTGCTCATTAAACTTTTAGATGCCTGCTCGGCATTATCGGTGCAGGTACATCCCGATGATGCTTATGCTTATGCCAATGAAAACGGTGCTCTGGGGAAAAATGAGATGTGGTATGTGGTGGATGCAAAACCCGATGCAAGACTTGTATACGGGCTGAAAAAAGGTGTTACTAAAGAGCAATTCGCAAAAGCCGTTCGTCAGAATAATATAGGGAGTACATTGAATTATGTTTCCGTAAAGAAGGGCGACTGGATTAATATTCCTGCCGGGTTGGTTCATGCAATAGGAGCGGGAATTATAATTATAGAAATACAGCAGAACTCCAATACAACATACAGGGTATATGATTTTGACAGAGTGGGAGCCGACGGCAAAAAGCGGCCTCTGCATATAGAGAAAGCACTGGATGTCATTAATTTTGACGCTACCGAGATGCAGATTAATGAAATAGTGAGTGTTTCGGGTGTCGATTATCTGGCATATAATAAATATTTTGCAGTGGAGTACATAGCTTCGGAAGGGCAATACAAGAGTGATACATTGAATCTGTCTTTCCACACATATACCGTAATTGAGGGAGGTTTTGAGGTGGAAGGCGTGTCGGTCGGATTGGGAGAATCGGTACTGATTCCCGCATGCATGAAGAAATATACCTTAAAAGGCGGCTTTAAAGCAATAAAAAGTTTTGTTCCGGACATAAAATAGATTTGTCCGTTTATTGATACAGAAGCATATGATATTGTCTTTTTTCCTATCGGGAAGGAGGCATTTATGTAAAATAACTATTGAATTGGATGTTTCGGTATAGTACAATAACTACCGCATTGATTCCTTGCCCCGATAAAAAGGGGCCGATTAGACCGGAAGGAGGTAAACCATATGAATCAGTATGAAACAATTTTTATTGTTGACTGTACAATGGAAGAAGAAGTTCAAAAAAGCATAGTGGAAAAAATGGTTCAGCAGATGACTGATGCCGGCTGTGTAGTGGAAAAGGTTGATGAGTGGGGAAGAAGGAAACTTGCTTATCCGATAAATTACAAGACGGACGGCTATTATGTGCTGGTGACATTTAAGGCTGCACCGAACTTCATTTCCGAACTGGAGCGATTGTACAGGATAACGGAAGGCATTTTAAAAGGCCAGACAATCAGGTTATAGGAGGGAAATATGAATAAGGTCATATTAATGGGACGACTTACAAGAGACCCTGAATTAAGAACAACGGCAACCGGTACGCCGGTAGCATCGTTTTCTTTAGCAGTTAACAGAAGATTTGCCGCTAAAGATGCTCAGGTACAGGCGGATTTCTTTAACGTAACCGCGTGGTCCAAGCAGGGCGAATTTGTCAATAACTATTATCGTAAGGGTATGCAGGTTGTCGTAATAGGAAGACTGCAAAATCGTACTTGGGAAGATCAGGAAGGTAAGAAGAGATATGCTACCGATGTAATTCTCGAAGAAACGTATTTTGCGGAAGGTAAGAGAGACTCGGGCGTAAGCAGCACCGGAAGCAATGCGGGAGAGGATATGGATTTCACACATATCGATATCTCCGAAGATGATGCTTTGCCGTTTTAATGAGACAAGAATGAAAGGAGCGGACATATAATGGATCGCATGGATAAAGAAGATAGGAAAGATTTTAAATTCAGAAGGCCCAAGAAGAAGATTTGCCAGTTCTGTGCCGATAAAAATACTATAGATTATAAAGACTTGAATACGGTGAAAAGATATATTTCCGAAAGAGGAAAGATTCTTCCCAGAAGAGTTACGGGCACATGTGCAAAGCATCAAAGGGATGTGACTATTGCGGTTAAGAGAGCAAGACAGATTGCCTTACTGCCGTATGTTACCGATAACTGAGATTAAAGAGAGCGCAAGCTCTTTTTTTTCGCCCTTATGTGCAATTTCATCACATCGGCGGATAGGACATTACACTTTGTCTTTATGGATGATATAATGGATAAAAGCAATAAAAAGGAGCCATAACATGAACATTCTAATAATGACCGATCTTGAAGGTATCAGCGGTATCTATGCATCCGATCAGGTACTACCGGGAGAGAGAAGATTTAACGAAGGCCGTGAATTTATGACGGCGGATATCAATGCCTGTGCACGCGGACTTAAACGCGCAGGTGCAAAGAAAGTGTATGTACGCGACTGTCACGGCGGCAGCTATACATTGATTCAGGAGCGGATATCAGAGGATGTAGACTATCTGATACTGGGCGATGTCGGACAGGATCGCTTTTTGGGACTGGACGACTGTCAGGCGGTGATATTACTGGGATATCACGCAATGGCGGGAACATCGTCGGCTATTTTAGAACACACCATGTCCAGCAGCTATGTTCAGAACTACTGGATAAACGGTAAAAAGGCGGGAGAGTTTGCGATAGATGCCGGTATAGCCGGGGATATGGGAAAACCCGTAATAATGGTGTCGGGAGATGACAAATTGTGCTCCGAAGCCAAGTCGCTGGTTCCTAATATATACTGTGCCGAAGTAAAAAAAGGTGTCACCGCTTTCGGCGGAGTGTTGTTGCCGCTTGAAAAGGCTCGTAAGCTCATAGAAGATACGGCATATGAGGCATATAAAAACATGGATAAGATTAAACCGCTGGTATTTAAAAAGCCCATCAGATTGCGTGTGGAGCGTGTGGAGCGGGGCAGATTGCCGCTTTTGGCATCCAAGCCGTATATGAAGATAATCGATGCCCGTACCTATGAGGTCAAAGCGGATACTATGAACGAGGCATTGTTCCGCATTTGACCGAAAAGATGTTTGACATCATTGTGTTATAATGTTAATATATGCGATGAACCTTAGGCTATGTGTATGGAAACTCCGACCTTATACGTTGCTTAAGGGGATAATATATAAGGAGAGAAATAAATGGACAAGGAAAAAAAACAGGAAATTATTAAAAAATTTCAATTGCATGAGGGAGATACCGGATCACCCGAAGTGCAGATAGCTATTCTGACAGAGAGAATCAATCATCTGAACGAACACTTTAAATCTCATAAGAACGACCACCATTCCAGAAGGGGATTGTTGAAGATGGTCGGACAAAGAAGGGGATTACTCAACTATCTTATGAAAGAAGATATTGAAAGATATCGTGCGGTGATTAAAGAGTTAGGACTCAGAAAGTAAGACAAATACGGCGAATTTTCGCCGTTTTGCATATATCCGGGGGTATTTTTCTTAAAAACCGAGATTAAAGTCCGAAATTACGGCGGGTTTTAATATCTGTTTTTCAAGGCGAATATCTCCGGGCAGTAATATAAAGGAGATAATTATGCACGAAAATCACAAAAAACATGTAATTAATTATGCGGGCAAAGAAGTAGTAATAGAGACAGGTAAGCATGCCCAGCTTGCCAACGGATCCTGCCTTGTAAGGTACGGCGATACGGTTGTGCTTGCCACAATAACCGCATCCAAAGAACCCAGACCGGGTATTGATTTCTTTCCGTTAAGTATTGACTACGAAGAGAAAATGTATTCAGTCGGAAAAATTCCCGGAAGCAGAAACAGAAGAGAAGGCAGACCTTCCGATGCGGCAATTTTAGTTTCCAGAGTAATAGACAGACCTATGAGACCGCTTTTTCCTCATGATTTAAGGAATGATGTGGTCATTATCTGTACCGCTCTTTCTGTGGAACAGGATAATCAGCCTCAGTTGGCTGCCATGCTGGGAGCTTCAATAGCCACAAGCATTTCCGATATCCCTTTTGACGGACCGGTAGCGTCGGTAGCTCTGGGACTGGTCGACGGTAAAGTGGTATTAAATCCCGATGCCGCACAAAGAGCGGTATCGGATATGTATGTCACAGTTGCGGGAACAAAAGAAAAGATATGCATGATTGAGGCGGAAGCAAAACAGGTACCCGATGATGTAATGTTCAATGCTTTACTGATCGGACATGAGGAAATAAAGTCGGTTTGTGCTCAGATTGAAAAAATAGCCGCGGAAATAGGAAAAGAAAAGTTTACCTATGAATCGGCTGCGGTACCGAAAGAGGTGTATGCGGAAGTTGAAGATATCGCTCTTGATGAAATGAAACAGGCGGTTTTATCGGCAGATAAAACGGTAAGAGAAGCCAAAGTGGACCAACTGACCGCTATGGTCAATGAACAGTTAGGTGAGAAATATGCCGATAATCCGGGATATATTGCCGATGCGCTGTACAATCTGGAAAAGAAAGTGGTAAGAAACTATCTTTTAAACGAAAAGAAGAGAGTGGACGGCAGGGCACTGGATGAGATAAGACCTTTATTCAGTGAAGTCGGTGTGCTTCCCAGAACTCACGGATCGGCTATGTTCCAGAGAGGGCAGACTCAGGTGCTGTCAAGCGTTACCCTCGGAGGATTGAGAGATGTGCTTCCGTTGGAAATATTGGATGAAGCGGAAACCGAAGACAGATATATGCATCACTACAATTTCCCATCATACTCTGTGGGAGAGGCAAAGACATCCAGAGGACCGGGCAGAAGAGAAATAGGTCATGGAGCGCTTGCTCAGAAGGCTCTTTTAGGAGTTATTCCTTCGGAGGAAGAGTTCCCGTATGCGATAAGAGTGGTGTCCGACGTTTTGATGTCCAACGGTTCCACAAGTCAGGGATCGGTCTGCGGAAGCACATTGGCATTAATGGATGCCGGTGTTCCCATTATCGCTCCGGTAGCGGGTATTTCCTGCGGATTGGTCACTGATGCAGACAATCCTTCCAATTATGAAATGATGATAGATATTCAGGGTATTGAAGATTTCTTCGGAGATATGGACTTCAAGGTAGCGGGAACGCATAAAGGTATTACCGCCATACAGGTGGATATAAAGATTGACGGGCTTACACCGGAGATTATAAAAAGAGCGTTTGAGATTACACGTAAGGGCAGACTTTATATTTTGGATGAAGTAATGCTGAAAGTTATCGACAAACCCAGACCGGAACTCTCCCCGTATGCTCCCAAGATAATAACCATGACAATAGATCCCGAGAAGATAAAGGATGTCATAGGAACGGGCGGAAAGATAATCAACAGAATAATCGACATGACCGGAGTCAAAATTGACATCAACGATGACGGAACGGTATATATCCTCACCGTAGACCAGCAATCGGGAGACAAGGCCGTTTCCATTATAAACGGTATAGTAAACGATCTGGAACCGGGCATGATATTCAATGATGCCGTTGTTACAAGGATTATGGACTTCGGAGCTTTTGTGGAACTGGTGCCGGGAAAAGAAGGGCTGGTACACATATCGCAGATTGCACGCGAGCGTATAAACAAAGTAAGTGACGTATTGAGTGTAGGAGACAAGGTAAATGTCAAAGTTGTGGAAATTGACAGACAGGGAAGGGTAAACCTTTCAAGAAAAGCTTTGTTGCCCAGATAAAACAAACGCCCGGGTAACACCGGGCTTTCTTTTTAGAGAGAAAATGATAGAAATAAAGAAATTAGCAAACGGTACAAGAGTAATATTCGAACACATGCCTGTAGGCGATATAATCAGCATAGGCATATTTGTTAAGGCGGGGAGCAATTACGAGAATGCCCGAAATAACGGAATTTCGCACTTTATAGAGCATATGGTTTTTAAAGGCACGGAAAGCAAAAGCGCAAAAGACATAGCAATCATGTCCGACCGGATAGGCGGAACGTTAAATGCATATACAAGTAAGGATATGACATGTTTTTTCATAAAAACCACATCGGACAATGCCGCCACCGCCTTGGAGCTTATATCGGATATACTTTTACATCCCGCTTTTGAACCTAAAACCGTGGAAAATGAAAAGCGGGTTATCTTGGAAGAAATCGCCATGTATGAGGATTTTCCCGAAGAACAGGTTCAGGAGCAATTGGAAAAAGAAATGTGGAAAGGCAATCCTCTGTCCTTTCCCATTGCCGGGTCCAAGCAAACGGTAATGAGTTTTACCGAAGATACTGTAAGAAACCATATGAATAAGTTTTACGTTTCTGCCAATACGGTTATTTCGGTATCCGGTTGCTTTGATAAAAAAGCTATGTTTCATATGATATCCCGATACTTTGAAGATTACACAAGCGGTAACTGTGAGGCATCCGATAAAGGTGTTTTGGCGCAATTTCGAACGGCGGATGTAATTAAAACCAAGAAGATAGAGCAGGCATACCTTTCCATGGCATTTGAAGGATGTGTGCAGGATTCGCCGGAACGCTATCCTTTTTCCGTACTTTCCGGCATTTTGGGGCAGAGCATGTCTTCAAGACTCTTTCAGACAGTACGGGAAGAAAAAGCTTTGGCATACAATATCGGATCATTCAATGCCTCTTTTCAGACAGGCGGCATACTGAACATATATGCGGGGTGCAATCCCGAACGATATGATGATATGATGCATTGTATTCAGGAAATAATTGAAGATATATCCCGAAACGGTCCGGAGGATGAGGAAATAACAAGAGCCCGCGACCAGATAAGGTGTTCCATGCTTTTAGGAATGGAAACTACCGATTCCAGAATGATTTCCAACGGACGGAATATGTTGCTGAGGGGTCGACCGGTATCCAGGGAAGAAGCAATAGAAAAAATTGACAAAGTAACAAAAGACGATGTTCAGAGTATTATAGACAAGTATATTGACTGGAACCGAAAGGCGGTATCGGTCTTACGTCCCTCAAAGAAAACAAAAAAGAGTTGATGTTACTCTAATCGCCAATAATGGGAACGAAAATGCGCCAATAAGAGGAATGAAAGTGCGCCAATAAGAGGAAAAGCGTTGACAGACAGGTAATTATTGGTTATCATACCTATATAATTACTGTTTTTATGAGGCGATATATATAATGGAAGGATACAAGAAAAGGGTAGCGGATGCTATTTTAGAAGAAAAACTGGCCGGTAAAGGTGCAGTACTCATAGAGGGGCCTAAGTGGTGCGGTAAGACTACGACAGCCGAGCAGAGAGCAAAGAGCATTCTGTATATGGCCGATCCGGTAAGACGGGAAAGAAATCTTATGCTTGCTGAAACCGATCCCGATATACTTTTGAGGGGGGAGGTGCCCAGATTAATTGACGAGTGGCAGATTGCTCCTAAACTTTGGGATGCAATAAGATTTGAGGTGGATAGACGTAAAGCATTCTCTCAATTCATTCTTACCGGTTCATCGGTTCCGGCAGATACAAAAGATATAACTCACTCGGGAACAGGCAGATTCTCCTATTTGCGCATGAGACCTATGAGTCTTTCGGAATCGGGCGAATCCGACGGTTCAATAAGTCTTAGAGAACTGTTTTCATCGCCTGATAATATATATGCCGGATGCGATCTGACATTGAGTGATATATGTTTTCTTATATGCCGCGGGGGATGGCCTCTTTCAACTTATCTGTCAGGAAAGCTTGCCTTGAATCAGGCAAGAGACTATTACGATGCGGTCGTCAATGTTGATATGTCAAGAGTGGATAATGTGGAAAGAAATCCCGAAAGAGTGAAACGGCTTATGAGATCGTATGCCCGTCATCAGGGACAACGGGTTGCGGATACTGCTATATGTGATGATATCAAGGATAACGATAGCGCAACACTGAATGCGGATACGGTACGCTCATATATAGATGCATTAAAGAAAATGTTTGTTGTTGAAGATGCTGCGGCTTGGAATCCCAATTTACGTTCCTCAACTGCAATAAGAACATCGGATACCAGATACTTTGTAGATCCGTCCATTGCTACAGCCGCATTGGGATTGGGTCCCGATGATTTGTTGCAAGATATGTCAACTTTGGGCTTTATGTTTGAAACTTTGGCAATCAGGGATTTACGAGTCTATGCGGATGCATCGGACGGTTCGGTATATCACTATCGCGATAAAAACGGACTGGAATGTGATGCCGTTATTCATTTAAGAAACGGTAGATACGGACTTGTCGAGATAAAGATAGGCGGAGATACCCTTATAAACCAAGGTGCTCAATCATTATTGAAGCTGGCAAGTCTCATTGATACGGAAAAAATGAATAAACCTTCTTTCCTGATGGTCCTGACGGCAAACTCCGATATGGCATACAAAAGACCGGACGGCGTATATGTTGTACCTGTAGGAAATCTGGGAGTCTGATTTTTTGTATGATGCTTTTTTCTTTGGATATTTACCTGCAAAAAAGCAGTGTAAATTCGGTTAATTTTCCGCTATAGTGCCATATCCTCAATAACATCTCTTGCCGTAACGGCGGTAACTTCGTAATCGGCCATTTTTTCCAGTATGTATATAGCTTCATCCTGTTTAACCGATACATCACTGACCGAACAGGTATCGGTGAGTTTACCGTTTTCCCTTGTTTCCACCTTTATGCCGTAAGTTTTGCATTGTTCCTTCAGAGAAAACTCTTCAATGAGGAAATACTCGACATCCAGTTTGTTTTTTCTTTCGTCAATAAGCCTGCAACTGCGTCTAAGCGTGTAGGTTGACATATTATTTACCTCCGTATATCGTTAGGATATTATTAAAATATGTATTTTTGAACAGACAAATAAAGGAAATAAGCAATATGTGTCGAATAATGTAAGCAGGAGGGGCAATGACCGAACGATACATTTATCCCGAACCGTTAATAGAAGAGATAATTTCCAAAAACGAAATTGTAGATACCGTTTCCAGATATGTGAAAATAGACAGAAAAGGCAAGGACTATTTCGGTCTGTGTCCGTTTCACCAGGAAAAGACTCCTTCTTTCTCGGTTGTTCCCGCAAAACAGATATACTACTGTTTCGGCTGCAATAAGGGCGGAAACGTTATTAATTTTATAAAAGACATCGAAAACTTAAGTTATTCCGAAGCGGTAAAACTGTTGGCTGAAAGAGCCAACATAGTGATACCGGAAAAAAACAGTTATGTGGATGAAGCGGTTCTTAGAAAAGAAAAAAGAACATATGAGATGAACAGTCTTTCAGCCCGATTCTTTTATGAAAACATGAGATCTGAAATAAGCAATCAGGCAAAGGAATATCTGGGCAAAAGAGGCATAAAGGGCGAAACAATTACATTATTCGGGATAGGATATGCTCCCGACGAATGGTCGGCTTTGACGGAATATCTCAAGTCAAAAGGATTTAACGATGATGAAATAGTGGAAGCCGGTCTGGCTTCAAAGTCAAAAAACAAGGTGTTTGATAAATTCAGAAACCGTATAATGTTCCCTATCATCGATATCAGAAACAGGGTTATAGGTTTCGGCGGCAGAGCATTGGAGGAGAAGGATGTCAAGTACATGAACTCACCGGAAACCGTCGTTTACAAGAAGAATAAAAGCCTGTATGCCATGAATTTGGCAAAGAGCGCCAGAGAGGATTTTGTTATTATTGTGGAAGGATACATGGATTGTATAAGTCTTCATCAGGCGGGTTTTACCAATGTCATAGCTTCATTGGGAACTTCCCTTACCGATAATCAGGCAAAAATGATAAAAAGAGTGTTCGGGCAGGCAATAATAGCATATGACAACGATGCTGCCGGGCAGAACGCCACTTTAAGAGGACTGGATATATTGGCAGGTCTGGGTTGTGTGGTAAAAGTACTTATGCTTCCCTCAAAAGATAAGTTCGGTAATCCGATAAAAGATCCCGATGATTTCATTAAACTGATGGGTAGAGAAGAGTTTAAAGAAGCGCTGAAGAATGCTCTTATGCTTGTGGAATACAAAGCACATTTACTGAAACAGACATGTGATTTAAAAACTTCCGGGGGAAAGATTGCATTTTTAAAAGGTGTTGCGGCGGCAATAGGACAGGTGCAAAGTCCCGTGGAACGGGATGTGTACATTAAAAACATATCCGCCAGATACAATACCAGTTATGATGCACTGTTAAAAGAAGTACAGAACAGAACGGGAGACACCGGCAGGTCCGATACCTCGCAGACGGAGATACCGAGGACAAAAAAAATAGCTTCCGCATTGACCGACAGGTTTACCGAAAGCAAACTGGATAAACTCTTCTATACCATACTGGTGCTTCTTTGCAACAATCCGTCATTTAAAGGGGAGATTGAAAAACAGTTGCTTGCCGATAACATGATACACAATGACTTCAGCAGGGATCTTCTTCAGGAGATTATTAACAGATATGATTCCATGGAAAGCCCAGATGAGGCCAAGATAGCGGCCATGTTGGACGATGAGCAGAGGGCTGCGTTTATAAAAGAGGCTGCGGAATATCATACCATTTCCGATCCTTGGAAAGCATTGAACGACTATATTGCCAAATATCGTCATGACATGATAGTGAACAACAATATGGTATTAAGCCGTGCACTGGCATCGGACGGTTTAAGTGAGAGCGAAAAAGACAATATTAAAGAAGAGCTGAGAAAGAACACGGCTCTGTTGGCAAAATACAAGATAAATACATAATCCGGAGGTAGTACAGATGAGTGAAAAAGAAAATTCCAATAAAAAGGCGCAACAGCATCCTGTGGAAGAAGAAAGCGGAATGGTCAGATTCAATAAAATAATGGCCGATCTGATGGAAAAAGGAAAAACCAAAGGTACGCTTGTATCCCAGGATATAACCGACAGTTTTGATGATATGGAAGTTAATTCCGATCAGATGGACAAATTGATTGAGATGTTTGAAGAGGCGGGTATAGATATCGTAGATGACGAAAATGACACATCGGATGCGGATGATGAAACGGAAGATATTGAAGTCAGTGTTCCGGACGGAGTGTCGGTTGATGACCCCGTAAGGATGTATTTGAAGGAGATAGGTAAAGTTCCGTTGCTGACCGTAGAAGAAGAGATAGAGCTTGCTAAAGGTATAGAAGCGGGCGATGAGGAGTGTAAGAGAAAACTGGCGGAAGCCAATCTGAGGTTGGTGGTCAGTATAGCAAAGAGATATGTAGGCAGAGGCTTGCAGTTTCTGGACCTGATTCAGGAAGGCAACCTGGGACTTATAAAAGCGGTGGATAAGTTTGACTATACCAAAGGATTCAAGTTCAGTACATATGCCACCTGGTGGATTCGTCAGGCAATAACGCGATCCATAGCAGACCAGGCAAGAACCATAAGAATACCCGTTCATATGGTGGAAACCATAAACAAATACACAAGGGTATCGCGTCAGCTTGTGCACGAACTGGGAAGAGATCCCACCCCCGAAGAAATAGCAAAGGAAATGAATATGACCGAAGAGAAGGTCCGTGAAATAATGAAGATTAATCAGGATCCCGTATCTTTGGAAACCCCGATAGGTGAAGAAGAAGACAGTCATCTGGGCGACTTTATTCCCGATGAAGATGCGCTTGCTCCTGCGGAAGCGGCGGCATTCACCCTGTTAAAAGAGCAGCTTATGTCGGTATTGGACACACTTACTCCGAGAGAGAAGAAGGTTCTCAAACTGCGGTTCGGACTGGATGACGGCAGAGCCAGAACACTGGAAGAAGTGGGCAAGGAGTTCAATGTCACGAGAGAGCGTATAAGGCAGATTGAGGCCAAAGCCTTGAGAAAACTTCGACACCCGAGCAGAAGTAAGAAACTGAGAGATTATCTGGAATAAAATACTTTTACGATGAAATACTGATTGCGGTAAAATGTTTTTACCGCTTTTTCATTGCTTTTTATATATCAGCTGATGCCTTTTTACTTTTTTCAATACAGCGGAAGATATAAACGGTCAGAAAGATAAACAGCAAAGAGCCTATGCTGTCTATTAGAATGTCGGTGATTTCGCAGGACCTTCCGGGAACGAATATCTGATGTATTTCGTCAAGTATCGCATTAATGACACATGTTGCTAAAGACAATATTATCACAAGGCGGTCGGTTTTGATACGTATCGACTTGTATGCATTTACCGATAAGGAGCCTAAGACTCCGAATAACAGAAAGTGTGCCGATTTGCGTATTATATACTGATAGCTTTCCAGTACTATAAACTGTTCATCGGCGCTCATTTGTCGGAATTCCGGATAAACTACCTTAAGAATAGCGGAAAGAATGTTACCGCTTACCGAAGACGAGCGGTCGGCAGTATGGGAAGACAATATGAAAATCAATACCATCCACATAATCAGAAGTATCCAGGAGATTAATGCCCATCGGTTATTCTTAAAACGGTTACATATCTTTTTCAAGTAATATCCTTTCCCAACCCCAAAGCATAATACTATAACTGTGCTTATTAATCAATCAGCAGTACCACAAATCCAGGTAACCGCGGACAATCTTCTTCATTTCCCGGAAAATTATTTCCTGACGGGCGGTGGTTGTGTAGTAATTCAGAGAGGATTTGTTACCGGTTCCGGAGCACTCGGTCAGATAGCCTTGCTCTATTAACTTATGTTCTAAAGCAGGGCCGCCGCACTTGGCTGCATTTTTGACTGTCCACTCGGTGAGGGCAGGTGAGGAATCCCGCTCCAGAGCGGTCCAGATATTAACCTTACATATACCGTCATCGAACAGTTTCTTAATCTGATCGTTGGAAACCGAAGAAGTACCGTGCAGACAGATTCTGGAGCCTATTCTCGCTTTGATGGCCCTTGCGGCATCGCAGCGGTAGTGCAGATCATGGCCGGAGGCACGGTGTTCGGTGCCTAAGTTTGCAACCACTATATCCACACCTGTTTCCCGCATATACCGCTCGCACTTATCCGCATCGGTGATTTCACATCGTATCTCACCGTCGGCATCCGTTATCTCGTCACAGGCACCCTCGATTAATAACTCCTGCCCCTTGCGTCGCACATAAGCACGTGTCTTTTCCATATTCTCTTCCATAGGCAGTACGGATGCGTCATACATGACCGAGGAATACATACTAAGATCGCTTTCCAGCAATTCTTCATCGGTATCGTGCTGTGCATGATCCAGATGAATCATCACATCCAGGTCGGGAAATACACGGGATAGTATTTCCAGATCGCTGCGGAACAGCTCCAGCCCTATATCCCAGCGTCTGGTGTGGGTATAGTATGCGGACTGGGTACGTCGGTCATACCGGTTGGTAATGGCCAGAATAACGGGAATACCGTCGTATCCTTTTTCTTTTGCGAAGTCGGAGGCGGCGGTCAGTATTGCTTCGGTGGTGGTCAGGTTTTCGCTGCAAAAACAGGGAATTACCCATCCTTTTTTCGCGGCTTTTTCATATATTGCCAAGACATTCTCCCGGCCGGTAATAATAGGCATATCTGTTCTCCTTATATTTCGTAAAGGTTTACGGTCACTTGGTAAGTAATACTCTCTCCGGGAGCAATAAACTTCAATGTACCCTCACGTCTCATGACATCGCGGCCGTCGGGGTGGCAATTTCCCGGTTCCAGACCCAGAACATAATCACGGCAACCCATCATCTTCCATTGGGTGAAATAGTCCAGTTTATTTGCATCGAAGGATATGGTCAGACCTTTGCCGATATCGGGATTGTATATGGATGCCTTGCCTTGCTTTCGGAAACTGTGGAAATAGCACTGCTCCTCAAATCCGGGAGTGGGAGGCAGTATCTTATGCCAGGTATTCAAATCCTTTGCCGCATGTTGGTTTCTGGGCTTTACGGACACCGAAGGGATATCCAGTACCGCATTTTCCGACAGAAGGGGATATCCCATATTCATGTGATACAGCAGCATAAGGGGGGATTGCCGGTCACCTAAGTTTTCTATTGTGTCCCTTATGTCGAATGTGTTGATATGCTTTTTGCAGGTAACGGTACGCTTGAGCATCAGTTTCCTTGAGAATATTCCGCTGTCGTTTATAACGGCATGGATATATATGTTTTCATCATCCTCATCCCACCGGATTTGCTCACACGGGGTGTTACCTATGGTGCCGTGCAGAGGTAATACTTCGCCTTCGTCGGTGCAGGGACTTCCCGCCGCTGTCAAGCCGCAGGTGGTAAGAAATCCTGCAGTAAAACTATTTAAAAAGCCCGTGCCGGTTTGGTTGTAGTAAGCGGGAGCAACATAACCGGCAGGAGAAAAATAGCCCATATTATCGCCTTTGAAAATCAGCCGGTAAATGTCCGCACAGCGGTCGGCACATACGGTCATCTGCAAGCCTGCAGCATTTCTAAGCTGCAACAGCCTTATACCGTCGCCCTTACCTCCTATAAGCCGTACTTCCTCCACACCGCAAAGCTGGCTTGCATGTCCTATATAATTATTTACGGTATTTTTCATACTATTTGCTCCTTTGTTCCATATACAATTTTCTTAAGGTTTTGTATGTTTTGTACTTTTTATTGTAGATTTCCATGTGTTCAGGGTTAGGACGGATTGGTGTACCGTACTGCCAAAATCGTTCGGCAACATCAAACGGCTTTTCGCCTGTTATGGCGGAAATGCCCAGAATAGCGCAACCCATAGCGCCCGTTTCCTCGGATTTCACCGGAATAATCTCACAGCCTAAGATATCCGCCTTGATTTGCAACCAGACAAAAGACCGTGCACCGCCGCCGCAGGCAAAGAGTTTTTTGAATGTAACTCCGCTCTCGCTGAGTTTTTCCCGGTTGTAGCGCATCTCAAAGGTTATACCTTCCAAAACTGCACGGTAGATATCCGTAAGACGGGTCTGTGTGGTAAGACCGGCAATAAGTCCGGTGGCAGTCGCATCCACATCGGGTGTGCCGCCCATTCCCTGTAAGAAGGGAAGCATCATCAGGTCTGAAGGTTGTGACGGGCATTGCTCGTTTAGTAAGTCATATATGCTTTTATTTTCCATCGCAGCCTCCCTGTTCAGGTGGCTTGCCAGTGCATCCCGATACCAGCGTACTACCGAGCCTGCCGAGATATTGTATGCATAAGTGACATATCCGCGGTCCTCTAAATAAGGAACGCAGGCAAAATTATTCCTCTGAAAATCCAAACTTTCCGGAATGGAGGAAAAAAGCGGGGTAATACACTCGGAGGTGCCGGAGGAATCCACCGCGTCACCCGCATTGCGTACACCGGCGCCCAAGGCATTGACAATCTGGTCGTGGCAACCCGTTACCACCTGAACATTGCAAGGAAGCCCCAGTTGTGCGGCTGCTTTTGGCAGGATTGTACCCGCCTTTACACCGGCAGGCAACACTTCGGGAAGTGTGCTTTCTTCGATGCTGCACAGTTCCAAGAGTTGCTTGGACCAGCAACGGTTTTCCACATCATAGAGTAAACTGCGGCAGGCCAGGGAAACATCGGTGTATGCCTTTCCCGTCAGCCGGTATGTAATGAAGTTTGCTATAAACAGGTATTTCCAGACAGGTCGCTTGGCTACCTTCCGGGTATAGAGCATTTTGGAAAGGGAGTAGGATGCATCGGGTAAAATACGTGCGATACGCATAAACTTCTCTTCTCCGATACTGCTGACCAGATTATTAAATTCTTCGCTATCCGTATTGCTGAAATACAGCAGTATATCGGTCAATGCATTGCCGTCCTTATCTACGGGCACAAAGGATTCACCGAAGGAGCAGACGGTGATAGCCGCAATCTGCTGCTTGTCGGGAATTTCAGCGGTACATTTTTTGATTACCTGAAATACCGAAAAGGTCAGGATATCCGAAGGCAGGTTGACCTGTCCCGCCGCCAGGGGATATTCCGTATAGGCGACGGCAAGTTGCTTGCCGTCATCCCGAAAGGCTACACATTTACAGCCGGTGCCGCCTATGTCGATACCGAGACTTATCATGGTATTCTCCTTCTAGTCAATTTCCACCCAATCGTAGTGAAGATAGGTGGTGAAGGCTTCCTTCAGAACCTCCTTGTAATGACCTTCGCAAATGGATGTATGATGCTTAAAGCCGCCGCGGGCCAGTTTTATCAGTTTATTCTGC
This sequence comes from Clostridiaceae bacterium, assembly GCA_012838235.1. Taxonomy (GTDB): domain Bacteria; phylum Bacillota; class Clostridia; order DUPQ01; family DUPQ01; genus DUPQ01. The sequence continues at coordinate 19,472 of DUPQ01000068.1, forward strand.
AAATCGTCAATCTTTGCAACCCCGGCGCAACCGAAGAACTCACGTTCAATCACATCATCGGTAATCTTGCCTTCGGATACATAAACAATAATCTTACCGTCTTTGGTCTGACAGTTGGAGATGGTTATGGGCATGGGCTTGATACGGCCTTCGTTGCTGCCCCAGCCGCTTCCGGGATCGCTCTTTGAAAACATCTTATGTTCGGTAACGGTGCCGCGACCGGTCATCAGGCTTTGGGCTACGGGACCGCAGTGGAACAGTATGACCTTGTTTTCGTCCTCTCCGTAATTGTTATTCCAGTCCAGAACAGCGGTAGCACCTTGTGAAGCCAGGCTCATTGCCCGCATGGTGACTGCGGAACACACATCAATCTCACAGGAAGCCACTATGCCCCTATCGTTCAGTTCGCTGAGCAGGACACAGGGACAAATCCTGAGATAGGTCTCCATTTCGTTCCAGCAACGTAAAGCCAGAGCATCCAGACGGTACTCTTTAATATATTGGTCTATAACAACACTCACCTTGGCCAGTGTGTACATATTTTCCTTCGGAACAAGGGAAAAATCCGAGTAGTTCTTCAGCCGTTGGATTTTGGCCGATACGGCAGGGTCGTCGTTCTTCTTGTCCTTTACCTTGGCGAACAGTTCGGAAAGGTCGAAGGATTCCACATTTATACCGTACTTCTGAAGAGCAATCTCGTCAAAGCGGACGGTCTTGAAAGCGGTAGTACGTGCACCTATGCAACCCAAGTTAAATCGCTTCATACCGTTTACCACACGGCAGATTGCGGCAAAGTCGCGGAGGTTCTCTCGGAATTTGTCGGAAAGAGGGTGAACAACATGAGGTTTTAACACTGTGAAAGGCACATTATATTGGCAGAACACATCGGTAACCGAGAACTTACCGCAATAAGCGTCACGACGGTGCTGGAAGTCCATTTTGCCTATTTCATCAGGGTAAGCCTGCATAAGGATGGGTACTCCCGCGTCCTGCAGAGCGATTATAGCGCCGTTTTCGTCAGCAAAAATGGGCATGGAGAATATGACACCATCGTACCGGCCGTTATGCTCCGCCAGCCATTTTGCATACAGGCGGCCTTCGTCCCGGGTCTCCACACCGCCATAGCGCGTCAGATCCGCATCCATCATAATATAGTCGTAGCCGGCTGCGGTAACAGCCTTAACCATATCCTCACGGGCATTGTAAATAAGTTCGCCGGGCATAAACCCGCGGTTGCTGAAGCAAAGAGCAAATGTCATTTTTTTCATGGTAAATATCCCCCTTATATTATTACATTTTATGGCTGATTTCAGAATACATAATCAGTCATTTCAATAATAGTTTTATTTGTCCGCAATATTGTAGATTTGTCCGCTATTGTATGTTTATCCTGTTTGTGCTATTATGCAAAAAGAAGGGTGGTATAGAGATGCTACAACTTAATACCGCAAATCTGTACAAGGTGCTGCAGGATTTCTATACGCTGACTAATATTCGTATCGTTATTTTTGACGCGGAGTTCAGAGAGCTTCTGGCTTATCCGAGGGAGCGGGAGCGCTTCTGCCATATGTTACGGCAGACTCCGGAAGGCGAAGCCGGGTGTTATGTCAGCGATAAGAGCGGTTGCTTAAAGTGCGCCAAAAACAGGCAACCGGTTATTTACAAATGCCATGCCGGACTGACCGAAGCCGTTGCCCCCATTATGGATAAGGACGGTGTGCTGGCTTATGTTATGTTCGGTCAGATTATCCTAAAGGAAAACTGTGAAGAAACCAGAAGCAATATTAAAAGGCGCTATCCGGAGCTTGCCCGTGAAGCGGACAGCATTCCCGTCAAGTCTCAACGGGAACTGAGTGCAGCCGCCACGGTATTACAGGCCATTACCGCCTATGTTATGACTAACCGTTGGGTAGTTCCCAATCAATCGGTGTTTATTCGGGAGATTGACCGATATGTTGAAGAGCATCTTTCGGAGAATATTACGGTAAGGGATATATGCGCCGCTTTCAGAATAGGTCGCACAAGATTATATGAGCTTTCCGCCGACTATCTGGGTTGCGGTCTTGCGGAATATATACGAAGACAGCGGATAGTCCATGCTCAGCGGATGCTGACAGTAACCGATATGTCCGTTACGGACATTGCCTTTGCTACGGGTTTTGCCGATTATAACCACTTTTCCAGAATCTTCAGACAAATTGCGGGTATGTCGGCAAGAGAATATCGTAAAAAGCAATAAAAAAACCGAACACATTAGGCAACGGAAATATGTTCGGATTTGTTATCGGTGGTGGGCCTTCACGGACTCGAACCGCGGACCGACCGGTTATGAGCCGGTTGCTCTAACCAACTGAGCTAAAGGCCCTAAAGCTCAATACTTGATATATTATACATACAAGTATAAACCCGGTCAACAACTTTTTTCAAGATTTCGTTGCTCCCTTAAGTCCTTTTAAGGTCAAATTTCATTTAAAAATACGGAGAAATCGTATTTTGAGTATAAAAACCGCGATTATAATATTAAATATACCGATGATAATGTAAAATAGGGAATATGAGAGAGGTTAAACGACTGTTAAGCAACAGATTGCTCATGGTAGCGGATTTGGCGGTGCCGTGTGAGAAGGTATTTGATATAGGTACCGATCACTGCTATCTGCCCATATATCTCATACAAAAAGGTATATGTAAAACAGCCGTTGCCACCGATATAAAAGAGGGACCGGTAAGAATCGCCAAGAGAAATGTCCGGCTGTTCGGTATGGAAAAGCATATCGATGTGTTTGTCGCTGACGGAATAAGTCATGTGGAGGAAGGCTGTTGTGTTATTATAGCCGGAATGGGTGCCGATGTCATAGTCGATATACTTAAAAAAGATATGGACAGCGCAAAAAGTTGTGAATGGTTAATCTTACAGTGTCAGAGCAAAACCGAACGTTTGCGGGCCTTTTTGTGGGATAACGGATTTGCTATTGAAGAGGAAGCACTCATTAATGATAGAGACAAGATATATAATGCTTTTCGGGCAAGTTACACGGGTATTAATCGGCCGTACACCGAAACCGACACGATAGCATCGGAAATTTTAGCAAAAAGACATCATCCTCTGTTACCAGGATATGTTTCGGGGTATATAAAAAAGCTGGACGATATGATAGCGGGATACAGGGAAGCAGGCAGAGATTTTACCGAAGAAATAAAATTAAAAAGAGCATTGGAGGAGCTGTTATGAGAATATCAAAAATTATTAAATATCTGGAATATGTTGCACCTACGGATAAAAGTACAGAGCGGGATAATGTCGGGTTACTAATCAAGGGAAAGGACAATATAAGAAGGGTTATGGTATGTCTGGATATTACAAAAGATGCCGCGGAATATGCGGTATCCTGTAAAGCCGATTTAATAATAACTCATCATCCCTTCATTTATGATCCTCTTTACAGGATAGATAACGATGAGCTTATTGCCGTTATACGCAACAAAAGTGCCGTGATTTCGCTTCATACCAATTATGATGCGGCAAGGTTGAATGATGTTTTGGCGGAAAAATGCTTTTTAAGAGAAATAAAACATATCTTTTTTGAAGAAGGAATATCTTTGGGAAGGGAAGGAATCACCGATACAACAGGCTTTAATGAATACATCGAAAAGATAAAGAAAAGTTTGGGTGTGGACATCGTTAAGGTGACCGGCAATATACCGGATAAGGTAAGTGCAGTGGCTGTGGGAACCGGTTCTTCAGGCAGCTTTGCGGAAGATATAAAGGAATTGGATGTCGATGTGTTTGTAACGGGAGAGATAAAGTATGATATTATCAAATCCATAGCGGGTACGGGACCTGCAATCGTGGAATTGGGACACTATGAATCGGAGGAGGTTTTCGTTGATGATTTATCCGCCCTTTTGGCCGAAAAGTTTCCTTCATTGGATATTTTCCCGTACAAAAGAAGAATTTCAGCATATTTTTAATTAAAATTCAGTGTAAAGTATTTTAAAGGTGATAAAAACATATAATTTGATAAAAATATAATAAAGTGATATAATTACTGCCCTGACCGGATCAGACGATCGCGGATGCAATGCCTAAAGGCTGCAGATGAGGAAAGTCCGGGCTCCGAAGGGCAGGATGCCGGCTAATTACCGGTGAAGGTGACTTCAAGGAAAGTGCAACAGAGAGATACCGCCGTAGCAATACGGTAAGGGTGGAAAGGCGAGGTAAGAGCTCACCAGCGATATGGTAACATATCAGGCTATGTAAACCCCATCCGGAGCAACACCGCAAAAAGGGACTATGGGTTGCCCGCCCGTCTCTGAAGGTGGCTTGAGTATGATAGAGATATTGTGCCTAGACAGATGATCGTCTAATACAGAACCCGGCTTACAGATCCGGTAAGGAAAAATGTGCTAATACAGCACATTTTTTAATATCCGGGATTATTGAATATTATTTATCTTTCTTCTTCTTGGCCTGGGGAGCGGTACCGTACTTCCACAGTCTGTTGAGCTGATGCTGCGTAAAGCACATTCCGATAAATGTAATAACGGGGAAAGAGAATATTGCTGCGGGAAGAGCTACATCCTGAGGGGTAACTTTATGTACTGCCTGTGCATCGTATAAAAGTTTGTTGTATTTATATGACCAGTAGATTATATAGAAGCCGGCGGTTATTACAGCTAAGAATGTTTCCAGCCACGGCTTTATTCTGTCCGCTTCCCTCGAAACCTGCTTGATTTCATATGTTGCAATATATAGCCAGTAAAAATTAAAGAAACCCACCGATATTATGGAAAACAATATTATAAGTATCAGCGGTCTGTGTTCACCATCGTACATAAAAGCCTCCGTTGAATACATGATATCATATATATTAACATTAATTAAAGTAATTAGAACTAACGAATAATGCAAATACTTAATAAAATGTTGAAAAGAGTATATAATGCGTTATAATATAAAGGCTGTAAAACTGATGCCAGACTAAATAATAAGGAGGTCAGCCCAGTGATTGAGATAAAAAATCTTGTCAAACATTACGGACAGGTTGTTGCCGTCGATGATATCAGTTTCAAAGTAAAAGAAGGGGAAATACTGGGGTTTTTGGGACCCAACGGTTCCGGTAAGTCCACCACAATGAATATCATAACGGGTTATCTTCCGTCGACAAGCGGGACAGTGGAAGTGGCCGGGTATGATATTACCACTCATCCCGAAGAGGTAAAGAAGCGAATAGGCTATCTGCCCGAGCAGCCCCCTCTATATAAAGATATGACGGTAACCGAATACTTGAGTTTTGTTTCCGACTTGAAAAAAGCTCCGAAAAGCAAGAAAAAAAGCGAATTGTCCGACATAATGGAGTTAGTGGGATTGACCGACCACAGAAAGCGACTTATAGACAACTTATCCAAAGGATACCGTCAGAGAGTGGGATTGGCACAGGCGTTGGTGGGAAATCCCAAGGTATTGATTCTTGACGAGCCTACTGTGGGACTGGATCCCAAGCAGATTGTGGAAATAAGAAGAGTTATAAAAGGGCTGGCAACCGACAGAACCATTATTTTGAGTACGCACATATTACCGGAAGTAAGTATGATATGCGAAAGGGTAGTAATTATAAACAAAGGAAAGATTGTTGCAGAGGATACTCCCGACAGACTTTCCGCAAGTCTTTCAAAGATTGCCAAACTCAATCTGACGGTAAAAGGAGACAAAGACAAGGTGTTAAAGACTTTGGGTAATATACCCAATGTCAGGTATGTAACCATGACTACCAAAGCCGAAGATTCGGTATTCAAATATGTTCTGGAAACCGGAAGCGATAAAGATATCAGAGAAGAAATATTTTACAAAATGGCGGAAATAAAGGCGCCTATACTGGAAATACGACCGACCGCAGCGACACTGGAAGACATCTTCATCTCGGTTGTAAGCAGCGACGGTATAAAGCATACGGAGGAGGAATAATATGTTAGCTGTAGCAAGAAAAGAAATTGCGGGATATTTCAAATCCCCCATAGCATATGTTCTTATCGGAGTGTATGTACTTATAATGTCCATTTACTTCCATCCCGCACTTAAAGCAGGATACGGTGATTTTGTGGATGTATTAGGCGATATCGGTGTCTTTCTCATATTCATAATACCCATACTCACAATGAGGATTTTAGCGGAAGATAAAAAGAACGGAACCGAGGTGTTGTTGCTGACATCACCGACATCGCTGCCCAGGATTGTTATAGGTAAGTTTTTGGCCACATTTACGGTTTTCCTGGTTATTGTCGTTATTTCCTTTATTTATCCTCTGATAGTAGTAATATTTGAAGGAGTTATTACCATTCAGCTTGTAGGAGCATATATCGGATTCATTTTACTCGGAGCGGCATTCTGTGCCGTGGGAGTTTTCAGTTCCTCTTTGACGGAAAACCAGATTATAGCGGCAGTCATTTCGTTGGTTATAATGTTTGCAATGTGGATTGCCGATCAATATGCCGCAACGGTAGGCGGAGTACTGGGCGGTATAATGGAATGGATATCGGTCCTTTCAAGATATAAGGTATTCACCGACGGATTACTTACTTTGGAAAACATCGTCTTCTTCCTTTCTTTTACCGCGTTGATGTTGTATTTGACGGTAAGAGTGATTGAAAGACGCCGCTGGGTGCAGGGGTGATGACATGAAAAAGGAAAACAAATTAAGAAAAATATTGACAAGCAAAAGTTTCAGATACGGCACCAGTTCTTTCATAATAGTGGCTATTGTACTTGCGTTATTTATTGTCATTAACATTACCGTTCCGTTATTGGGAATAGAATGGGACTTAACCCCTGAAGGATTGTATACTCTGAGCGATACATCCAAACAGATATTGGATAATCTGGAAGACGAGGTGGAAATTATCGGGCTTATGGACCCTACGAAAATAAGCTCGCAATCCAGTTATTATGATGTAATAAGATTTTTGAACTATTATGACGATTACGATAATATAACGGTAACTTATGTGGATCCCGATACCAATGTAGGTTATGTTTCCCAGTTGGATCCTACCGGTGCTTTGGACCTTTCCAAACAGAACTTTGTTGTCAGAAGAGTAAAAGACGGAAATACCAGAGCAGTCAAGTACTATGACCTTTTCAGTACCTATGTCAGTTCCGATACTACATTTGAAATAACCGATACAGGCTCCAAGGTGGAAAATGCTTTCACAAGTGCAATAAGCTATGTAACGAGAGACAGCTATTCAAAAGTATACTTTGTGTTGGGGCATAATGAGTATTCGTATTTTGACGGATACATTACCGCAAGAGACGTAATGGAACTTAACGGATATGATGTGTCCTCATTCGACTTAAGAGCAAATATGGAAATACCGGCCGACGCAAACATACTTCTTATAGTCAATCCGACCATTGATTTATTGGAAGAGGAAGTTAAACTTCTGGATGATTTTATGAATAAAGGCGGCAGTATGATGATTTGTCTGGGAGCGCAGGAGACAAACGAGAAATATCCCAATATACAGAAGTTCCTGGATTTTTACAACATACAATACAATTACGACAGAATTAAGGAGTATGACACAAACTCCTATATGGCCAGCAACCAGTACTATATCTTCCCCGAGATTGTAGGCTCGGAAGCCACTTTGAATGTGTACGGCAATATTTCCTATCTGCTTACCCCCAATGCCAGAAGTATCAGACTGTTAAACAAGTCTAAATCGTTTTTGGCGGTAAATCCGTTATTGAGGACAAGCTCTTTGTCCAAGCAGGAAGCTTCCGTAATCGGATATGATTCCACATCGGGAGCGGCATATATAGGTGCTTCGGCAAGAAGTCTTGCAACCGAATGTCGATTGGTTGTTTTGGGTTCTACCGATTTCATGAGAGATTACATTCTTGTAAACAACAAGGCATATGAAGCCGATTCATCCAAATTCTTCATTGGCCTTTTAAACTGGCTGGAAGGTGATTACAGCCGGGTTAACATTGAAGAAAAGAATTACTTTGTAAATATATTATCCATTACCGCATCGCAGGCTAATTTCGTAGCAGTGCTTCTTTATGTGCTGCCTGCCTTAATCCTGTTAACAGGCGGTATTGTTTACCTTAAGAGGAGGCACTTATAAATGAAGAATCTGAAGACCATCATCATTATAGTACTTGCATTGGCTGTTGCGGTAGCGGCCTACTTTATAATCGATGACATTATTTCCAAAACCAGAGTGGAAAATCCTAAAATTACCGAGGTTATCACTCCGGCGAATATTAAATCCGATGATATAAAACGTTATACATTCTGCATTTCCGGTGAGCAGACCACCGTGGAACTCATGGAAGTGAAGGTAAAAGATGAAGAGGGTGAGGAAAAAACCGAAATGCAGTACAGACTGGTTAACGAACCGGAGAGAGAGCTGAATCAGAATATAAGTACGGCACTCGTTCAGGCGGCATCGCTTATCAGTGTGGATGTAATTGAGGAATCTCCTAAGAATCTTGCCAAATACGGGATAGACTACAACTCGTATTTTGAAGTCACTCTTAAAGACGGCACAAACTACAAGGTGTACTTCGGTGATGTAATCGATGTAACATACAATGTATATGCAATGCGTGAAGGAGTGGACAAGGTCTATACCATTTCCGACACCTCTTTCGGTATGCTGACCATTTACAGAGAATATCTTCTTTCCGAAGTTATTTTCCCCGGAAGTGCCAACAGTCTGACATCCTTTTCACTGTATAAAAAGGGCGAACTGGAGTTCACATTGGAACCGGAGGAACACATCAAGTGGAAGTTAGTGGAGCCGTTGTCCGCTAAGACTTACTCTCAGACAGCTCAGGAAATGGTGGATAAAACATATGAGATGGTTATAGGGGAATATGTGAATGTGCTCCCGACCGAAGCCGATTACAGAAACTATGACCTTTTAAAACCCGCATACTCCATAAAAGTGACTGCGGATAATAAGACCGTAACACTGCATATAGGCAGACAATCCATAGAGGATAGAAGCTATTACGCCAAGTTTGACAATTCCGATGAAGTATTCCTTGTTCCGACCAAGTATCTGGGATGGATAGATACCGAGCTTCTGGAAATACTCTATCCGTTCCCGTATGAGCCTCTTATCAAGAACATAAAATCCATGCAATATGTCTTCGGAACAGGTGAGGTCTATAACTTGGAAATCAGAGAGCGGGAATATCTTATGGATGAAAAGCTCGTAGAGAATTATGAATATACGATAAACGGAGACATTGTGGAGCTTCAGTACGGAGCCGACTTATACAATTACACTTTCTATACAACGGTAATTGTGGATTACGACCTGCAATGGAAAGGTCCTTCGGAAACACAGAAACCGTATTTTCTTATTGAAATAGACTATGTTTCCGGAAATACCGAAAAACTGGCATATTACATTCGTGACAATAAGACCATGTATTACATAAGGTATAACCCCCAATTTGATATGATGTCCCAGTACACGGGCACAATCGTGGATTCCGGACCCATTGAAGACAGTATGCATAAATTCCTTGCACTGTATACCGATTACCTTTATGTTCTGTGTAAGGACGGTAAGGAGCATGACTTCGGCGATTGGATAATTGTTAAAGAAGCGACCGAAGAAGAGCAGGGACTAAAAGAAAAAGTATGCAAAGTGTGCGGTTACAAGATAGCGGCCCCTATCTCCGTTATAAAACACACAGATCCCGGCTCGTATAAAGGCGCCAACACATGGATATATGTCACACTCGGTGTTTTAGCCGCAGCAGGTGTTGTTGTATATCTTCTTGTCAGGAGACATAAAAAGAAGAAAGCGGAAGAGCAATAGAGATTGAAGGATGAAGACATTTATAAAAAACGCCTCCAGAATATTGTTTGCATATACGATAGCGGCGGCCGTGTTTACGTTTTTCGTGATAGCTCCGTTGAATATGGCAAATAATACGACATTATGGCTTTTGGCATATTCTTTCGTAATGTTTCTGTTTATGTTCTTTATTGTTTCCAGAACCGCGCTGTCGGTAGGGAAGTCGGAGAGATATGACCCCGATGCGCATCCTTTCTTTGCCAAAGGTTTTATATACGGATTGATTGCAATGGTACCCTACCTCATATTGGGGCTTGTGCATTATTTAATATATGATAACTCTCTGGAGTTGGGATTAAGAATATTCCATTATCTTTTCCGATGTGCTCTGGGTCCTATGTATTTTATAATTAACACCCTGAAGTATAAGTGGTATGCCTTTGCGGTTGCATATTCGGTTGTGCCGATAATAAGCGGTATCTGGTATTTCATGGGCTTGAAAGGTATTGATAAACCGGAGCTTAAGAGAAAACTTAAAGAAGATGAGGACTTTTTGAAATGACCGATAAACTTTTCATCAGATACAACAAGGTAATGCAGAAGGTGTTTGAGAAAAAAATGGATGAGGTAACCACAAAAGAACAGTACTTCTCCGTTATAACCCAAGCGCGGGAACAGTTTGAAAAAGAAACAATTGACGGCTTGAGCGTGGAAAGGTCACTGAGAAATGATATAGAAAAAGAAGGCATTGACAATGTGTTGGATATGGCATTGACGGTATGCGATATGTATCTTCCGTATTCACTCATAACCATACTGCATGAGAGCATAGGAGTCGAGGGCATAAAACATAAGATACTGGATGAAACCCGTCCGGAGGCGGAAAGGGCTTCACTGATAAATGCTTTGACGGGATATGAGACGGAAGATATCACAACATTTCTTATCGGTTATATAACTTCCGTCCATTCCGATTTACTGAAGGAAGAAGCATCCGATGTGCTGGCAACCTTCAATAAAGATACCGTATATAGCAGGATTTCCGATATCATGAGCAAAAAACAAGGTAATGAAGATTTACTGTCGGTATTGGCCTCCATGTTCAGGCAATCGGATAAGAGCGATTCCGTTTACAGAATGTTGCGCGAGCATTTTCTTTCGGCGGAAGATAAGGGGTTGGTTGCAAACATTATGGCGGATCTGGATAATGCCAAAGCGGTTGTTTTCTTAAGAGGTTATCTTTCCAGGAATATAAACGATATCGGAAAATCGGAAATAGCCGATATCTGTTCCGCAATCAGCCGTATGGGCGGCAATACGGAAGATTTCATGAAATATATTCCCGATACGGCGTCTTTAACGTAAACATACAACACCAACTGCCGATTGACATGGTATAATTATTTTAATATAATTTGTCGGGTGATTATTTGTACCGGAGAGAGAAATGCAGGCAAAAAAACGACTGTCTGAAGCAGTAATGCGCAGACTACCGAGATATCTCAGATATTTTACGGAACTGAAGGAAAACGGGATAACCAAGATTTCCTCTTCCGAGTTGGGAGAAAAGATGGGTATGACCGCTTCTCAGATACGTCAGGACTTCAGTTATTTCGGAGGTTTCGGGCAGCAGGGATACGGTTACAGCGTAGAGGTGCTGTACGACAGTATGAAGCGGATTCTTTTAAAGGAACAGGGATTTACCGTGATAATAATAGGAGCGGGAAACTTGGGAACGGCACTGGCAAAGTATAATAATTTTCACAAAAGGGGATTTGACATAATAGGAATATTTGACATAAATCCCAAACTTATAGGCAAGACGATAAACGGTACCGAAATAATGAGTATTGACAGACTGGAAGATTTTATCGCTCAGCATGAAACCGACATAGCGATATTATCTTTACCCAGGAGCGAAACAAAAGCCATTGCCGCAAGAGTAGCCAATGCCGGTGTCAAGGGTTTATTCAATTTCTCGCCCATGGATTTGAAATTGCCGCATGAAATACCGATAGAGAATGTTCATCTCAGTGACAGTCTGATGGTGCTGGGATATAAAATAAAGAATTTTCAAGAGGAGAAATAAATGAAAAATTACACCACAACCAATATCAGAAATGTAGTACTGCTGGGACACGGAAGTTCGGGTAAAACAACATTAGCGGAAGCCATGCTGTTTCTGTCAAAGGGAATTGACAGATTCGGAAACATTAACGACGGAAACACAACATGTGA
>DUPQ01000069.1 GCA_012838235.1 Clostridiaceae bacterium
CTCTTGCGTTGGGCAGGGAATCTATACGAACCTGTTTGTCGAAATAATATGTTCCGTCATCAATCTGTTTTCTTACCTGCGCTCTTTCCCATTCGTACCAGTCGGGTATATGGGCAAATTCGGTATTCCCTTCTTTTGCTTCCAGGCGCCCGTATTCGGTCATATACCATCGCTTATTACATTGTTTACAGAATATTTCGGCACCTTCCGAGCCCATCATATATTCCGTATTGCAGTTAGGGCATTGATACAGTACTTTATGAAGACCTTCGGCTCTTTTTTTGTATTTCACTCTTACCTTATTGTCATACTGCCACTTAAAATCATCGTATATGAATTCTTTGTTTATCAATTCATCTATTTCTTCTACACTCATTTTACTGATTTCATCTTTGCTTATTATGAGTTTGAGGTCGGCTTCGGTACGGTTTCCCCTCTTTTCAAGATTCCAGAACGGAGAGTTTATGTGGTGTCCTTTTGTAATGAGTGTCACAACGGGAATATTGAGATGCTTGACAAGCTTTGCAAGCGATTGCGGTAAAACGGCATTGGTACCGCATAATGAATATCGTGCTTCGGGGTATAGGGCTATAATCTCGCCTTTTTTGGCTATTCTTATAAGGTGCCTTATAAGTATGGGGTCGTTGGTAAATTTTCTTTTGCATATGCAGCCCACACTGCGCAACAGCCATTCGCGCTTTATGTACCCGTCAATAGCCACCACATAGTTGGCTCTTCTGGGAAATATGGCCGCGGTTGCCACCATGAAATCAAAAAATGCGTTGTGATTGCACAGCATCAGATACGCACCTTTTATACCTTTCACTCCCTGCTTCCTTATTTTCGTCCCCTGAAACCATACTGCGGGAAAACTGATTATCCAGGTTAAAAGTCTCAGATACCACCTTATGACACGTATCTCTTTTACCATGTCAAAACGTTGGACATTTTTCAAAGTCATATTATTCATTCGGAATACCCCATAAACTTAAAAATACCACACACTGCTTGATTATATCTTCTCACGGGGCTATTATCAACTCTAACGATATGCTTAAACAACAAGATTTCAGAATCTCAAGTTGTTTATATACTGATTTAAAATCCTTCCGGGGTCACAAAACTTCCAATAAACAGAACGCCCCCAAGTGTGCGTGTCCAATCCTGAGATTGTGATAGAGGCCTGGGGGAGAAGTTGCTTAAATTGTAAGGCAACAGAATATCCCTTGTCAATAAGCACATGGTGCATCAGGAACATATGCAAAAATGAAGAAAAATCATTTCTGAAGCAACTTGCTTCAGTATTTGTTCCTGAATTTCTGAACCAACCTGGCAGTTGTGACTGCCAAATTGTTATCTCTCGGAAACATAATATGCTCCCCAAAAAGGTAACACTTTAACCTTCTGCCACCATAATTAAGCTTCGAACTTGAGATTCCATTTTGGAACCTCAAGTGGTCATATTATTCATTTATTGGTTGAAAAAAATATCTCTCAGGAAACCGATCAACATTTCGCATCATCGCTTTATTCAAGTTCCCCCTTGGTACTTGATACAGTTCTGCTAAATCACTATCAACCATGACTTACTTACCTCTAATGCTATATCATGTCCTGAATTTTTCTATCATCTATAAGCACAGGGGACTTGTCATCAGCCATGTTTGTCTCCTTAGTAAAACAATACTTTCGATAAGTTTATAAGTACTTAACCAAGACACATATCTACAGAAGGAAATTTGACATAGGCGAATAGAGATAAAGAACAATGCTCCTCATAATCTTGTAAAACGTAATTTCTTCGCACCGGAACCTCGAATTAAGTTAGTGCAAGATATTACATGTCTTCTTCCACGACATCCTCACTATTTCACTTTTTTTATTAAGTTATCTTTCAATACTTCATCCTCAATTTTTGAAATTCCGAAACTCTTTTTGCCGGCATCTTTGATTGAAGCACCTATATGATATACTTCCAAATCATCTATAATCAAAAATCGGTCATGAAAATCCTTTCTCGTTTTTACTGTTAAGCCTTGATACTGAGCGTTAAATTTGGAGATATCCTTACTTGTTAAACTTCCATTTCCCGAGCCTGCAATAAAAACAGAAACCCCTTGATTTTTCTTACATAGCAGATTTAAAGTATTTGTATCCACGTAATTATCTATCAATATTAGCTTATTTCGAGCTTTTTTTATCAGGTCCACAATAAAGCTAAAGGCATCGTAGATTTGTCCGTCATAAAAAATATTCTGCTTCACTTCTGTTTGTGTAGCAATGTAGTTGAAGACTTTTTCGAGTTTTTGATCCGTTTCAAGTTGCTTTAATTCGACACGATTTAGTCTCTCAAAAATCCCGGCATTACTAACTAAAAAACGGCGCATTTCCACAAAAGCATTCATGATTTTTATACTTACTTGAACAGCCACATCACTTCTCAAAACCGCAGATAGCATGGCTATTCCTTGCTCTGTAAAAACATACGGCATATATCTTCGTCCACCATGCTTACTCCCATCACTTGAGGTCGCAATTTGCGACTTCAAGTTCTCATATTCCTTCTCTGTTAATTGGAACCTGAATCGTTCAGGAAACCTGTCTATATTTCTTTTGACAGCTTGATTAAAAGCCTTGGTTTGAACTTGATATAGCATTGAAAGGTCACTGTCAACCATGACTTGCTTACCTCTAATGGCATATATCATGTCCTGAATTTCTCTGTTTTCTACTATCACAGGTAATTTGTCGTCTGCCATAGTTACCTCCGGATTCTCCATAACCGGTCGCTAATTGCGACCACTTCATGTTTTTTCATGTTTGATATCGCTATTTATTTCATCAAATAATATACACCTCTAAAAGTATATATCATAAGATTGCATGGCTATTCCTTGCTCTGTAAAAACATAAGGACTTCTAGTAGAATGTTTTAGTGTTTCGAACCGGTCACAATTTGTGACCAGTTCTGTTTTTTCTTCATCATCTAATTGAAATCTAAATTCTATAGGAAAACGATCTATATTCCTCTTAACGGCTTGATTAAGAACCTTCGTTTCAACATGATAAACCTCAGCCAAATCTCTATCTGCCATGTTTGCCTCCTTAGCAAAACAATACTTTCGGTAAATTTATAAGGTTTTCGACTTGCATTCCTACCTCGTATTTTTATTTCCGTTTTACACTTTCATCAAGGTCTACTTCATCTAACATCTTCGGTACCTCTTACATAATGGGTGTAAAATCTTTATAACTGTCCGGCAATGTTTCCGAAAAATTATTAACCAATGCGCCTTTGCGATTGTATAAATCTTCTTTCAGCCTTGTTCTCAGCAATCGCCTGCTCCAATATCCCGATGCACATTCACGGATATAGAAGAGTCGTTCATTTAACTCTTTTGTGTTACGTAGAATTTCCATATGATGCGAAAAACCAATCTCAATAAATGCTTCTCTATCGGAAAATCTTCGAAATTTACCAATCTTTTTTGTAAAACAGACAACTCAGTATCATTCATCTGTTTCAAATCGGTAGCCATGGTTACCGATTTGTCTTCCGGAAGATATTCTGCTCTTGTTTGCAGATACGGCTGCCAAATATTTTTATCCATTCTCTGCCACCTCGACAACTTTTTTATTATTTTTCCCGTAATTTTACAATATACATTGGTCCTGCAAATTTATAAAATTGTATGAATAGATATTAAAACCATAAAGCTGTATTTCTGCTTACCTATCTATTTGAATTTTACTTTGCCGCATAGCGCAAGTCCATGCTAACATATCGCATATTTTGTCATATATTGAAAATAACCAATTGTCTTTATCGTTAAGACAGATAAAAGTGTTACCCTTTAGGGGTGCAGTGAGATTAAAGTGTTACCTTTTTTGGAGCGGATCACTTAACCCGGATTCAGATTTTGAAGTGACATTTTGGCACCTCAAAACCATGTTTGCCATCCTCACTTGAGGTCACAAAATGTGACCTCAAGTTTTCATACTCCTCTTCCGTCAATTAAAATCTAAAGACTACACACAGAAAGTCCATGCTAACATATCGAATATTGTGTCATATATTTAAAATGTTCAATCGCCTTTATACCGTTGCTACACCTTCTTCTTAAGCAACCTCATGGCATTGAGCACGGCAAGAAACGACACGCCCACATCGGCAAATACCGCTATCCACAATGAGGCCAATCCCGCTGCTCCCGCTATAAGTACAATGAGTTTGACCGATATTGCAAAAACCATATTCTGTTTTGCTATTCTCATTGTTTTTTTTGAAAGACGTATCAGCAGCGGTACTTTGGAAGGCTTGTCGTCCATTATAACCACATCGGAAGCTTCTATTGCAGCCTGAGAGCCGGATAACCCCATGGATATGCCTATGTCGGCTTGGGCCAGCACCGGTGCGTCATTAATGCCGTCTCCTACAAAGACCACTGCTCCTTTATCTTTAGGCTTGTTATTAACATATTCCGCCTTCTGATGAGGAAGAAGCGAGTGAGCCACATTCTCTATTCCCGCCTTATCCGCTATATGGTATGCGGCCGACTTATTGTCTCCCGTCAGCATGGATATATCGGTAATTCCCATGCCTTTAAGTTCCTCTACGGTTCGTGCGGCATCCTTTTTTATCTCGTCGGAAATAACTATATGCCCCATATACTCGTCGTCAACAGCCACATGCACTATAGTTCCCGCAAGATTGCACCTGTGCCATTCAACACCGTCCGCTTCCATAAGATTTTCATTGCCTACGCTTACTTTCCTGCCGTCAATTACCGCTTTTATCCCCTGCCCCGCTATTTCCTTTATCTCACTTATACGACCGTTTTCTATTTGTTTCGCGTATTCCGCCTTAAGCGACTTGGAGATGGGATGGTCGGAGTAACTTTCCGCCGTAGCGGCAATATCTAAAAGTTGTTGTGAATTGAGTTTCTCCGGATGAATTGCCGTCACTTTGAATATACCTTTTGTAAGAGTACCGGTCTTGTCGAATATAACGGAGTTTGTGCTTGCCAGCGCTTCCAAGCAGTTTCCGCCTTTTACCAGAATACCGTTTTTTGAGGCTGACCCCAATGCGGAAAAGAAACTCAAAGGCACCGATAAAACCAAAGCACAGGGACAGGATACCACCAAAAACACCAGTGCTCTGTATATCCAATCGGTTAACCGTTGTCTAAAAAGAAGCGGCGGAATAATTGCAAGCAGAACTGCACATATAACTACAACCGGTGTATAGAAACGGGAAAATCGCGTGATTATCCTTTCGGTCTTGGCTTTTCTTGATGAAGCATTCTCCACAAGGTCCAAAATGCCTGCTACTGTCGATTGATTGTACGGTTTTTCCACCTGAAGTTTAAGCATACCGAATGTATTAATACTTCCGCTTAAAACGGTATCATCCGGGTTTATATCCGCAGGCAGCGACTCGCCGGTGAGAGAAGACATATCCAGAGCCGAGTGCCCTTCAATGACAATACCGTCCAGCGGCACTCTTTCACCCGGCTTGACCACTATTATATCCCCTGCTTTCACTGTCTCGGGCTGCACCGTTATGATACCTTCGTTTGTGATAAGATTTGCATGCTCCGGACGTATTTCCATCAGATCGGATATGGATTTTCTGGACTTTTCCACAGCATATTCCTGGAAAAATTCTCCTATCTCATAGAAAAGCATAACTGCTACCGCTTCGGGGTATTGTTTTATTACAAGTGCTCCTATTGTGGCAATAGTCATCAGGAAATTCTCGTCAAAAATATCTCCCCTTATTATATTTTTTACGGATTTTATGAGTATTTCATAACCTATCACCAGATAGGAAAGTATGTATAGTATAAGAGATATTACCATGTTTTGTATTAGCAATGCCGGTATGAGAAGAGCAACCGAAATACCCATCCTTATCAATGTTGTTTTCTGCTTTTTATTAAGCTTTTTCATTCTATCTCGAAAGTACCCGCATGTTTTTTTAATATTTTCTCACACTCGCAAAAAATCTCTTCGCTATCTGTTTCTATTGCGGCTTTTTTAGTGAAGAAGTTTAAGTTTACCTGCTTTACGCCGGTTAATTTGGATATTTTTCTCTCTATTTTATCTGCACATGCCGCACAGTCAAGATTGTTTAATTTGTATGTCCTCTTCATGGTTCACTCCTCTATATGTTCTTTCCCCTGTTGCAGTATTGTTCTGACATGGTCGTCGGCAAGCGAGTAGAAAGTGGCTTTCCCTTCTTTTCTGTATTTAACCAGTTTGTTTGCTCTCAATGTCTTTAACTGATGCGAAATAGCCGATTGTGTCATCCGAGTCAGGCTTGCTATATCGCATACACACATTTCGGCGACCGATAATGCGTATAAAATCTTTATCCTTGTCTTGTCACCGAACACCTTGAAAAGATCGGAAAGGTTATACAGTTTATCTTCACTCGGAATGCTCTTTAATACTTCCTTTACTTCTTCCTCAGTCATGTTTATGTATTCACAGATATCAATTTGTTCTTTCATTTTATCCGCCTTTCATATGAACAGTTGTTCATGCATAAGTATATACATTCCCTTGTTTTTGTCAACAGAAAAAAAGAGAGTTAAATAACTCTCCCTCTTTACGGTATGTAATGTAATACAGTTACAGTATTATTTTCCTTTTCTGTTCTTCTTTCATATGATACATAGCAAAATCCGCACGCTTTGCGGTATCATACGCCGACTGATCGGTTTTCTGATTAAATCTTGCAACCCCGTAAGCGACGGAGAACGTATAGGAAAGTTTTTTGTTCCATCCTTGTACCAGTTTCTCAAATACCTTACATTCTTTCTGAAGATTATCATCTGCTTTTGTCAGAACGGCAAACTCATCTCCTCCTATCCTGAAACACTCTCCTTTATTGGAAAAAGCTTCTTTTATGCATTCCGCACACTTTTTTAATGCACTGTCTCCGACCACATGTCCGAAGTTATCATTTATATACTTCAGATAGTTCAAATCAAAAAGTACCGCAGTCAGAGGTTGATTAGGTTCATGAGACTGCAGAAACTGTTCGTATTTATTCCTGTTACCCAGATTTGTCAGCATGTCCACACTTGCCAGCTGTTCATAATATTCCGCCTGTTTCAATTCCAACAGATTATCGTAATAACTCTTTATGGCGTTAATTATTATCACAACCAAAAATGCAACAACCGCAATACGTAACGCGAAGGATGTCTGTGTCATATTGGAGTAATAGTAAAGAATCATCTCAAGAAGACCGCCTGCAGATACCAGCGCCAGAGGTACAATGAACATGCGAAGATCCTTGTTTTTCTCAATACGCAACTCTACATGTACGACATATACCGCGACAATCATATTCAAAGCCATAAGCGAATGAGTAAGAAGCACCAGCTGGAACATATCCACAAGACCGAATACCTGAAGCAGTAAGTTTAAAACCAATGTTGCGGCATAGGCATAAGCAAAGTATAACATATACTTTCTTTTTTCATTTTTGGAAACATCATATATGTATAAATTCAAAGGAACGGGAAACAGTACCAGACTTATGAGGTCGGCAAAATACATTATCTGCGGATATCCGAACATAAGCTGGCAGGAATCGCTTTGGAAAAACAACCAAATCGATACCAGGAATATGAAACTGCTTATATATAGAAAGGATTTTGACAGTGCATACTTCTTGTTCTTTGTAACGAAATACAAAATCATTATAGTCAATCCGCCCAACAGCACAACGGTCAGACTGAACAACGAATACATGGATTTATTCTGGTAGTATGCTATACATTCACCTTTTGTACCGTACTGTATATCAGGCAGGAAACCGTGGTAATTGGAGTAAGGACTCTGGAAATCGAAAACAATCTCTTTATTGCTGCTCATAGCCGGAAGTTCCACCAGGTGATAGGAAGTTCCGGGAGATTTCAGAAAAGAAACGGCATTTTCTTCATATCCGAAAGAATAGACCATTTTTTCGTTAATATATATTTTAAAACGCAAATGACTGGTCTTGAACAACAGAGTCTGCGGCATGACGAAATCAATATTAAGTATTACTTTTGCTTTGTATTCACACGGATTGATTCCGTTCGACACTCTCATTTCCTGAAAGGGCTTGAGAGCATCACTCTAAATAATTATATTGGAATGGTCAAATTCTATCGCCATTCCTATTACAAATATTGTAGCTAATATAATGACAATGATTAATGCTCTTGAATAATATTTCACGTCATACCTTCCAATAAAAAAACTATCAAGGTTATAAAACAGTATATAATTGATACTTCGTATTGTAAACACTTTTTTTAAAAATGTTAGATATTTAACACAAAAAACCCATTATTTCTTACTTTTAATCACTTTCTTACACTTCCCGGAGTAACTCCCGTCACCGATTTGAACTGCCGGATAAAGTGATAAACACTGCTGTAACCTAACATCTCGGCAACTTGGTTTACGGAATAATCCTTAGTCTGCAAAAGAGTCCTGGCTTTTTCGATACGTGCGATAATGAGGTCTCTGTTAGGTGTAATTTTATACACCGATTTATATACCGTATAGAACCGCGATTCGCTCAATCCGGCAAGTTTTGCCATTCTTGCAACGGGCCAGTCTTCGGCCGGAGAGGTGAACATTTTTCTTCTGACCTGTTCCACTTTATCCGATATCTGCTTTTTGACATTTGCGGCATTTGCTGAGTCTTTTTCCGATCGGGCCATCATGATAAAAATCTGCTCTATGTACAGCTCGCACAATTTCACGGAGTATTGCATATCGGTAAAAAACTCCGATTCCATCTTGCGTACCGTTCCGGTAATTTCCAGTCTGTCATACGGATAATATACGGTATCGGGTAACAGATTGTACTTTTGCATATTACTTTCCACATCGCCCGTAAAATGAAACCAGTCATGTACAAGTTTCTGCTCGCTTCTGAACCACTGTGCTTTATCGGGCGAGACAATAATACATGCATGGGGATTCGTGCGTATTATCCCGTTATTGCATAATAAGTCAACCGGATTAAAGTAATGTAAAAATATATATTCTTTGGGTCCGTGCGGTCTGTTCAGTATAAAACCCGCCTTTTCCGGCCATTCATGCCGTACATTATGTATTTTCATTATTAACTCCCGTTCAAGAATATGATATCAGAACAGTAGGATAAGTCAATTGATAGAAGTATTGTGCATTGAAAGACATATATGCAGGTTATAAACTATATATATAACTGTTCAAAGGAGAATAATGATATGGCTGAAATACCTCGTAAAGAACATCCGAGACCGCAGATGTACAGGAAATCCTGGATCAATCTAAACGGTAAATGGCAGTTTGAAATTGATCACGGAAGAAGCGGAAAAGAGCGGGAATTGTATAAAGATGCAAAACTCTCGTCCTCTATAATTGTTCCCTTCTGCCCCGAAAGCGCACTCTCCGGAGTAAATAACAAAGACTTTATGGAGTGCGTGTGGTACAAACGGACGGTCAGGATAAATAAGAGTTGGCTGGAGAACGGCAGAAGAACCTTGCTTCACATAGACGCATGCGATTATCTTACCGAAGTATGGATTAATGCCCAATCGGTCGGAACTCATATGGGCGGATATTCTTCATTCAGTTTTGACATAACAGAGCAACTTAAAGAAGGTGAAAACACCATAACAATAAGTGCTACCGATCTTTTAAGAACCATGGAACAACCTGCAGGAAAGCAATCCGTAGGGTATTTTTCCAGAGGCTGCCACTATACAAGAACTACCGGAATATGGCAGACGGTATGGCTGGAAAACCTTCCGTCTTCCAGTATAGCGTCTTTCAAATGTATACCGGACATAAACACATCCAGTATATATTTTGATATATTGTGCAGAAATGCTAACGGTAAGAAAATAAAGGCTACCGCATATTTTGACAATAAAAAGATGGCTTCCTGCACTGCGATAATAGAAGGAAAGCATGCAAAGTTCAATATGAAACTGAAAGAGCTTCATCTTTGGTGCTGTGAGACCCCCAATTTATATACCCTCAAACTGGAACTGGATGAAGATAAAGTGGACAGTTACTTCGGAATGAGAAGTATATATTATCATGATAACAAGTTTTATCTGAACGGTAAGGTTGTATTTCAGAGACTGATACTGGACCAGGGTTTCTATCCCGACGGCATATACACCGCACCTACCGATCAAGAACTGAAAAATGACATAATAAGGTCACAGGCTATGGGATTCAACGGTGCAAGGCTGCATGAAAAAGTATTTGAACCGAGATTTTTATATCACTGTGATGTTCTGGGATATCTGGTGTGGGAAGAGCATGCCAACTGGGGATTGGATGTATCCAAAGACAAGGCATGGGAGCGGTTTGTTCCCGAATGGCTGGAGATAATGGAAAGAGACTTCAATCATCCTTCAATTATCGGATGGTGTCCCTTCAACGAAACACAGAAAGATCAGAACCCCGATCTTATTAAATTCGTCGCTGACATGACCAGAGCAACAGACCCTACCAGACCGGTTATCGACACTTCGGGATGGACACATGTAAGCGGAGCATCCGACATAAGGGATAAGCACGACTATGACCAGAATCCGGTTACATTCAAAGAGCGATATGCCGAGCTGGACAAGCAATGTAAGAATTATGACGGCTATGTTGACGATAATTGCGCTCCCGTATTCATATCGGAATACGGCGGAATATGGTGGTCGGAAACAGATATGACCGGCTGGGGATACGGGGAACGTCCCAAGAGCCTTGATGAGGTTATCGAGCGATACGGAGCATTGACCGAAGTGCTGTTAAATAATCCCAATATCGGGGCATTCTGTTACACGCAACTGACCGATGTCGAGCAGGAACAGAACGGACTTTACACATATGACAGAAAACCCAAGATGGACCCTGCTGTTATACGGGCGATTAATACAAAGAAAGCTGCAGTGGAAGATTAGAGCGGTCTTAAAAAACCGATAGAATTGTTCTTTCCGAAGAGAGACTGTGTGTTCGCAAGAATACACAGTTTTTCTATTGTAATAAGCATATTAGTAACTGAAACTTTAAAACAGACTGCAAAAATGCTTTAAATTCTTTATTTTTGCAGTACAATGTACTATGGAGATGGAGGTGACATAACATGGCCTTTTCAATCAGATTAACTGAAGAAGAAAGAGCATTGGCGGAAAGCTATGCAAAACTACATTCGTACACATTGGCGGAGGCTTTCAAAAGAGCTTTGTTTGAGAAAATTGAAGACCAATATGATATTGCGATTTATGATGCTGCGTACAAAGAATATGAGGACAGCGGAAAACAAAGCCGCCCTATTAAAGAGTTTTGGAAAGAGCTTCAGACATGACATATTCGATTGAAGTGACATCAAGATTTGAAAGAGAATTTAAAAAACTCGACCGCTATACAAAATTGATGATTAATGCCTGGATTGAAAAAAACCTTTTAGACTGCGAAAATCTCGGAACATGCAAAAAAACTCTGATTGAAAACAGAAAAGGTCTATGGAGATGCCGAATCGGCGATTATCGTTTGATTTGTCATATAGAGGATAAAAAATTTATTATCTTCGCATTGAACATCGGACATCGCAGTGAAGTTTATAAAAGCTGATATCTCTTTTTCATGTTTTTCTAAAACAGTTTCTTACCCAAAATCCCGATAACTTATGATTTGATGTTGCTTAAAATTGCCCATCGGCTATAATGAGTAAAAGGGCAAGGAGAGATGTAATGAAATATACATTGGATCTGTACAAAGCAAGTTTAAAATCATATGAAATTTATCTGGAAAGACTTATAAGAAATCAGATGACACAGGCATCCGACTGGAGAAAAGACGGTGTCATTATAGTGGATGAGGGCTTTGTGCCCACCCATATCGCAGGGGTTTTATATGCTCCCGGATTGTTGTATTTCAATGAGGACAGCAAATACTATAAATCAAAAGAAGCAATGGAGTTCGCCTTTTCCGTTCTGGAGTTCTTTGAAAGAAACTTAAGTCCCGAAGGACTTATGGATTTCTATATGTGCAATTTCCAGTCGGCACCGGATACATCCTTCTCCATACAGCCTCTGGTCGCTCTTTACAATATCATTAAAGATAAAAAAACCGATGATACGGGAGAACTGTTCAAGAAAAGACTTTACGACTTCATAGTAAAAATGGCGGACGGAGTCTTTGAGGGAGGATTCCATACACCCAACCACAGATGGGTTGTAACATCGGCTTTAGCCATGGTCATGAACATGACAGGAGATAAAAAATATCTTAAGAGAATAAATGAATATCTGGCCGAAGGTATCGATTGCGATGAGGAAGGAGAATACTCTGAGCGCTCTTCGGGCGGATATAATTTTGTCAATAATGAAGCACTTTTAATAATTGCGGAACAACTTGATAAACCGGAACTGCTGGAATTCGTGCGCAGGAATCTTATGATGATGACCTACTACATACATACCGACTTTCTCATATTCACGCAGAATTCCACCCGCCAGGATAAAGGAAAAGAAAACATATATCTGGACAAATATCTCTACCAGTATCTTAAAGCGGGTTATCTGCTTAAGGATGAGCAGCTGCTCGGTATAGCAAAAGCCATACAGAATGAACTTTTCTCCAAAGGAAGAAGATACCCTATAGGATTGGACACCATGATGGCGGAACCGGAGGTATTGATAATACCGGAACATATAAAACCGTTTGAAATACAGCCGTATGTAAAGCATTTCAAAAAATCCAAGATATTAAAAATTCATCACAACGGTATGACTTTATCGGTTATTGAAGACAAAGAAACCTTTTTGTATCTCAAATATAAGAGTTTCGACATGTTTATTCAGGGAGGAATACTCTTTTTCAATGAGCGACATATTAAAGTTAAGAATATCCGTCCCGTAGAAAACGGCTTTGCAATGGACTACCACGGACAAGGCATATATTATCATCCGTTCGGGCAATATCAGGGAACTGCAAATTTCTGGGAAATGGACAAATCCAAGAGAGTAACATCCGAATTGCTTACGGTGGATGCCGTTATTGAAGTTACCTTGACGGAAAAAGGGTTCAAAATATATCTGAAAGCTTGGGGAATAGAAAAGGTATCCGTAAGATTGGATATTGCTATTAATAACAATGCTTTTATCATGGGTGACGGATATACAATAAAGGCAAATGCGGGCGGAATGTTGTTGCCCGAGTCGGGTGCTGTCAGGGCGGAATTCGGCACCTGCGGAGTGAAAATAGGACCTGTAAGAAACGATACATACATCACCCGTGGATTGTTCGGTTCGGAACCTCTGGATACCGATAAATACCATATATTCTTTAACTATCTTACTCCGTTCGAGCACAGTTTTACCATAGAGCCGGTAACTGAATTTGAGGATTGATTTTCAAATGCTTACGGACATTTAAAGTTTTAAAAACAACCTTCTACAACTTATGTGTAAAACTATTCGTTGTTTATAATCAGATAATGTTGTAAAGCCCCTATCATTGAAGCATCATTTTCATATACCGCGCATTCAATGGTCGTTTTTTCATAATAAAATTGATCCGTCATCATGCTTAAATACTTTTTAAAGCCCGCTACAAGACTGTCTCCCCTTGCACTTATACCCCCGCCGATTATAATCTTCTGCGGAGAGAATGCGTATATAAGGTTGGCCAAAGCCGATGCCATATCCTTGTAAAACACATCTATTATCCGGTAAGCGGTGTCGTTACCGGCATCAAACAAATCAAACAGTTCTCTTCCGTTGGATACCAAAAGCTTTTGTTCTTTTGCCGACTTGACCAACGCACTTATGGAACATAACGATTCCCAGTTTTTGCCGTCTCTTAAGTGCATAAGTCCGAACTCTCCCGCGGAATAACCGTATCCTTCATACAGTTTGTCGGAAATTACAATTCCGCCGCCTATTCCGGTCCCTATGGCTACAACAATGAAATCCTTTCCCTTATTAAACTGTATTTGCGACAAAGCAAGACAATTCACATCGTTACAGGCGGTGGCATTCAGATTGAATTTTTGCTTGATTATTTCACGAAAATCGGTACCCGTGTATCCGACCATTACATCATCGGCATACAATACACGCCCGTTGCCGCTGTCCACCGCTCCTGTTGTGGCAATAGCCACTCCTTCAAGCGGATATTGCTTCGACATATCCGCTATTATGCCCATTACACGATTCAGAAGTTCCTCTCCTCCCAACAATATTCTCGACGGTATTTTATTTTTGTGTACAAAATTAAATGACTCATCCAGAACTCCGTACTTGATGGAGCTTCCTCCGATATCTATGGCAAGATACAACCTTCCTGAATCGGTATTATCATAGGCACTCATTTTTCCTTCCCCATCTCATTATATTCTTTGGGCATGTAATTGGCCGCTATTATAGCTATTACACATGCTGCTATTACTATATAAGGCATTAAATGAGCTCCGAAAACGGGATTGTCGGGCAGTGTAATTTCTTTAACATTGAGCCACACAACAGATGTGGATAATGCTCCCACAAGAGCCGTACATAATCCCTGCATTGCAAAATACATGGACGGATGACTCTTTCCTGTAGCCTTCAGTTCATCGGCTGCCGCTTGTGCGGGTATCGCATAAGGTGCGGAGAAAAATGCACCTAAACCGTAACTGCCTATTGCGCCTCCAGTTGCTCCTATCGCCAACCTTATATATTCATTGGGTATCCACTTGATATATGCTATTGAGAACATGAGCATGGCAACGGCAAACGAACCCATAGCCGTCTGGAATGCAAATCGGAAACCTTTCTTTTTCATTACCTTCCTGTAGAAATACAACATTAAAGGAACAGGGGCGAATGCTGCGGAATTTATAATGGCAATCTGCCAGCTGTTAAGCCCCATCGGTCCCGATGCCAGCACATTCTGTCCCGCCAAGAACATCTGAAGCCCGAAGAAAAAGATACCGAAAACCAATAACCACATAAGAAAACCTTTATTCATAATTGTCAGTTTTATGCTCTCTAAGAAAGGCACTTCCTCTTCCACAGTTTCTCCCGCTTCCACGCGTTTTGCAACATCCTCGGGTAGCGTCGATTGTTCTTTGAGCAGGAAAAACGGTATTATCATGGTAAGAAGCAGGGGTGACAGTATAAGGGCAATATGCCTGATATTCAACCCGCCTACCATTAAAGGTATAACGGCATAACCTATGGAATACTGAATGGTATCAAAAAACGCTTTCCAGGAAGAAAGATAATGACGGTCGCTGTCATTCTCGGTTACTTCCGAATAAGTACCGTAATATGTTACCAGTGTCAAAGTATAGGAAGTAAAGAAAAAGATAAGCAGCACACCGAACCATATCGTATTTAACAAACTGTGTTCCGCTATTTCCAGCGGGAAACAGAATAATATGTATGTGATAATCATAGGTATGTACCCTATCAGTATAGCCGGACGCCTTTTACCCCATCTAGTCTTTAACGTGTCGGTCAGTGATGCAAGCGGTACATCCGCTACACCGTCAACAATCTTGGCTATCAATACAAACACACTGAACAAAGCGGTCATAACAATGGTTTTATTGGCATATGTCCAGTTTTCAATGTTCTTCAAAAAACCTGCAGTACTCAAGCCGTCTATAAGATAGGCGGTAATCATGAGGTTTATAAGCCCGGGTCCGAAACCGGACAGAGCATACAGAGGCAGGTAGTTTCTTTTGATTTTTTGCATAATGTCCTCCTAAATCTTTTCCAATTGCTTATAAGCTTTCTTCAGTGATGCAAAATCGTACTTAATGCCGGATTTATCTCCGATTTTCATTAAACAAAGTTTGATTATGGTTTTTCTGACTTCCGCTAACACTTTATTTATATTAATCTCATACGGAGCATGTCCTATGAAATCTAAAAAATTCTGTGAAAATATCTTTTTCTGTATTTTTTTACTTAAACCCAGAGGGCTCAATGTGAAATCGTTATCATGCATGAGATAGGAGTAATGCTCGTCAATAACAAAATCCGCTTTGGAAGAAATATACCTTTTAACAAGATCCGCTCTTCTCTTCTCCTCTTCTTTAGAAGCACTCTTTCCGTCCACCACACCTTTTGTACCTATATCGGTTCCGTACATAATCCTGTCCTGATATTTTTCGAAAAAGGCTGTTGCTTTTTCTTTATTTTCGGAGAAATTGATATACATCTCTATTCCCGGGGTAAGATCAACATATACATTTTGATACTTATCCAATATTTCCGATAATCTGTCCAGTTGTTTTGACAGGAAAAAGAAGTGCGCAAATATTATCTTCAGATCAGGATGTTTTTTTAATACATTCAACACTTCCTCATATTGTTGTTCATTATTGACATATGTCTCATCATATAGCCAGTTCTGCTCCATTGCCCATTTGGGTATTTTATCTTTATCCCAGAACTCTTCAGGGTCATTGACATGCCATAAAATAGGGAAAGCGGTGTCTTCCATAAACGCAAAATACGGATCCCACACCGGAGCATCAAAGGAAGGTACATTGAGCATCTTTCTTATCTGAGGTTTGCCCTCTATCATCTTTATACCGTCACATCCTGCTTCTCTCATCCGCAATGCATATTTTGCCATTGCTTTTCCCAAAGTTTTCTTTTTGGTGAAATAGTTGGAAGCATCCAGACTTGCAAACACATATATCCTGTCGGGTAATTTGTGTTTAAGAATAAGGGCGTCCTGTACCGCTGACAATTTCGCTCTGTCGGGCACAACAACAATATTGGCTATGTCGGTATCGCAATAGTCCAGTATTCTTATCATCTCATCAACAGGTATGTTGGATGAATAGTGTATGTGGCAGTCAACAATTTTCATATCATTGAACATATGCGCCTCTTAAAACAATACTTTATTTGCATATATATAATATCACAAGTGCAACACATGTTTAAGGTGATACTTTTAAATTTTGAAGAAAAAGGTGTAAAGAATATACTGCATCATGCAAAATATTTTAGCCCTCTTCCCTGCCCCGATATTTCAATATATCCTCCGGCTACAAGATTATTCAAAATGGAAACTGCTTTGGTTTTCCCGAAACCTGTCGCTTTTACAATGTCCGAGCTGGATAGGCGTCTTCCCTTTAAAAGTGAGTACACTCGTTTCTCATCTTCCGTCAGATTTTTTTTCTTCACTAACCGGAAGAACAACCTTGTATCCTCTGCTACAAAACGAACGCAAATATTTTCGTTCGCTTTTACGTTCGCATTTACAAAAACCGCTTCTGCTTATTGGTCTATATCGTCTTCTCTTTCTGTTTCTCTTTTGGCCTTTTTCTTTGCTGAAATATGATATGCCAGATTATATGCAAACACCAATGCAATACATATCAGAATTATCATAGACACGGATTTCTCCAGATTGCGAACATAGCAAAGAATAATATTTGCTATTGCCAGCACCAGGGCTGCCCCGCTTATAACTACCGCAACCGTTGTATTACCTTTTATCTTTCTCATTTACTTTATCCTCACACCGTAAATCTTTTCCGCATATGTTCCTACTACCAGTATATCGTTATATATAGCGGGAGTAGCTTCTATTGTTATGTACTGTCTGCCTAAACTCAATGTTATTTGGTCAATCTGTTTTCCCGTCAATGCATCAAGCAGCGATATCTTACCGTTGTGCTCGCAGTATGCGATATATGCTTTGTTATCCTCTGTATACACGGCTACCGGCGAACTCCAGCTGTAAGGCGATTTGTATATCCAGACTATCTGTCCGGTTAATTTGTCTATGGCTATAAGCCTTCCCGCCCATATGGAATCTTCCAGCGTCTTACTTATATTGAAAATAACCAGATCTTTTATCGGACCTTTACCTATAACGGGTGAAGCAAGTGCTCCGCCGTTCACCACATCCACATAAAACGCCGGTACATCCACCTGCCACAGCAGTTCACCGGTAAGAGCATTGAACTTACGGATATTGCTGTTATCATCCCGCCCCCTTATATCCACTTCGTTTGCGGTGTATAAAAATACACCTTCTTCGGTAACATCAATGGCAACCGATGCGTCGGTATCGTCTCCCGTGTTGTATGCCCACAATATCTTAAGACTTTCCAGATCCAGACATATCAGCATACCGGCATTATCGGTAAAGTACATATATTTTTCATATATGGACGGAGAGCTTTCTATTCCGTACGAGTATGCCCCTTCCGATACATATTTATACCTTGTTATCTCCGGTTTTATAGAAATTGTTTTTGCCCCTTTATCAAATACGGTATTTAACTTAACTATATAAATAATCCCGTTCTCTCCGCACTGATAATATGTGTCGTTTTTGATATCCAATATACCCGAAGAATCAAATGCTCCCCAACCGGGTCTCGGAGCAAATGTATCATATCCTTTAATCTCATGAAGAAGCTTGTTGTCTATCAGACTGAATATCCTGTAACCGAATGGTCTGTATCTGTCTTCTCCTTCATTTGTGGTTGCGGCCTCTAACCCTTGTCCGACATATAAAAGGGGATATCCTCTGGGGTCTACGGATAATGTACCTTTTACGGGTACACCTATGTAGATATAGTTTCTGGTGGGTTCTCCGGTATACAGGTCAAGGAAATATATGTTGCCGTCCAGCGTTGCATATATGACTTCAATAAGTTCGTTCATATTCTTGAACTTCTCATAAACATTCATAATGCTCAGCATTTCTCTATCCCATTTAACTATGCAAGGCTGGCCTGTCCAGCCAACTCCCGGCCATATTGAGCCGGCACCGGTCATTCCGCCTATCTCATAGCTCCATATCTCTTCAAGTTTTTGCTCTTTTATGCTTATATTACCGAAAAAGCCCGAGTCCCTGTAATTATTGCCTCTGTATGTGGTTATACCCCTGTCCGAATATTCATCGGAATGAGGAAAGAATATGTCATCTTCGGATATATATACATTTGACGCGGTACCGTCAGGATACATGATAACGGACTGTAATTTTTCAGCAGTCTGTTTCGCTTTTTCATCAATATTGTCCAAAATAAGAGCATGACTGTATTTGCTTTTTTCCACAATAACCGCATTTTTCGCAAAAAGCGTATTTATTATCCCGCATATATCCTTAAAGGTACTTTCCGCTTCGGACAAGTTTGCATCTTTTGCGCTCATTGAAACAATGAATATATTTTTTGCATATACCATGGCGGAACCGTTCATACTGAAAATGTCTTTGTCCTTCGTAACGAAGGAAGCCGCAGACACACCGGTAAGTATGTCGGAAGACAGATATTCCCGTATTGCGGAATAACCGTCAACATGTGAGTCAATTTTATCTTTAAACAATTTAAAACCGACCGTCATATCGTCAGGTGAATAGTAAGACTCGGAACCGGACATACCTCTGTCGGACATATATTTTTCAATGTTGTTTTTACCGTAAACTCTTAAAAGCATGTTAAGAGCGGCTCTGTCGTCATTCTTCAATACATACTCACATAATTTTTGTATAGTATATTTATCGGAATAGCTGCCTTTTGCCACCACATCGGAATTGCTGTCATAGTCAGCTTCAGTATATTCAACCGATGTATCCAAAGGTATTTTCTGTCTGATTTCCGGCTCATATGCATACATAACAACCGCCAGTTTATATGCAGCAGTATTATCAAATTTCCGGTTTGCGGAAATATTGAAGGATTTATCGGCAGTAATATCATAAACGGATAATGCATAAACACCGGTCTTTGAGGAAAGAAGGTATTCAAAATATCCCAAAAGATTTTCAAACTTATCAATTTTTATATGATTATCCGGTAACGGCTGTTCAATTACGGGCGTTCCGGTCGGTGTCGGAGAGGGCGTGTCGGTCCCGGTCTCGCCAGGAGAAGGCGATGCAACTATCGTAGGTTCTTCCGTCCGTATCAGTGAGGGGGTAGGGGTAATTTCTCCGTCAAACCAGCCCTTCATATATGCGTAAATAAAAGATATGGCTATACACAGGATTACGGCGATTGCTACCAATACCGCTATATTTCTTTTATCCTTTTTTGTATTCTCAGTACTTTTCTTCTTATTTGCCATGTTTATCCGTTTTCATTGCATAATAAATGTCTGCGTTAAGATTATACCATTAAATAACCTTATACAATTGTAATTATAGCAGTGTAAACCGGACATATACTAAAAAGCGAAAAAGTGATATATATGAAATATTATTCAAAACCGTTAAGTACCTGCTCTATTTTTTCTTTTGTTGCCAGTGTATCGGAAAATGCCGTTGCACTTCCCGCTGCCAGCCCGTATCTTAATGCATAATCGAAATCGGCCGAATGCATATATCCCGCAATAAAGCCCGCTGTCAGCGAATCTCCCGCTCCTACGGTGTTTTTCACTTGTCCTTTGGGTGCGTCACGACATATTACCCGATTATTCTCGGTAACCAATACCGCTCCTTTATCGCCTATGGATACAAGTACATTCCTTGCACCCATCTTTTGCAGTTTCTTTGCATAAAACACTATATCCGAATCGGTATGTATCTCTTTACCGAAAAGCTGACCCAGTTCCGCTCTGTTAGGCTTGACCAAAAATGGTTTGTGTTTCAGCGTGTTTAAAAGATAGTCTTCCGTCGCATCGACAATCACATAAACATTCCCGGCCTTTATACTGTTTATAAGATTGGAATAAATCCCGGTACCGAGATTTTTTGGTACCGCTCCCGCCAGGACCAGACAATCACCGTCTTTAAGTGTTTCCATCTTCTTTAAAAGAGTATTCACGGAATCTTGGTCTACCCGAGGTCCTATGCCGTTAATATCCGTTTCCTTGTCGGACTTAATCTTGACGTTGATTCTCGTCATACCCGGGGTAAGTTCGATGAAATCACTCTTTATTCCCAAAGAGTGTAATCCCTGTCGAATAAACTGTCCGGTAAAACCCGCAACAAAACCCGATGCGACACTTTCTATCCCCAGATTGTGCAGCACAACGGATACATTGATGCCTTTCCCGCCGAAGAAATATGCTTCTCTTTCCGTTCTGTTGACTTCTCCCAAAACCAGTTGCGGTACCAATACAGTGTAATCTACCGCCGGATTCATTGTAACCGTGTAAATCAAGATAATACCTCCGTTTGTAAAGACATCTTAAGTATATCATGTTAATTTGTTTTAAAAAATCGATTAATGAATTGTCGGAAAGACATTTTTTTATTTTATTCTCTGCATTTTTATGCTATATTATTGTATAATCACTTGTAGTGTGATACCCTGTAAACGAAGTAGTTTAGTAGTATATTGTCAGTGAAATTGTTATTTGAAGGACGCGAATGGATATTCAAACATCGGAAAAGAGAATATCTTTGAAACTCAATCATCGCAGAATTATCTTCTTTCTGCTTGCATTACTGTTTCTGGCAGGCGGTGTGTTTTTTACCCATAAGATATGCAATGACCATATTGACATACAAAAGGACGAAGCGCTTCTTTTAGCTGACAGTTCCTCCTCGCTGATTCCGCAATCCTATCTGAAAGCCTTGGATAATGATCTTAGCGATTTGGACAAAAAAGAATATCTCAGCATAAAGAGCAGCCTTATACAACTTGTCAAAACAAACGATCATATAGGATATGCATACTTCGTGATGATGAAAAAAGGAATTATTGTCTTAGCGGCGGATTCTCACCCTGCGGACTCCGATTATTATTACTTTCCGGGACAGATATGCTCAGGAGCGGAAAAACTGAAGCATATAAGGTTTAATTGGCAAACCCCGCAAATATCCAAACCGTATGAAGACGATACGGGCAAGTGGATAAGCGTCACCGTACCCGTAACAGACAATAAAACGGGTGAAGTACTGGCTATATTCGGACTGGATTATCCTGCAAATCAATGGTATATGACACCGAGAAAGATTGCCGTACAATCAGGTATTTTTTGGCTCAGTACTCTTGCAATGCTTGCGGTGATTTATATGACTTCATCAATTAATACTCAACTGAAAAAAGACCGTCAGTTGATAAAGGAAACCGATAACCGTTTGAATGAAAGCATGACTTTATTCAAAGGAGTGTTTGACCAGAACGCTATTGGAATAGCTATTATGGACGGTTATAATTATCTTATTGAAACGGAATCGGGGCTTCCGGGTATTAATGCCGCCTTTGAGAATATACTGGGAAGAACAAAGGAAGAAATTGCGACCACCACATGGGTTGACCTTACAAATCCGGAAGATCTTGATGAGGACATGGAACATTTCCGAAAATTCAAATCCGGTCTTATAGACAGATATGATATGGAAAAAAGATATATTAAACCCGACGGGGAGGAAGTATGGGTACATATGACCGTTTCTCCTCTGTATTTCGAGAATGTAGGCAATAAGTATCATCTGTGCACAATCAGAGATATATCAAAAAGAAAGCAGATTGAAAAAAATCTTTTGGAATCGGAAAGAAGCTATTCTCTCTTATTGGACAATACACCCGGAATGATTTACAGATGCAAATATGACAGAGACTGGACCATGTTGTTTGTATCTCAAGGGTGTTTTGAACTGACAGGTTATCAACCCGAATCACTGATTAACAATGCCGTCAAGTCATACAATGACCTCATTGCACCCGAGTATCGTGAGATTGTATGGCAGAAATGGTCCTATTCGCTGTCTTACAAGCAAAAAATGGTATATGAGTATGAGATTATAACCGCATCGGGTGAAACAAAATGGGTACGCGAACAAGGGCAGGGCATTTATGATGAGTTCGGCAATGTAATTGCTCTTGAAGGTCTCATAACGGACATATCCGCCAGAAAAGAACATGAGGAAACAATAAAGTACATTAACAATCATTACCCGGCAACCGGATTGTTTAATCAAAAATATCTTGTTGAAAAATTCAGCGAGGATATAGCCGCAAAAGACCACTCTTCCAAAGCTTTATTGGTCATTCGCATAAGAAAATACAATCTTATACTGACTACTTACGGATACTCCTACTGCAGATCGGTTATTCGCAATATCGCCACGCATTTAGCCGAGATAACAGATGATTCTCATATACTCTGTCAGCTTTCAATGGATAAATTCGCTCTCTATGTGAAAAACTTCCGCACTAAAAATGAACTTGTGAAACTGTGTGGAGATATTCTGAAAATGTTGAGCAACAATACGGCTTTAAAAGCATACGGAGCATGGATAGGTGTCGATATATTCAATAAAAAAGACAAGGATATCCAGACAGTTCTGAAAAATGCCACAATGACCGCAACATTGACCGATGCCGTTAAACCGTTCGGCTACAGTTTTTACGACACGGATATGGAATCCGATGTAATGAGGCAGGAACACATAAAAGACATATTGGCACATATTTGCGACAACACCGAAAGAGATTCATTTTATCTGGAGTACCAACCTATCATAAACAGAGACGGAAGTATTCATGCTTTCGAAGCACTTGCCCGTATAAATGACAAAGAACTGGGCAACATAAGTCCGATTGAGTTCATAGATGTTGCGAAGAAGCGGTATCTTATCGTGGAACTGGGTAGAATAATACTTGATGAAGCATGCGGATTTATGAAGAAGTTACAGGATAACGGTTGGCACGATATATCGGTTTCCGTTAACATTTCGGAAATTCAGTTATCAAGAGATGATTTCCTTACCGACTTAAAAAATGCTATAGATAAACATTCCGTTTTACCGGAAAATCTCATTCTGGAGATTGCCGAATCGGGTTTTGCCGATAATCTGGAAGTGATAAATAATCAACTGACAAAAGCTCAGATTATGGGCATACGGTTTGCCATTGATGATTTCGGTACAGGTTACTCCTCATTGGCGAAGGAACATGAAATTGCCGCCGATATGATAAAGATAGACAAGTTTTTCATCGACCAGCTTCTTGCTAAAGACGAAAAAGAACTCATAACTTCCGATATAATAAATCTTGCCCATAAAATGGGACAAAAAACGGTAGCCGAATGTATTGAATATCCGAAACAACTGGAATACCTCAAGAGAAACAACTGTGACTATTATCAGGGTTTTCTTTTCTCAAAACCGGTAAAAGCAAAAAAAGCCCTTGAACTTCTTGAAAGCGGAAAGTTTAATATTTAATGTGAATACAACATTATTTATACTTATGAAGAAGCTCCATCATCAGCATGAAGTTTTTTATCGGAGTAGTGGGCGAAACAAGATTGGAACATCCCACTATTGCACCGTTCAACTCCTTTGCAGCCAAAACGGCTTCCATAACTTCCGCTCTGACATCGTCTCGGCTTTTACTGTCTAAAGTTGCTGCCGATATTCCCCCGATTACCGTTATATGTGGATATTTTGTCCTTACCGAGCGGATGTCCATTCCGCAGGAGCAGTCGGCTTCGTAATGTCCGTCGATACCGCTATGTATATAAAAATCATCCGCCACATCCCAAAAGTAACCGTCCGAACCGAAGACATGATAAA
This sequence comes from Clostridiaceae bacterium, assembly GCA_012838235.1. GTDB lineage: Bacteria > Bacillota > Clostridia > DUPQ01 > DUPQ01 > DUPQ01. The sequence continues at coordinate 24,496 of DUPQ01000069.1, forward strand.
GTCCGTATTCGTGACACTTATCCGATATCCTTCGTAAGCGGGGAACCATAAGTGTCTTAAATATTTCATTTGAATAGAACAATCCTCTGTTACCCGCACAGTCTCCCCCTCCGTATGCTATACGTGCACCTATGGAAGCTATCAGAGGTATATTCATCAGTGCTCTTTGTGTCAAAGCTTCGAGATATCTCTCCACCAAATCAAGTCTTACCGCAACCGCTTCAAACCATACTTCTCTTGTATTGGGTATCAGAAGAGCCAGACCTCCGGTATAGGTAGCTCTTTGGTTGTTGAAGTAACTCATGGTATCTATATAATCGCTGTGCATGGAAATATCGGGAACATATTTTTTACTATATTGCTCCGTATTGATTACTTCCTCTTCCAAAAGATCGGGATCGTCCACATCTTTCTTAGTATCTTCCATGCATGCAAAAAGTTCATATTCGTCAAAATACTTCATTATCCAGTGAGTGCCGTCTTCTCTTTCATAATAGAACGTAACATCATCCAGCATCTTTGTCGGTTTGTAGCGGTATCGCCAGTAGGAAGGACGTACATAGTCAAAATCCATCGCTTCATTCCAGTCAAAAGCATCCTGCCTGGATTTTTCCGCAAATTCCTTGTGAGCTTGTTCTCCGCGGAATCTTGCAAGGCTTTCCCTGTATTGCTGAATACCGCCGCCTACATACATGGTTCTTCCCATTACCTGTGACGCGACTCTTGACGAAACGGAACCGCAATAGATAGGCACATGATCGCTTTTTTCCTTAGAAAATGCCGCCATTACCCTTTCATACGAATTCATAATGCTTTATATATACAGTCAGTGACTTTTCCTCCCTCTCTTTTTTTTAAATAAATGACACCGATACGGATTTATTATATTCGTCACAACGGTTGTTTAAGATTATTCAGTTCTTGCTGTGTATATATTCCCAATCATTACCGGTCTTCACATATGTACCGGCTCCGTAAAGTTGATATTGTTCATAGAAAGAAATACCGTCTACCGAATTGGGCTGAATTTCTACACCGGTACCTATTGTAATAGTGCGCAGTTTGCCGTTTCCCAGAAATACATTCTCTCCGAGATATATAAGATTGGCGGGCAAGGTTATGGTTTTCATATCGGTACTCTCCGCAAAAGCATAATCTTGTATATATATCACCGTATCCGGCATATGAACCGTGTAAAGCGGGCTTTTGTAAAAAGCCTTCTCCCCGATTATCCTTGTTCCGTGTGCTATATAGTATTCCGTTCTCATAAAAGAAACGGGGAAATACACTATTTCCGACATACCGTCCTTGAACAGCACACCGTTAAATGACTTATATACTTTGTTGCCCTGATCCACCTCTACTTTCGCAAATTCCGGACAGCCGGTAAAAGCCGTCGGACTTATATATGTAACCGATTTGGGAATAAATATCTCTCTCAATGCGGAACAATTATAGAAGGCTTCATCTTTGATTTCTACAATGCCGTCATCCAATTTAACGGTTATCATAGAGGAGTTATCGCGAAAAGCCCTGCTTCCTATTGCGGTTACCGCTTTGTTATCTACCGATGCGGGTATAACAGGGTGTTTGGCATTTGTCTTACAGGAAATAATTGTTTCTCCCGATACGATATACTCAACTTTTGTTTCGTAAGTAATAATCACATACATCAGTACGGCTGCGCACAGTATAAGCACTACAAGAGATATCGGTTTGAGATACTTCATTTAAAAACCCTTTCTACCGTTAGATTATAACATAATCGGACATAAAAAAAGGGACTGTTAAAAATTTCTTAACAGTTCCTTTAAAACCGGATTAACTAATGTTTATTCCTCTTCCTTATCGGACACAAGAGCAGGCTCGGCAACATCCGTTGTTTCAGCTTCCTCTTCTTCCGTATATACTTTAGGTATCGTTACGGTAACAACAACGCTGTCCAAAGGCGTAATCAGCTCTATTTTTTCGTTCTTTGCTATATCAAGTTCCTCCACAGTCAACACATCGCCGGGCTTCATATGTGAAACATCCACTTCCACACGGTCTACAAGATCCGCGGGAAGAGCACTGAATGCTATTTCATCCAACATATGAATAAGTACACCTTCTCGCACTTTTTCTCTTCCGTTAATTATGACTCTGGCCACACTCCTTATAACCTCTCCCGCCACCAAAGCCTGAAAACTTAAATGCTCCAGCTTATATGCACCGGGTGTGTATGTGGCTTCTTTCAGTACCGCCAAATGCTTTTCTTTACCTATTACTATTTCCACTTTCGAACCGATGAAATTGTATTGCAGAAATCTCTCGGCTTCATGTACGGGTAGTTGTAAGCAAACCGATTCCTCCAGATGCTTTCCGTAAAGCACCGCCGGTATTATGCCTCTATTTCTAAGTTGTCTTCCTTTTGCACTCTTATCACGTTTTTCCAAGTTTAATGTAACCACGATATCTCCTTTCAAGGTCAGTTATCATTCCTGCCGAATATTCAGCCTAAAAGATATTTTACCATGATTTTACAGGCAAGGCAAATATAAATGAAAAGATAGAAATCCGGAATTTAAGGAATTTAAGATATTTCAATGTCGTTCCGTATATTTAAGAAAACATCTCGGTATTTCACTTATCACGAGTTAAGTGTATCTGTGCTGCGTGTACATGTTGAGCGGAAGCGGTAAAGAATTCATGTAATGTTTTCAATTTGTTCACAGTTTATTAATATCTTCTATCTATATTATAATTGTTATATCATCATTAATACTTACTTCGAGGTAGACATGAAAACAAATACTTTATGCAAATTAGTTCTTTTACTGATAACATTATCCATTCTTTTATGTTCCTGTGAGAGTGCAACTCCCACCGTATCCCGTGTTCCCTCTCCCCAAGCGGAACAATCCGAACAACCTGTTAATACGGAAGTTATACCTTCACCGACCGATACTCCAACTCCAACACCTACTCCTACTTCCACACCGTTGCCCGCAAAGCCTACAGCATATACCGACGGTAAGTATTTCACCGTGGATGAACTGAACGGAGTTATATTGGACTACAATACGGAAGGCGGAGTATATGTTAATATTCCCGAAACCATAAACGGTGTAAAGATTAGAGGCATAGGTTGGCAGGCCTTTTCTTTTAAACCTCTATACGGAGTCATATTGCCCGATACGGTAACATATATCAGTGATCAGGCATTTTCCAATACCGGTTTAGTTGAGGTGCATTTGGGTAACAATGTTGAACACATAGGTTTCAGGGCTTTCAGTGATAATGTGAAGATAAATATAAAGTATAAAGACGGTGGCCGTGATTGGAATTTCTTATCTAACGGTATAGAACAAATCAAACTGCCCGATAAATTGAAATACATAGGAGATAAAGCTTTTGATAAAAACTCCATTACCTATCTAAAGCTGCCCGAAGGATTGGAATATATAGGTAAAAATGCTTTTGCGAATAATAATCTGTCTTCGGCGGATATACCCGACAGTGTAACTTATATAGGTAAAGATGCTTTCCTGGGACTTGATTTGAATAAGATAAAGACAGGTAAAGGGCATCCGTCACACCTTTCCATAGATGACGATACGATAACGGGAGCTATAGGAAAACCTATGAGTACCCTGGTCATACCGAGTATACCGGGTGTCAACAAAATAAATCCGTTATCCTTCAACGATTATGAAGGAATAACCGAAGTGGATATTAAGCCGGGAATAGAGTATATAGGAAGGTACGCTTTCCGCACTATCAACAGGCTGGACCCGCAAAGATCTGTCACCTTGCCGGACGGTATTAAATATATAAATCAAACTGCATTCTGGCCGGTTGAGAAACACATCTTCAACAATGCTGTTACAACCCAACCGGGTATTCCGGACTTTTCCGATAAATCACCTGCCAATCCCTTGTACAGCTTCCCTCAGAGCAGAACCGAGATTATCCGAACAAACATATCACAAGAAGAAATTTCCACTTTTGATGAAATCTCTCCTTTGGAAGAGTGGGCTCAAAGATATATATGCACAAAGTATAAGGATAAAGATATAACAAGTTGCAACGCATACTGCGATAATAACTTGCGTGATGAGTATTACTTAGATGATGTACTTATGTGTGATGATTACAATCTTATTGCGAATATGTGCACAATAATACTCAGAACAAACGTTGATATCGAAGGTTTGACGAAAAGGGATCTCGATTACTATATATCCGTTCAAATTGTCTATGCGGAAGATAAAGAAACAGGCCGGTTTACACTATGCGGCTTCCTGGATAAAAATGAAGCATTGGAAACAAAGAAAGACTTATACGACTATATAAAAGCGGACGGAAGATTTAAACTTAATGAAAACAAACTCAGCAAGAAGCTTTCACAAATACAGTCGGCAATTCATATGGAAGACTTATCAAAATGTCCCGTTATAGCCGAACTTACCGGGGATGTTGAATATTTTCAAGGCAGTCTCATGGCACATGAGCACTATTTACCGGCAGGTAAAGACTGTGTAATATTCTTTGTTAAAGACCCTGTAAATAAGCTTTTTAAAGTTAATTACAAAACAAATGAAATAATATGGGAAAAAGGCTACGGCTTGATTGATTCGGGAATACTTAAGTACACGGACAGATTTCCCGATGAGGTGAATGGCGTATTTAAGTTTATGTATTACAACGGTGAATATTTTACGGATTTTATAGATACTGACGGTAAAGTTATTGTTGAAGATGCAAAAGATTATAGGGTGGATTATATATCCGGTACCGATTGGAAGGTTATAAGCGATAACGGAAAGATAACTCTTGAGGATAGAAAAACCGGAAAATACTATATGATTCTTGATCATGTCGGATTTTCAGGTATGAATTTTACTTCAAGCAGATTTGTAAAAGCAATCAGTAAGAATAAGATTGTTATAGAATCCACATTTCCGGGAGAAGGAGCATATCATAATTGGTATTTCTCATACGATATCGATACAGGTCGTCTAACCCATATGACAGTATATGACGACCTGCTTATATCCAACAAAGATGATAAATATGTAAGCAAAATAATCGGCACTTACGAGTATTACAACAAAGAAATATTATACATACTAAACCCTGATGACAACACCTCTATAGATATACGTAATTGGACGGATCCCTTTGTATGTATCAATGCTTATGCGTTATCAAAGGACGGTAAATACCTTGCTCTTCTAACTGCAGACAGCCTTATAAAAGACGAGTATGTTATAACCTATGATAATACCGGCATAATAATAATAGACCTTGAACAGAAAAAGGTATTGGTGCAGGATGAACTAATATTAAGTTACGGAAGTTTATCTTTTCTTGACGATAACACATTGGTTGTAAACGATCAAAAAACAATGATATATATTGATGTTCCATCCGTTAAATAGCAAGAAGCAGAGCCATTGTCCTGTTGTAAACATCCTTAACCGCTGTTCCCGATATGCAGTCTATGTCAACAACGGTCTGACCGTTGTTGATTGCTGTTACCGCTGCCGGGTCAAAGGGTATATTGCCCGCAAGAGCTATCCCGTGCTTTTTACAATAATCTTCAATCTTTTCGGTATTACCGATATTTGTATCGTATTTATTAATACATACGGCTATCTCTATTCCGAATATAGCCGCTGTTCCGATAATACGTTCCATATCGCTGATACCGGATATGGAAGGTTCGGCAACAATAAGTACCATGTCCACTCCGCTTAGAGAAGCAATTACCGGACAGCCTATGCCGGGTGAGCCGTCAATAATTGCAAAATCCGTATTCACTTCTACCGACTTCATTTGTTTTTTCACTTCCGTGACAAGTAACCCCGAGTTGCCGCTGCCCATTTTGAGCTGTGCGGTGGAAAAAACTTTTTCATTATCGGAGTAAAGGGTTAATTCACCGTCCACAGAAGGAATCATCGTTATGGCTTGGGCGGGACAAACCAGTTCACATACACCGCAACCCTCACAAGCAAAAGGCTTCATCTTGTATTCTCCGTTCGACAACAGGATAGCATCAAAACGACAATGCTCTTTACACTGACCGCATGAGATACACTGTTCGGGATTTATCTCGGCTTTGGGTAATCCGTAATAGTCCTTTATTTGAGGTTGCGTTTTCCATTTTGTTACCAGATGCAAATTGGGGGCATCCACATCGCAGTCGGCACATGCTTTGGCATCCGCCAACTTTATAAACGCACTTGCTATGGTGGTCTTTCCTGTACCGCCTTTACCGCTTAATATCAGTAACTGTCGCATGTTTAACCTCCCCTACCACCCTATCAAGCAATGAAGAAAACATATCTTTATACTTCTTTTCTTCATAAGCAACTATCTTTGCATCGGAGTTTAATGCTCCGAGATCGGTATCAAACGGAATCTTTCCCAAGATTTTAATATTATTCTCTATACAGAACCGCTCTGCCGGATTTTCTCCTTCTAAGCATTTATTAAGTACCGCTCCGAACGGCTTTTTGAATAATTTGACCAATTGATATACCAATTCCAGGTTATGTACACCGAACAAGGTAGGCTCGGCTACCAGAATACAGTAATCCACATCCTTGATACTTTCCATTACAACGCAGGAGGCTCCGGGAGGACAGTCAATAACGGTCAGTTTATTTGCTGCAAAATTCTTTTCCTCCAGCAGTTGATTTATAATGGGAACTCCCGAAGCTACACCGACATTCAATATCCCGGAATATACCGATACGTGTTCGGAAGTTCCTTTCCGAATACTGCCTATAACTTTATCTGTCTCGGTTAATGCTTTTTGGGGACAAACCAACATACAACCGCCGCAAAAATGGCAGATATCATCAAAAATAATCAGATTATCCGCGGTATGCGCCAATGCATTGAACTTGCAGAAGTTAACGCATTTACGGCATCCGTTGCATAATGTTTCATCAACTTTCGGAACCTTTACCGTTACATCTTCTTCTTTAATTCCTTCGGGCGCAAAAAACAGATGGCCGTTCGGTTCCTCCACATCACAGTCTATATATGTTGCACTCTTTGCAACCGCCGCTAAGTTGACCGACACCAATGTTTTTCCTGTACCGCCCTTACCGCTCAGTACGGCAATTCTCATATTTTTATCCTCAGCGTCCGTGAAATCCTGCATGAATTTCATCTAATAACGAAAGTTTGCCCGCAACAAAAGCATCAATGTTATCCTTTGCCGAACCCGCAACCGTTTTATAAATCAAAATATCGGCCGATTGTATGACATGAGCTGCGTTTTGTCCGCAACGCGGAGCCAATACAACTTTTACTTTGTTATCTATTATTGTCTGTGCAGCCTTAATTCCCGCACCTCCCATGCTGGTTGCGGCACTGTTTTCTATAAATTTACTATCCTTGGTTTCCGTGTCGTAAATAAGGAAATACGGAGCTCTGCCGAATGATGCATATACATTCGACTCATAACTTTTCTCTGTTACCGGAACTGCTACTTTCATGATAATCCTCCTGTTTTTTTTAATATTCAATAACCTATTCTTCAAAACGTCTGCCGCGTCTGTGTCTGTTACACCTGCGTCCGCAGTCATTTACAAATTCATCACAAAGCAGATATTCACCGCCTTCAATCAGCAGAACTTTACCGTTTACTAAAGATTCAGCCAACTTTTTTCTGGCTTCAACATAAATACCCTGTACGGTACTTCTGGCAACATTCATTTGCTTTGCACACTCTTCCTGCATTAACCCTTCCAAATCTATAAGCCTTATGGTCTCATACTCATCTACAGTCATGTTTACAAAACCGTTTGCTCCGGTAGGTAAATCAAGCGGTCCGAATCGCTTAATCTTCGGTAAGTAACAAACCCTTCTTCTCTTCATAGGTCTGGCCATTAATGATTACCTCCTCTGCCTGCACAAATAGTCTACACCTATAATTATATATTGTTTCCGGCATATGTCAATAACTTGTCTGTTTGTATATAGATTGATATAGAAAATTTAACTGTTCAAAACAGATATCCTTGCAGTTATAAGCTGCTCCAATTCCGATTTCATATTATCCGGAAGGTAAGAATCCCGACACATGGAAAGATATGTGTCTTTCAATGACACCACTTGATTTATTATCTTTTCCGCCGATTTTATAGGTATTTGCGAATTCTCTGCAAATGTGAGGAAGTCTTTCCTTCTTATATTCCGTTTCTTCCCGTTAAGAGTAAGTGCAAACTGATCTTCATCTTCAGGAAGAATAATATTAACCGGTAACAAGTCATATGCCGAAGAGAGAACATATTGTCGACTACCGGGTGCAGTCTCTATTAATGAAAAATTTTTCAAATGCATATCGCTATTACCTACCGCATAGGAAAACACTATTCTGAAGAAAAGCTCGGATAAATCCAATCCGCTGTTAATCGAATATCTTGATATTATCTTGGCACATTGTTCATATGATCCGTGATATTTGTCCGCCGTTAATCGTCCGCTTAACTGGCAGAAGTCTTCCATTGCAAGCATATGTGTTTTAAGACTTTTCTTACTTATCAGAATACGGTCAACACGTCTTGTAATAAATGCATAACTGTTATCTTTCATCATTAATAATGCAAAAGGAACGGTTTTAATACCTGTCTCAAATGCCATACGCATAACCAGGTATTCCGCCTCAGGTAAAGAAGAATATTCAGATACCTGAGGTTTTAAAATATATCCTGTCGGATAGTTCACCAGAGTCAACCTCAAATTGTTATCATGAGTCAATTGAAGAGATATTTTCTTCTGAACTCCGGCAACGGAAATCCCCTTTTTTACATTTTCATTTACATACCGCTCCAATATTTCGTCAGATAAATCCATACTCGGAAGTTTTTTTGTAAAAAAGAATTTTTTCACACAGGCATCATGCCAGAATGAAGCATTAGTATTTTCATTTAAAGGTTTTCCGCAACATAAACATTTCATTTTTTCACCTGTCTGATGCTCACATCACCAATACAATCCTGACAAGCCACCATGAGTATACCGAACCGATCCTGTTTATTTATTTTCCAGTTGCGGGATACAACTTCTAAAAACCATCCTTCGGGTATAAGCCCGTCAAAAAAGGAAAAGAGTGTTTTAGATTGATATGCTTCTTCCCGCTTCGGTAAAGTCAGGCTTACAAAAGCAGCTTCAGGATTGTTCAAATACTCTTTATCGTATTGAAACAGGTATCCCGTATCGGTTTCTTTCAATACACCGGCATATATATCCTGCACATACACAAAAACTGTTCTGTAGGAATCCTGCATCATTCATCCTTTCTTCCGGGAACCGCTTTCATACCGAACATTCCGAGAGCCTGATTTACCTTATCCAGTCTGACTGTCTCTTTTCCCTGCTCCAACTCGCGTATAAAACGAAGTCCCAGTCCGGAACGTATAGCAAAATCCACCTGAGTCAGGCCTGCTCCTTTTCTCTTCCGTTTTATATACTTTCCAATAGTATCCATAACCACATATTACACCCGATAGGGTAATATGTCAACACTTTTGCTAATAATTATACCTATATGGGTATAATATATGCTATTTTCACATATTTATACCTTTTAGGGTATATTTTACTATTGCTTATCCGACAGTTCACGTCCCTTTTGTGTTGTTACATATTGCTGATTCTTACTTGTCGGTTTGTCCGGAACTGTCATTCTCAATAAGCCTTCTTCAAGTAACGGGTTGATATATGCTCTTCTGAAATAGGTTTTATGGGACATTCCGAACCATTTCATTATGCTTTCCAGTGTCCGCTCAACCGTGCAAAAAGCAAGTATGTCTTTTACTTTAATACCTTGGTCACTGACTTGGTCACTATCTTGGTCATTTTGCTTACTTCCGATATCATATTTGACTCCTAATTCGGAAAAACCGTAAGGAGCGGTAAAATGAATCATTATATCACCGGGATGTACCTTAAATTGCGGCATAGGTACATTTTCCACTTTGCAGGCATTAAAAATTTTCTCAATACCGCGCCCCCAGCTTTCAATGTGACCGGCAAGATAAAAAACATTGGCAACATCGGGATTGAAAGGAATGGAATTGTGTTTACCCAATAAGTCATCAAGTGTCCAATGCTCAGGGAGCCTGCCGACATTACCTATGTAAAGCTGATCGCTATACACACTAATCTGTATGGGAATCTTACTGCTATAATCTTTGTGGCATATAGCGTTCAGTATTGCTTCTCTCAAGGCTTCATCCGGAACAAAATAGCGTTCTATTCTCTGAATACCTTCGTATGTAATTCTCGCTTTCATATACTTAAGGTGCACAACTTCCATAACACGATCTATCTGATTAATCAAAGGTCCATGGATTTCATCCTGATACTCCAAATCTGCGTGATTGCGAAAGAAACCTATCTTCACATATGCACCCTGTTGCCATCTTTGAGGATTCTCGGAAAATAAAAGCATTGCCGCATTGGTCAGATAACCGTTTTTAATCAATCCCATCCGACTGAAAAGAACATCATTCGGCTCATCTAAGTACTCAGCAGGAATCCTGCCTTTTTTTGCTGCCAATTTTTTAAAATGGTCAACTGCTTTATCACTGATGTCTTCCATTTTAAAACCGGGTATAGGTAAACTGTCCCAATTTACACCTCTTTTACTTAAAATATAGCTTTCAAGTGCACTCCCGCTTAAGCGTTGATTAGTAGCACCGCTACGGACATAATAACTGCCGTTACAGGAAATCGGAACAGGATAGGAAGGTACTATAATTTCAATCAAGTCTTTTCCGCCTTCCTGAACAAGCTTAATCTCAACAATAATTCCCAAGGCATCACGAATTTTATTCGGTAGATCGGTCATCAATTTCTTCGCATTAATCACACCTACAGCTTCTCCTGCATCGCTTCTACCCAATACAATAATTCCGCCGGTACTATTAGCAAAACCGCAAATCCAAGCCAAATATTCATCTTTCCAACGTTCTTTCCATTCCGTTGTTTGTGATTCCTGCAAGGTCGTGTACTCCTTCATTTATTTAGTAACTAAACATATTTTACCATCTGTATGCAAGCAATTCTATTAAAAACAGCATATTCTGACCGTATCTGAACTATGTTATATATTTTAGAATATATCGCAAATATGTTGCACAATTCTAAAGTCCCGCGAATTTGCAAAGGAGATTTTTACGTAACCCGCTGTCGGATATTTTAAATGTAAAAACTTTTCTGTAATTCGTAATATCATGTACATCAACTAAATCATCTAAGCATATTAAATTCCTTCCGTTATTACGGTAAATTCCTATTATATTGTTTTTTTTGTGATATGATTAAGTATATAACATGCTACCGTTTTGGAGCCTTTTGAAAATATTGAGTACAGCGCGTACTCAAGGACGAGGAGGATAAAATGAGTTCTAATAATGAAGACAGAATAAACAACGTTTCGGGAACGGAACAGGACAATGCCCGAAGTAACGGACCCAATCAAATGAATTCAAATGATTCAAATAACAGATACAGCGGCAACACCGGAAGGGATGGCGGTCCTGCTTCCAATGTGCCCAGAGGGCCGAATATTTTCAATATAATATTGATAATATTTCTTATCACCTTCATAATAAATACACTTTTTGCAGGCAGGCTGAATAAATCGGTTCAAGTCATTCAATACAGCCAATTCATGGAATTGGTGGAAAGCGGGAACGTCAGCCAGGCTTTATTAAGTGACGAGCAGCTTCAGATAACAATCAGTAATGATGCGGATCTTGCTGAGGTGGAGAAAATAATTTATCCGACCGGACGCACCGAAAAGCAACCGGCTCCGGCATCGGGCACCAACTATATTGCAGTTCGGATGGAAGACCCCGATTTAATACATCGGTTAGCCGATAACGGTGTAGCCTTCAGTCAAGTTATCAGCAACACCAAAGTTTCACCGTTAAGAAGCTTTATCACCATGTGGATTATCCCCACCCTTATTATGTATCTGATTTACTTCTTTGTTATCCGCAATGTTATAAAGAAAATCGGGAAAAAGGCACCCGGTGGCGGCATGGGCGGTATATTCGGAGTAGGGAAAAGTAAAGCAAAAGAATACAATATTGAGAAGAATACGGGAGTCACATTTGATGATGTAGCGGGACAGGACGAGGCCAAAGAAAGTCTGAAAGAAATGGTTGATTTTCTGCATAATCCGGAAAAATATCGTGAAATCGGTGCAAAACAACCCAAAGGAGCTCTTTTGGTGGGACCTCCCGGAACGGGAAAGACACTTCTGGCAAAAGCGGTTGCGGGAGAATCGGGTGTTCCCTTCTACTCCATCTCCGGCAGTGAGTTTGTGGAAATGTTCGTAGGTGTAGGAGCATCCCGTGTACGTGATTTGTTTGAAAATGCCAAGAAGAACACTCCCTGCATCATATTCATTGATGAAATAGATGCCATAGGTAAAAGACGTGACAATCAATTCGGTTCCAACGATGAAAGAGAACAAACCTTAAATCAGCTTCTGGCTGAAATGGACGGTTTCGACAGCGGTAAAGGAATAGTTGTTCTGGCTGCCACAAACCGACCTGAAGTACTGGATAAGGCATTGCTTCGTCCGGGACGTTTTGACAGACGCATTATTGTTGACAAACCCGACCTTATAGGACGTGAAGCTATTCTGAAAGTGCATGCCGCAAAGGTCAAGCTGGATTCCGATGTCAATCTGCGTGAAATAGCACTGGCAACCAGTGGCGCAACCGGTGCGGATCTTGCCAATATGATTAATGAAGGAGCATTACTGGCTGTAAAGGAAGGCAGACAGAAAGTATCCCAGAAAGATTTAATGGAAGCGGTGGAAGTTGTCATTGCAGGTAAAGAGAAGAAAGACCGTGTAATGAATCCCAAGGAACGTGAGATGGTAGCTTATCACGAAGTAGGACATGCTTTGGTCAGCGCCCTTCAGAAAAACAGTCAACCTGTTCAGAAGATTACTATCGTTCCCCGTACTATGGGAAGTCTGGGCTATACAATGAGTATGCCGGAGGAAGAACGCTATCTTATGACCGAGTCGGAGATTCTTGCTCAGATTACCACCCTGCTTGGAGGACGAGCTGCCGAGAATCTTATATTCGGAGAAGTAAGTACCGGTGCATCCAATGACATCGAACGGGCAACCAAACTGGCAAGGGGTATGATTACCCAATACGGTATGAGCGACAAGTTCGGACCTATGGGACTGGAAAGCACACAAAATCAGTATCTGGACGGCCGCAATGTAGCTCATCACTCGGAACAGACCGGTGCATTAATTGATAAAGAGGTCAGCAATATACTTGTTCAATGTCAGCAGAATGCTTTCAATTTACTGCAGGATAACAAAGATGCTTTGGAAAGAATATCAAAATATCTCTTAGAAAAAGAAAACATCACTGGTAAGGAGTTTATGCAGCTGCTTGAAGAAACACGTTCAAAATGAGTGATAAACAAAAAATACAGGAAAAGCTCTAAGTCAAACTTGGAGCTTTTTTGTCAAATGATTTTATTCTTTGAACTGCTGTTTCTTTCTAATTAGGAAAACAGTTGTCAATATAATATATCCTAAGTTTATTCTACACAGTCCATGACCTAAGTGTTATATGTAAACAAATGACTGTGGTGCATTCAATATCCCTAAATCCTGTAAACTCTTTGGATTATCATAGACAGTAATCTCTCCCAGTACATAAGCATATGCAACTGTAGTATCTTTAAAATACTGTCTAAATCTACTTTGAGTAATTCCGGCTTCTTCTTTAGTTATTTCCCATATGTAATCGGGAGTACCGGAAAGAAGTCCTTCAAGTTTAATTTCACCCATAACTTGCTTTACCGGATTTGTAGCATATATTACCAGCTTACCTACTTCTTCTTTCGGCAATCTTCTGCGAAACTCATAGCGTTTAGTGCCTGCAAAGATTTGTTTTACAAATTCCGGCTTTATAGACAGCAGTATTGTTCTATGAGTATAAGTGATATTATTCATCCAACATCAATTTCCCTTTCTTAACTTTTTCTTTTAAGCGTTTAATCTGTTCTTTTTCTATCTGTTGAATGCTTTTTTCCGGAACGGGTAAATCTTCCACATCCAATCCACCATACAAACCCATGTAGCCTGCGTTTTAAAAAATTGCAAATTCTTCGTTTGTAATAACACCCGCAGCATGTGCCGTTTCTGCCAAAAGTTGGTTCCATTGTTTAATATCTCCGCGAACAAAAAGTCTTCTTCTGTCTTCGTCAAGTTGATTAAATTGGTCGGCTAATTCTTGGCGATATGTTTGTATTGCGAAATAAGTCTGACCTAAAGCTATAACTTCTTTTCTTGGATCTCCGTTTTGAACAATTAAGTAACATGCATATCTCGTAAGTTCATAATCCTTAATAGGTCTACTTACAGCACCAGTTTCCACGATTTTGCTGACCTCAGCAAAATCGCTCATTACTTCATGTACAACCTCATCTGATTACTGCTTAATACAGAATACTTCACTGTCCGAAATATTTCACCTTACAATTTCGAAATTAAACATATTTTACCATATACATGTAAGGATTTCTACTAAAAGCAGCATATTCTGACCGTATCTGAACTATGTTATATGTTTTAGGATATATAGCAAATTTGTTGCTATATGTATAAAGAAAGAAAACAGCCATCAATATATAGCTGTTCTCTTAGTTGGTTGCGGAGAAAGGATTTGAACCTTTGACCTCCGGGTTATGAGCCCGACGAGCTTCCGGACTGCTCTACTCCGCGGCATACTGGTACCGAAGACCGGGGTCGAACCGGTACAGTCTATTCGACCGCAGGATTTTAAGTCCTGTGCGTCTGCCTATTCCGCCACTTCGGCATGGCTTTAGAGACTTTTCCTATTATATACATCACTTTGTCTATTGTCAACCGAAATCTATCGCCCGACCGTCATGTCTATCTTCTTAAGATACTCTTTATTCTTAATATTATCCTGTATATAGGTCACTAAAGACTTAACCATCCGGTCGTCATCAATCTCGGAAAAGACTGTGTCTACCACCGACTGAGCGTAGTCAGGTTTGCCCTGTGAAATATATTGATACAGAATTTCGGTCATTCTGGGGGCTATATACCCTATAGTATCCTGACGAACAGGGATGGATTTAAGGATAATAAATGCATAATCGGTTTTTTGTGTCTCCAGGCGTAAATCGGTCTGCTCCAACTTGTAAAACATGTCTTCCATATCGTCCGAGAGGAAAGAAATACACACCGCCGCATATTCCGGACGGGAATAAATTGATTCCAGTTTTCTTGACCATTCCTTAATTGCGTCTTTAACGCCGGGCTCCATGCGTATAAGAAGTTTTATCAATTTATCATGAATCTCATAAGCTTTATCTATGTCATCCTTGTAATACAGAAGTCTTATTGCCAGATCCACAGAATACTCCGCAAGTTTGGGTACCGTATTGCTGTTTATATCCACCGACAAGATGACATCGGCAGCCTTATAGTATTCTTCTCTATAAAGTAATACATATACAATACTTAAGAGATATTCCTGAGCTTTATCATAGTTTCCGGAATCATCTATTTCCACAAGTTTGAACTTATTATGGGCATCGTAATACAATTGGGCAAGATACAACTCCCTTGCTTGATTATAGGCTGTTCTTGATGCCTGTATTCTTTCAACTTCGTTTTTTGCATTCTCCAGATTATACAGCGGCATTTCCAGCAGCGAGAAAAGATTCAGTTTCTTTTCCGCGGTTTTGTATGAGGTCTTGTCCTGTTTGAATGATGTAACTATGTTTTCAATATATTGATAGACATACTCCGATGTATTCATCGCATGTACATAATTCTTTTCAATTTTCTCATACTGTTTGTTGGCTTTTCTGTAATCACCCTGCATTAAAGTGTCAACCATGTTAATCCACGGCCGGTTGTCACAACCTGTCAGTATAAAGGATAATATAAAAAGGCAAATTATAAGCAGGCATACTTTTTTCATAGAAAAAGTATATCCCATATTGCCTTTTCATTCAATATAATGCGTTAAACAGCTCCTTGTAAAACCTCTCTTTTGTAATCGGATATGTATTCTATGAGGCAGCCTGCTATGATTTCATGCCCTTTTTCATTGGGATGAATGCCGTCTCTGCATAACAGTTCCATCAGGTTTTTTGCATCCAGGAATGCCTTCCTTATATCTATAAGCCGGACATTCAACTGTTTGGAAATATGCTCTATGGTAAGAGAATAAAGCTCCTGAAATCTGTATATCTTGAATACATCCTTAAGCCACTTCAGTATGGCTTCTTTTGATGTTCCGTCTTTTGTTATCCAGTCCAGATATCTGACGGGATCTATCGGGTGCAGGTTGGTCAGAACCGGTTCAATACCTTTTTCTCTGAACATGGTAACCATCTGCCTTATTGTCTTATCAAACACTTTAATAGGGGTATTGGGGTCATGGTTAATATCCGGGTTTGATGCTACTTCCTTCCAGTTAAAATCGCAGTCATTACCTCCCAATTCAATAAGTGCAAAATCCGGTTTAATATCACTTTCTTCCAGATTCTTCTTCATTCTTTCCAAAGCCTTGGGTGCGGTCATACCGTATTTGGAATTATTGACATATGTGATATTAAAGTTTTTAGCGGTTTCCGGTATGCAGCTGTTCTGTAGAAAAACATACTTACCGGCATTGTCATCATATACAACGCCTCTCAAAACCGAATCTCCCCATATTGATATATTGGTCATAACAAAATCCTCCCCGTATTACCTTACACTATATATGCGGAAGATGAACTAAATATGACTTTTTAAGCTTATTAAGTTAAATCAATATTAATTAATGTATAAGAAAAATCTATTTCTTAAACAGCTCCAGCAGAAGATTGTTGTTATACAGGACACTTGCCAGTTTACTTTCCTGAATTGTTTCATGAACTACACTCATTACTTCCGCTGTCTGGAAACCGGAAATGAGCAGGAGTATTATATAAACCAACAGTAATCCCGATACTCCTCCGATAACCGCTCCTACTATTGCATCTACCTGCTTGATAACCGGCAGTTCCGATATTTTCTTTACCAATCCTCTGAGAAGTTTGAATATTATCAATAACAGAATAAACAATATGATACCTATGATTATTACTATTATAAGGTCGGTTATGTTAGCAACCAATCCGCCCATAGCTTCCGCTTTTGTGGTGGTTTGGGAAAAATCTATTCTCTCTATAAGCCAAATCTTTATATCATCGGGAAACGGCAAAGAATTGACGGTAGCGATAATCGCTTCTTCCACCGAATCCAGATTGGGTACCAATGCTTCCGCCATATGCTCAATCTTTTCATGTATGTTGTTATAGAAACTGGTTCCCACCAACAAATCTCTGATGGGCTGAGCGAATTTAAAGGAGAGAAAAATACTTAAGATGGTGGTCAGCAATCCGTATGCCGACATGATGATTCCCCTTATTCCTCCCAAAATCATGGAAACAATTATTATTAATATTAAGATATAGTCTGCTACATTCATCATTTATCTCCTTCTACATATATTCTCCCACACTTCATATAAATCATCAATCTACAGCTATCTAATACTTATAAACAATCACATTCCTTGACGTTAATATGGCAATTCTGTGACCGCCTATCGCTATTACCTGTTGTATAAGCGAATCGGTTTCCACTGTATGGAAATCATTTCCCTTAAGTGTAAACATGCTCAAGGTCTGTGCTTTCCAGATTACCGGTTTGTTCTCGGAAACCGAAAATCCCTGAACATCCTCTTGCAATGCTTTTTCCCATGTCAATGAACCGATTGAATCTATCTTAAATATCCTGTCTTCACCGTCTATTATACCATATCCGTATGCATGGTTTTCATATCCTTTTAAATAAACAATCTGTTGATCTTTAAAAACCGAGGTCTTTTCCATTACTTTATCTATCAGCAAAACATCGGTATCATTGGCCATAAGAAATTTTCCGTCTTGCAAACATACCGTTTTGGGCAGGAACCCGTCCAATGTGATACCTGCTATCGGAGTGGGTTTCCCTATTTCAAACACCTCAATATGTGTTTTTGACATATCATCGGGGACACAGGAAACAACCGCAAATTGCTCCTTATCATCAAACATGTCAAGATAAACGGGATATCTCTCGGAATATTGTATATCATTCTTGTATCCGTCGGGTATTATGAGGTTTGTCTGATATGTCGAACAGTATACCGCTCCGAGGTATCCTTGTAAGCCTTCGCAAAGTAAAAACATATATTCATCAAATGCGAATACATATGTTATGGCGGTTTTTGCAGTATATTCATCTACCTTCTTACCTTCACAAAAAACGGTGTACGATGTGGCACCTTTATCATATACCACTACATGCGTATCGGAATAGGCAATCTTTGTGTCTGTATAGGAAAGAAGATAAGAGCGTAAAAACTCTCCGTTGCTTTTGAAAATGGATAAGTTGTTGTCGGTACAGATATATATATACCCGTTTTCCGATGCAACAACACTTCCCGTCACTACGGGAATTGTGTATTGTACGCCGGCATCTTTTGCTACTACATCGGCCTTAAAGAACCTGAGTATCTCCGTTCTGAAAAATATGAAACCGACCGCTACCAATACCGCAAGCAGCACGACAATTATAATCCAGTAAGCTTTTTTCTTTCGTTTTTTAGCCAATTAAAGATATCTCCTATCACTTTTATCAAACATATTCTACCACAATACATATACTGCTACAAACAACATCAGAGCAAATTCGCAACAGTTAACATATTAAACAGCATCTGTGCTATTTCGCTTCTTTGTATCTGTACTTTAGGCTCTACCTTAAGTGCGGAGTCGCTGAGTATATCTTTTTTGTAACAAAAAGCCATTGATTCCATTGCCCAATCCGCCACCGTTACATAGTCTTCAAACTGAGATAAAACATCCCTTATCTCGGCATTGCTCATCTTTGTATCCAGTCCGCATAATGCAGCTGCACGAGCAACCATTGTAGCGGCTTCCTGTCTTGTAATAGTGCCTTCGGGATTGAATTTTCCCTCTCCGACACCGTTTACTATCCCGTACTTGTTGGCTGTTCCTATATAACCCGCATACCACTTATCCGAAGATACATCGCTGAACACTTTGGTATCCTCTTCAACAAGGCCTAACCCGCGGGTTATTATGGTAGCAAACTCCGCTCTGGTCATATCGGCATCGGGTGCAAAGCTCTCCTTGCTTCTCCCGTTTATAATACCCCTCGAAGCAAGCGCCTCTATCGCCGCTATATTGGGACTGAATGTAATATCTTCAAATGTTGTACCGGGTGCGGTTATGGGCATAGGCAACACATCTTTATGCTTCCCCTCGAGACCTTCACCTTTTTTAACGGTAATATCAACAGAGCCTTCTACAGTTATAGCATCACTCATTCTGTAAAGGCTATTTTTACCCTCAATCGCTCTAAGAGCTGCAACCACTCCGTAAAATCCCTGTTCCGAAGCCATCTGATTGCTGCCGGAGCCGGAATATGTATGAAGAAAACTGCCGTCCTCTAACTGATAAGTCTTTAAATTATCCAAAAGAGTAACACCGTTTTTTGCAAAACGTGAATCGTCCAAAGGTATTCCGAGTTCACACAGTGCGACAAGCATTTGCACGCAGCTTTCGGAATTTGTTGTTCCCCAACTGTCAAAACTGCCGCTACCGCCCTGCTTACCGCTCATACATGCTAAAGCCTTTTTTGTCGCTTTAGCCACTTTAGGTTGGTCCTGATATTTTGCAAGAGCCTGAAGTGCCATTCCGGTAATGTCCGGATCGGGAATTTCGTCCTGAGCGGCAGCTATGGAACTTCCTCCGAACAAACTCCAGCCTCCGTCTTTTAGCTGACACTCTAAAATGCGGTCTATATACTTCTGTCTTGTCGCCTGAGTTTTGGCTTCTTTGTTTTCCGGAACTGGATAATCCCTTGTATCCAATGCAATTAAAGCCCATATGGGTCCGTTAAGTCCCTGCCATACAGTTTTATCGTAATCACCTAAAGCATAAGTAAGGTCATAGCCTGCAACATCACGGGCATCTTTACCGATTGAAGAAAGAGCTACAATAATACGGCTGTATTCCGTATATTTCTTTTCATGCAACACTCCCTTACAAGCCTTTACATAGTTTTCCACGGTAGCATAATAGTTCTCGTAATATCCGTCCGGTACCTCATAACCGCTGCGTGCTAACCCTATTATCGCCCACTCTCCCCCGATAGACCCTACCTGCGGATTCTTTACCGTATTTACCATATATTCAGCTGCTGCGGAAACCGACTTTTCCAACTCATCTTTTGAAAGAGCCGTTATGGGAGTTGCAAACCCCATAACAAGAGAAAGCACTATAAGCAATAAAACTGTTCTTCTCAATACTGTTTTCACAAATAACCTCCTGCACTGCTACTAAATAGCAGGGTATTTGAAACCGTACACCCGCCACCTGAATAATCGGGCGACGGGTGTACTATTACTTTACATCATTAGTACAGTTACTCATTTTAAATCATTAGTATAACTGTCTACTTAACTATGTTTTTCATAAAACGTGTAAGCATTACAGCAGCTTCGGCACGTGTTGTGTTGCCTGCGGGCACTATTCCGGTACGTGTACGTCCGTTTATGAGTTTTTCTCCGTTTGCCCACTTAAGCGCACCCAATGCCCATTCGCTTATCTCTTTTTTGTCACCGAATACGGTAAGGTCTCCGGTTTTGGATACATCATAATTCTTGTACTGTGCATACCTGTAAAGAATGGTTGCCATCTGCTCTCTTGTGATGCTGTCATTCGGAGCAAATATACCCTCTCCGTAACCGTTTACTATGCCGTTACTTGCAGCCCAGCATATTGCATCTGAATACCACATACCTTTTTTAACGTCGGTAAAGATGTTCTTACTATCTGCTTTAGGCTCTTTCTCCAAACGATAAAGCATTGTTACAAGCATTGCTCTACTTAATGTCTCTCTGGGTTCAAATGTGGTTTCACTTGTTCCTCTCATTATTCCCTTAGCATAGACATACTTAATCTCTTTTACAGCCCAGTGTTTATTCAGGTCGGTAAATGCCAGTACCACATCATCTAAGAGTACTACAAAAGTACTTAAGTGAGTTACACTGATACGTACATAGAGTCTACCGTCAATCTTTATACACTCACCTTTTATGGTTTCCGTGGAACCGTTCTTTGATATATGTACTACACTGTAGGTTTCACCTGCTTCAAACTCGTTACTTACAGGAATGTCTATTGTAATGCTCTTTCCTCCGAAGCTTGATATCTCTTTACCGTCGGAAGATATACTTACCGAAACCACTATACCGCTTGATGTATCTATACTATCATCCGTAACATCCGCTGCACTCTTTTTAGCAATACTTACCTCAATATCCGAGCCTTTAGCCTCGTTTGCTATGGAAGTTAAGGCATCGTTGGGAATGGTTATTATTCCGACAGGAGTATCTATCTCCAGACCTAAATTCTTCTCATCAGCTATGCTCTTTGCGGCAGTAGTCGGTATATTTACGGCTACATTCTTTGCCTTATCCGCTCCTGAGGGTGCAATACCTACACTTCCGGAAGAGCCGCTCTTTACTGCTTTTACTGCTGAGTTAATCTGCTCAGCGGTAACCGAAGCGGTAGCATCGGAACCGGTAACATCCGCTTTAGGTGTCAGAGTTGCTACACCTTGCTCAGCTGTATCGGTATCTTCCACTCCAGGCAGGTATCCGCCTACATCCTTGCCCAGGTCTCTTGTGTATACCCACTCAACTACATCATTTTCTTTCAATTCATACAATGATGAAGAATAACCGGGGAACACACCGTTAACCTTGTACATCCAACCGGACTGCGGACCGTCATCAAACTCACCGAATCCGCTTATAGCTTCAACATAAACGCCTGCATACTGTGAATGGTCCGATACCCGAAGTGTCAAACCTGTGCGTCTGAGTATTGAATATGCCGTCTCACCGTCATTCATTTCCATTGCTGTGGGCGGAAAGTATACGCTCTGTTGGTTAGCTTTGGCATTGGGATCGGTTACACTGAGTCTGACATATTTAAGTTGAACGGCGGGTTCCGCTATTTTCAGTTTCGCTATTGCTGAAACCAATGAACTAACGGCATTATCCACAACCGCCTGAGTTACGGTTTCCAAGTCTCTTACAGCTTTTGCATCCCTTAGTTCAATTTGTAATGCACTCCAACTTCCCGCTGTATAATCGCTCTCACTGTATCTTTCCGCTTGTGCTATTTTCTCTTCCAATGCCGTTTTATCCGCAACCGCCGGAAGCACATCATCGGAAACCATCTTCACAACATCACTCATATCATAAAGGCGTGCTTTACCGTTTTTGAAGCGGTCATATGCTACCAATGCATATGCACCCTGCTCGCTTGACATTAAATTGGCTGCACTTTCACGTAAGAAAGCCTTGTTTGTAGCATCATAGTAGGAAAGAAGTATGCTGATATAGTTTTTACCGTTGAAATCGGCGGCATCTTCTCCCAATGCTGACAATGCTACTATTACCTGTGAACAACCTTCCGAATCGGTTATCTTCTGCCTGACAATCCATGCGAGAGCCTTGCCAACAGCTGCTGATACATCATCTTGCTCTTTGTATGGGGCAAGAGCCTGGATGGTCATTGCCGTAATGTCCAGATTGGGATTGGTATTGTCAAGCGACCAACCGTCGCCTACTTGGCAGCTTAAAATGTAGTCGACCAACTCCTGCCTGACCGGACTGTTCTTTGCGTACGGTAAAGAATCCATAGCTATCAATGCAAATACTGCACCGTTTATGCCCTGTCTTTTTACCCACTCGCTATCGGAAAGTAACGGAGCGATAAGGTTTTTACCGTTGACATTTACAGCACCGATTCCTAAAGAAGTCAAAGCCAGTATAAGTCGCGAGTTTTCCGTAGATTTGTTGTCATTCAACTTGTCCGGTTTATCCGCTATACTTGTCAGTATGCGACTGTAATAACCGTCATAATACGGAGTATCTGAAAAACCGCCGCGCGCTAACGAAAGAATAGCCCATTCACCGCCGATACTTCCCAATTCCGGGGTTTCCACATTACTTCTGATATAGTTAAGTACATCATTCAATGCACCCGCATAACCGTCTTTCAAAACAAGACGAGTCATTCTGTCGTTAAGATTTGCTAAAGCATTGTCAACTTTTCCCTGTGCGGCATTCCAATCGCCTTCAACTTGTTTTGCGGCACGTAATGCGTTGAAAAACTCATCCCAACCCTCGATATAGTGGTCTTGGTTCTTTGTTTCCGCCAAAGTAATCGCTTCCCTAAGTGCGCCTTTATCGCCTCTAAGTACAAGCATACTCTCTGACGGGAAAGTAATTGCATTCACTTCTTCAACAGTAGTTGCCGCATCAATCGATGCCATTGTTGTCTGGTAGCCTCTGCAATATGCCGTCCATGAACCCGGTGTATAAGGTAATTGATACAGATATCTATTTCTTTCCTCTATTTGTGCTTTCTTCTCCGCTTTCGCAGCCGCCAACTCCTCTTTAAGTGTCACCAGTCCGTCAGTTGACGGGATGCGAACCGCTTTTACTTCTTCCACCGATTCGGCACTGTTTACTTCTTCCTTTGCATTGTTAACAGCCGTTTGTAAGGCTGCCCACGATGCTTCAGTGTATTCGGCTTGCACTAAACCGTCAAAGACCGCTTCAAATCTTGCAATTCTCGCCGCTTTCTCAGAATCCAATATTGTTACAAGATTCTCTGTCGAAGGGATAGATATTGCTTCTACCGCTGCTAAAGTTTTGGCATTTTGCACATCGGCTGTTGCCGTTGCCATCGCTGACTGCAATGCAGACCATGATGCTTTGGTATATATTGATTGGTTTAAACCGTCGGTAACGGCAGCTATTTGGGCAATCTTCGCCTCTTTAGCCGAAGCCAACTGTGAAGCAACCGCTACAAGACCGTCAGTTGACGGTATAGCTACTTCCTTTACCGCAGGAACATCGGTTGCGTTATTGACCGCTTGAATCGCATCGATTATCGCTGTCTGCAATGCTGCCCATGAATCGGCTGTATAGTCGGTTTCCGAAAAACCGTTGGTAACGCCGTTTATCTGAGCAATCTTTGCTCTCTTCACTTCTTCCAATTCCGAACCTGCCGCAACAAGACCGCTTATTGAAGGTATATTAACCGCTTCCACTGCGGCTGCATCCGTAGCATCGGTAACCGCTTGAATCGCATCGGTTATTGCGGTCTGTAATTCCGTCCATGAATCGGGTGTATAATCGGCCTCCGTCAAACCGTTGATAACGGCATTTATCTTTTCAATCCTGGCTGTTTTTAGGGTTGCAAGATGTGCCGCAACCGTTTCAAGACCGTCTGTTGAAGGTATTGCAACAGCATTAATGGCATCAACTGTTGTAGCTGCATGCACATTTGCAATGGCACTTTGTATCAAAGCATAAAAACGTGTCCATGAATCTTTTGTGTAATCGGTCTCATCGACACCGGTATATACGGCATTAATTTGATCAATTCTTGCCTGTTTTGCCTCCTCAAGTTGCTGTGCAAGGCTTATAGTAACCGTTATATCAAAGTCTTTGGAAAAGTCTTCTTTTATTTTACCGTTTTCAATTGTTGCAGTAACCGTAACATTACCTTCCGACAAGGTATGTAAAATATTTTTCTCTATGAATGCACCTGTCGTACCCTGATTCTTAACAGTCCAGGTTATTTCTTTATGGGATGCATTATCCGGCTCTACCGTACCGACTAATGACAAAGGCGTCTCCGCAGCAACTTCGGCAGGGACATCAACAATATCCGTTACGGAAACGGATGTTTCTATGGTAATCAATGCATTCAGAGCACTTGACACCTCGTATTCTCCAACGGTAGTTTGTTTCAAAACAGTCATTGCGTCATCGTATGCAGTACCGTATATCTCCGTTATGGCTTCAATAGAATTTGAATACTGCTTACGAATATTAGCAACCTTTCTTATAAGGTCACTCCTGTTCGCTCCGCCGCCTGTAGCACTGTAATGCCCTACGTATATAAGACGCATAACGTCATTGTCTTCTAACGTATAACCGTCCATACCGGTTGAGGGGAATCTTTCATTAACGCAATACATCCAGCCGCTGAAAGAACCCGCATCTTTTTCGCTTAGGTATCCCTCTTTCTGCACCGTTCCCGAGCCCTTATACACAAAGTCCGGATCCCAAACACCTGCAAGATAACCGCCGTTGTACCGATATGCTTCTTCACCCTTTTCGGGATAACGTGCTTTCAGAGCCTGCATCATAAGATCTGCCGCATTAAGACCTTTAGGCAGTTTCATTTCTGTCGGTTCCACAATAAAATTGCCGTCAATAAACAATTTTTCCACCGTGATATATGTGATAATATACTCAACTGTAGGTCCGGTTGCTTCACCGCCGGCAATAATGGTATTTATTGCTTCTATTCCGGTATTTTTCACTTCTTCAATTTCTTTTATACTCGGAGCCATATTTATGGCTGTAACGGTTTCGTTATACGTCGAGTCAACATTTGAAGCAATATCGGCTGTTTCTCCGCTTGCGTTTTTGTAAGCATCGGTTTCTTTAGCAGCTTCCCAAACTTCGGTTAATGCATTTATTGATGTTTCTCTTTTCTCATTTACAGCTGTAGCTGACGACCACTCTATTATGATAAAGCCTGCAATATGTGCTACGGCAGGACCAAGCCCAGGCATAGGTTGCATTCCATACCAATAATACCCGATAGTGTTTTCTTCCATGCAATCATTGACTATATCTTCCGGCAGAAAACCTTTTGTGTTCTCATAACACTCTTTACCTATATTGGTCTCGGAAACTATACCCAACCGAACAAGCTGTATCATTTTGTATTGACCGGAAGGTGTACGAAGTACGGGCATCCTGTTGCCGAGCATATCCCGTCCCTTTAACTGTACAGAGCCATATTTGGAACCGTCAAGGGACAGCTTATATATATCCATTGTTTGACCGCTCTGAGTAAATGAACCTATTTTCGTTGCCGTTGTATCCTTAAGCTCATATATTGCTGTTGCGGAAAATACACCTAACGGGCATATTTGCAGGAGTATAAGCAGGGATAAAATAACAGCTAAAAACTTATTTACTTTTATACTTCTTTGCATTGTTAATCTCCTTATACAAATTAGTTTCTTCATATTAATACTCTCAAGTGACTAAATATCATCACCTGAACCTGTCATCTTTTGTGGAAAATCATTTGTAACTGTCAATATTTCATTTTCCGTGCATCAACCCCTTTCTTCATCGAATTTAGAGACCGCTTTGCAGCGGGGTTCTTTAAAAGAACTCGCTCCGCTGTTTTTACGATTGGTCTTTTTTCCGTCTTCGACAAAGGATGTGCTTAGGAATCAGATGAAAAAACCGCACGACAGTAAATATTTACCATCGTGCGGCTGTATCTTCGCACATCAAAACACCATGCCCCTGTCATTTATCGTGTGACGGCATGAATTCCGAGCAGGTCTCCTGACTTCGGTCCTTTTTATGCTCTCCCTTGCCTTATCAAATCATAACGATTCAATGACCGGTTTTCACCGCGGGAGTGCGGACCTTCACAGTGGCAGCGTCCGTGCCGGATTCCGACCGGCTTCCCTTTTAACATGTATGCGTTCTTATTCCAAAGAACAGACCACCGCATACAGCACTCGAAATTATCTCCTGAAATCCCGTAAACTACCGAGACTTCAAACTCAACTAAACCATATCACAAAGGGTATGCAATTGCTACCCTTTTTTTACTTTTCAACTATAAAAATACCTCTTTTCCGATTGCCATAACGCCTTGCTCAATTTCTTTAATACTCGGCAAACTGCTCCTGTAATCTTTCGGAAGAAGTTGAGATAAATGATATTCTGAAATTCCGATAGGTTGACTGCTGGATTCCAAAGCATATTCAGCCACGACATTATCCTTTGTTTTACAGATTAACAATCCCAATGTTTCATTATCTGCTTCCTTTTTCCTCTGATGATTCATTGCAGCAACATAAACACCTAATTGCCCGATATAGCCGGGTTCAAATTCCGTCGCCTTGAGTTCCACAACAACATAGCATCTAAGCTCCAAGTGATAAAACAATAGATCAATAAACATCTCTTTTGAGCCAACCATAATCGGCACCTGTCGCCCCACAAAAGCAAAGCCTTGCCCCAGCTCTAATAAAAACTGAGTAATATTCGTTGTCAATGCATCCTCTAATTCTTTTTCCCTATATCCTTCCGTCAAGGTAAGGAAATCAAAATTATATGGATCTTTTAATGTTTCTTTTGCTAAATCACTTTGAGAATCAGGCAGGAGAGTTGTAAAATTTGTGATTGCCTTTCCTTGTGTTGTGTAAAGAGTCGTATCTAAATAATTGAGAAGTACTGCTCTGCTCCAACCGTTTTTAATTGTTTTCTCAATGTAAAACAACGCTTCTTCCGGACTTTTACATTTTGTCATTAACAGAATATGATGTCCCCAAGGAATTGAGAATATATATTCCAATTGGTCAACAGCCTGTTGACTTTTTTGGTAAAACAAATAAAAGCGCTTCATATACTTAA
Source organism: Clostridiaceae bacterium (assembly GCA_012838235.1). Classification (GTDB taxonomy): domain Bacteria; phylum Bacillota; class Clostridia; order DUPQ01; family DUPQ01; genus DUPQ01. Next base: position 52,170 of record DUPQ01000069.1, read on the forward strand.
GGTTAGTTTCGGAAAACCCTTGCAGTTTAGGAAATTCCTTGCACAAATCTTTTGACAGTGACTTGATAAATGCATCGCCCCAAGCACACTGTTCCTGTCTTAATGCAATTTCCTTTCCGAAATTCCAATACAAGTCCAAAAGTTCATAGTTCACTTTTACAGCAGCTTTTAGTTGACTGCTTCTCACTCTTTCTTTAAGTTCACCCAAGAGTTTTTGATACATATTGTCGTCAACAATACGCAAATTATTGTGTGCCAAAGAAACACCTCCCTATCTCAAGTAGTTAATATACTTGAAAATATTATACCATTTTTAAGATGCCCTATCTATTCGTTTTCTGATGATAACAGAAAACTGTTTGGCAGCTTTTTATGTTAAAGAAGCAAAAAACTTCACCTTTCTATAAGTCCGTACTTCAGTTTTACCCTGTCCAATTTCTCCAGCATGGGTTTTGCAATGGAAAACAGGAAGACAACGGTGGCAACCGCATGGATAAGGTCAAAAGGAATACCCCGGATATATGCAACATAGAACATTTCCATTGTGGGTTTTGCCTCATACATCAATACCGATGCGGGATTCATTATACCTCCGTATATTAAGAATGTAGCCAGTCCGCCGAAGATACAAAGTGCAATAGTATTGCGCCGTAATATTCCTTTTCTGAATAATATCCCGGCCAAAAACCCTATTATACCGAAAGCAAACATCTGCCAAGGTGTCCACGGACCCTGACCGAAAAACATATTGGACACAAAGGCGGTAACCGCTCCTACTAAAAATCCCGTCTCCCCTCCGAATGCAACTCCCGCTATAATTACAATAGCCGCTACCGGCTTGAATTGCGGTAACATGAAAAAAGCCGTACGCCCCGCCACTCCTATGGCACAAAGCACCGCAATTATAATCAACTCTCTTGCCTGAGGTTTGCGCCCTTCAAATATAAGGACAAAAGGCAGCATGGTTTCCAATATTATCAGCATACTGATAAAATAATATTTTCTGTCCTCTAAATAATAGACGCCTAAGTAGATAGTTAATGGGATAGCTATAAGTATCATTGCAGCGGCAAGAAGTGTACGCTTGGAAAGCTTTCTTTTATCCGCCGCTACCTGTTCGTTATCTATCTTTGTATGTTTAGGCCGAAGAAGAATAAAGAACAGGAGTAATTCCGCTGCCAATGCAACGGCTAACAGAACATAGTGCCATATATTCATTTCTTTACCGAAAGAAACTACCGATAAATCACCCTGTTTAATAATAGCTGACAAATCCCCCATGTTGCTTACGGCAAAATATGCCGTTACAAGAAAGGCTAAAGCAGTAAGTACTGCACCTGCTATACGCCAGGCGGGCAACTTATTATTCTTTTTTTCACTTTTTAATACACTTTTGTCATATTCCTCTGCTGTATCTTCTTTTGTATCTATGGGCATAATGTTTCTATCTTCCGGTATCTTTATTTCAAAAGGTTCCGCTTTTCCCCCGCACGCATAAATTATATCTTCCGCAGTTATTGCGGTCGGAAGCATATGTCTTGCCATTCTGTTGGCTGCGGTGGTATAGAAACTGTTGTCGGAAAAGAAACTTCGCGGGGTATTCCAGCTTACTATATTACCGTCAAAGAACAGAGCACATTTATGAGCATATTTTGCACAAAACTCAATATCGTGGCTTACCATGAGTACGGTAACGCCTTTATACAAAAGCTCATAAAGAATATTAGCGAATATCCGTTTAAATTCCGCGTCCATGCCTTTAGTAGGCTCATCTAAAAGCAATATCTTAGGCTCTAAAAGAAGAACCTTGGCTAAAGCCGCCCGCTGTTGTTCTCCGCCTGACAAATCATAAGGGTGCATGGATAACAGCTCTTCCAATCTGCACAGTTTCGCGATCTTTGCTATTTGTTGCTCTTTTTCCGCTTTGGACTTCTTTTGTCCGGACAGCATTTCCAAAAGATCCTCCTGCACGGTCTTTTTAACAAAAAGTGCTTGAGGATTTTGCGGTAATACACCCAACATACGGTTAAACAGTTCTTTATCCCCTATCTTGGACCGTTCTTTCCCGTTTATTCTAACCGTTCCTCTGTAAGGCTTGTTTATGCCGGATATGAGCGACAGTGCCGTGGTTTTTCCCGTACCGTTTCCGCCCAATATGGCATAGAACTCTCCTTGATATATTTTCATGGAAAGACCTTTAAGCACATCCGGAGCATCCTTTTCATATTTGAACCATACTTCATCAAACTCAATAACGGGAATACCCTCTTGCTCCTTTATTGAATCCTCAGCAGGGATATCTCTTAACTGTTTGTTCTTTGTAAAGGTATCCAACCATGTACGTCCCTCTCTTACGGTAACGGGACAAGCAAGACTATTTTCCACACCCGCATAGACACGCATGGGAACAGGCATTGCTAAAAACATGCCGTGATGTAAGTCTTTCAACTGTTCACCCACTTCATTAGGTGTACCGTCACAGATTATCCGCCCTTCATCCATAACCAATACCCTGTCGGATATAGCGAAAACCTCCTCCAACCTATGCTCGGTTATTATAACGGTGACACCTAATTCTCTGTTTATCTTTTCCACAGCGGAGATAAATTCCGTTGCCGCTATGGGGTCTAACTGACTTGTGGGTTCGTCCAGTATAAGTACCGACGGTTGCATCGCCATGATAGCTGCAAGGTTCAGCAGTTGCTTTTGTCCTCCGGATAGTTCGGTAACATTTTTATAAAACCAGGTCTCTATACCGAAAAATGAAGCCATTTCAGCTACTTTCAAACGGATAGCGGGTGTATTAAAGCCTAAACTTTCCAACCCGAAAGCCAATTCATGCCATACCTTGTCGGTAACAATCTGATTATCGGGAGATTGCATTACAAAACCTATCTTTGAACTTTGGGTACGTATATCAACTTCAGATAACGGTTTCCCTTCAAATATGATATCTCCGCTTAAACTTCCATGCGGTGCAAGCACAGTTTTTAGTTGTCTGAGAAGTGTGGTTTTACCGCACCCCGAAGGTCCGCAAAGAGTTACGAACTGTCCCCGCTCTATGGAAAAAGAGAGATTATTTAATACTTTTTTCTCTTTCTCCGGATAGGAAAAAGTTAAATTTTTGATTGTATAGCTTTCCATTTTCTATCCTCATTTACATTAATAACAACCGGCATTATACACAAGGCAAAGTAGCAGATATAAAGGGATATGGGATAAAGTTCAAACCCCACACCTTTCATAGTGGGAAAATATCTCCAATATATACCGCCTAAAAAAGCCCCTAATATGATATATATTCCGCAAAGAGACAAAAAGAGCATAGCTTTTTTATCCCGCTTATCAAAACGATATATGGAAAAGGCTGTGCGTCCCGGCAAACCGTAACCGCGGCTTTTCATGGAATCCGCCGTTTCAATGGCGTTTTCCAACGCCCATGTAACCATAATGGACAGTATTCGTATACCGTGCTTTGCCCGCTGTAAAATACTTCCGTTGGAGACATCCCGCCCTATACACTTTTGCGCATCGGAAACCACCTTAATCTGTGCCTTAAAATGTGGAACAAAACGTAAAGCCATGGATAATATCAGCGACAGAGCAGGAATAATGCGTCCGAAAAGGTACACAAACTTATCGGAAGTCATAACCGCGTTATAGCAGGAAAACCAGGATATGACGGTAATAAGCATAACCGCTGCGGCTATTCCGTATGTTATGGATTCCAGCGTTAAAGGATTGCCGTCTCTAAGATAGGTAAGAATGGTGCCGCCTTCATGGTTAAAAGCGGGGTTTATAAGGGCGGTAATGATAAGTAGCGGTAACATATATTTAAGATTGAAGAATAAAGCTTTTTTACCGTTCAAATAAATTGAATAACATAAAGCCGACAGTAAAGATGTTGCAAGACAAACAGGGTGCATAAAAAACATGGAAAACACCAGTATTAAAGTGAAATACAGAAAGTTTACGGCAGGGTGGTATGTGGAAAACGTGTCTTTCATCATTCTTCCCCCATAGCGTAATATCCACCCACATCGCGTCCTAAATTACAGGTATATACCCATTCAACCACATCACCGGCTTTTAACTGATAACGGGAAGCGCCGTAATTGGGAAACCAACCGTTCACCTTATACATCCAGCCGGAAAGCTCACCTACATCAAACTCGTAAAGATTGTTGATACCTTCAATATATACACTGTTGTACATGGGAGTATTCACAAACTCCATATGAATTCCTGCTTTCTTCATTTCTCTTCGAAGAATATTAAAAACCGATTCACCCTCATAGAAAGTTACTTCGGTAGCCGGGAAAATAACTCCGTCTTTCGGCACAAGCTCCACCTTTTCTTTGTCTAAATATTTCATATTATTCAATATGGTATCGCAACGGACAGAAAGAATGCAGGTATGTGCAGTGTCGGTTATAACGGCATCTTGGGGTTCTACGGGTATGGGTTTTCCTTCAGGAACAGGGTCGGTAAGATATCTGTCCTTGCCTGTTTCCTTATCAAATACCATACCCAACTGTTCGGAATAGGATTTGGAACCTTCAAAAACACCCTCCGAAGAACCCTCTCTTTGACAAGGTGTAGGAGAAGGACTTGCCGAGTTATATGATATATCCGATACAGCATAATTGCCGCCCCAAATATATGTTACAACGAGGACACACAGTATAACTACTGCTGCAATTATTTTTCCCTTATGCTTTTTTATGCCCTTTACCTGCAACCTTTATCCTCCCGAATATTTGCACCCGCCACATCCCTGTTAAAAAACGGTCACAACCGCAAAAAACTGTTGCAACCGTATTCATGCTAAACGCACTTACTCCAAAAAGGAGCACAGCATCTTCTTGTAGGTCTTCTGACTAACGCTTCGCAAGACTAATAGTCTGCTAACCAAACTCTGCCTTCCCGGTTTCCCAGTGACCGACTTTCGTCAACGAGCATTGATTATGGGCGCTTACAGCGGCGGTACCGTTCGGGCTTTGCACCCGATTCCCTTGTTCAGTCTCACATTGTGAGACCACAAAAAGAGATATTTAATTTTTAAAGAGCTTACATAAACTCTTTTCAATGTCTTCTAAAAGACATTACCGACTTTAATTAAATCATAATTAAGGAAGTATAACAACATCTTTGTACGCATCTTTGTTTGTTTGACACACCGGTTTTTTTCTGTTGACAAAAATACGCCTATTTTGTATACTCAATAAGCGACCTAAAAATGAAGGTCTGATTGTACTTTTTTAAGAGAATATATTGTAATGATCTGGTTAAGAGCAATTTTTACCCGTTATGCGGCCTGGTAGTTCAGTTGGTTAGAATGCCAGCCTGTCACGCTGGAGGTCGTGGGTTCGAGCCCCATCCAGGTCGCCATATGCCCAGATAGCTCAGTCGGTAGAGCAGGAGACTGAAAATCTCCGTGTCGGTGGTTCGATTCCGCCTCTGGGCACCAAACGAGCGGGTTTAACTCAGCGGTAGAGTGTCACCTTGCCAAGGTGAAAGTCGCGAGTTCGAATCTCGTAACCCGCTCCATTTATTTATGGCGCCATAACCAAGCGGTAAGGTAGAGGTCTGCAAAACCTTCATTCTCCGGTTCAAATCCGGATGGCGCCTCCAGATTACGGTAGACGGACACAAAAGCGTGTTCGTCTTTTTTATTTATATCATGTAGCTAATACATCTTTCAGCATTACTTGCCTGGCAATTGATTAATCTAAACCGTACAAAGAACGCAATTCTTCCAATATAGTGTCTTTGGTCTTATTCGGTATACGAAGCTTTATCAAATCCACATCTTCCGTTTCCATTTTCTCTAAAAAGGTTCTCATATCTTTCAGCACTGTAAGCGGCACATTCCGAAGCGGCTCTTGATCAGGGTAAAGAAGCTCCGTTAAGCGAAATACATCATTCTTATGTTTCTTTATATCCCTGCTGTCTACATCACCGCAGGCTACATTTCTTTCAGACAACTCCAACCATGCCTTAGCTTTAAAAGCAATCAGATGAGTTACGTCTAAAACAGTTACTCCTGCAACCTTTGTTCTTCCCTGCATTAAAAAATTATAGTAATCATCATCAAGAAGAATAGCCGATAGACTGGAAATATTTTCATCTAACGGGAGCGGTGTAAGAATAGCATTTCGAGGCAGAATGATTGTGTCCGGTTTTCTTGTAAACAGTTCAATCATTGCAGGGTATTCTTGCAATTGCGGCTTTGAAAAGCGGTAAAATTGATATGCTTCCGTGCTTTTGTTGCGATGTTCATACCCTGCAGCAACTATGTATTCCCAAAATCTTTTTCCGAACGAAACATCTAATGCTTCTATAACCAATACAAGATCAATATCTTTTGTCGCACGAAAATCCAACCCTTCATTTGTCATTAACAGGTCACAAGCAGTCCCCCCTATAATCACATATTGCTCTTCACAGCCTTGGAACCATTTTCTAAAGCTTTCAATTCCTCTTATCATCAATATCCCTCCATACCTGCTCAAGCATTTCCTGCACAGCTTCCTCTACCCTTTCGTCCTTATCTTCCCGAAGAGATAATGCAAGAGAAAGCCTGTCAACATTTTCGTCCTTGGATAGTTTTCTCGGATTATAACTCCAAAATTCCACTGCACATTGCTCATCCTTGTTTAGCAACTTCTTTGAAGCAATCTTCTCCCATCTTGCAATACTGTCTGTAGCATAAAAGTCAATGTCAGACGGATTCAACATAGAATAATTGGAAAGAGCAGAGTATCCGCTAAAAAGCAATCTTTCTTTTATCTCACTTTTCGGTACATATACTCTTCTCTTTACCGGATTAGCCAGGTGTTTTTGCCCTTCAGTAAAGAGCTCTTGCACAGTTTTATCGGAAAAAACAACTTTCTGTACACCTCTTTTTTCTGTCTTAATTAATCCCATACCCTCAAGTTGTATTGATGCTCTGGAGATAGATGTCGGTGTTAATTCCAATGCTTTGGCAGCTTCACTGGTCAGCAGCTCACCGCAACCGTTATAAATGTAGTATAGAAACAGCAGTTGTGCGGAAGGAAGCATTACATCCGTCATTTGCTTTTCTCCATCGCTTCGCTCCTGAAGATAAGTTCCCATAAAAGGAAGGTATATCTGTTTTTCCTCCACAATAAACGGTATACGATCGCGCAGAAGATATTCTTTCTGCCTATATGTCAGTTTCTTAGGAACAAGAATAACATGCAAATTTTCTTCTTTCTGTATCCTCTCTATATGTTTTTTAATAGCGCTTACAGGTTCCAATTCAGTCTTCGGGAATAGGAATATAACTTCATTTCCGTCAAGAGTGGCTTTCTGCAGCTTATATCGTGCATGAATAAAATTGGGTATATTCCTCACAATATCGCCCTTATATACTACATGTATTCCAAGTAAAGTATTCAAATATCCCATCACTTCCGCCCTTTCTTAACTCTGATTTGTATTATAACTCAATTTAAGTTATAATGCAATAACTAAGTTAAGATATGGATTAATAATCAACTAAAACCTAATTAGCTACACCTTTTTAGTTTTTAAGTGACCCTGTGTTAGTATCAGGCTACCACAGGAACATTAACCTCATTTTTAGAAATTGCCATATCAAATCCACGCACTTGAGCACGTAGCCTCGAGTGATTTGACTATGTTTTCTTTGTATATTTATGCGGGTTTTAGGTTAAAGGAGAGACTCAAGAGTTTTACTTTAAAATTGTGAACTTCAAGTTTAACTGTTATAAGCAGGTAATTTGCTATATCATTATGATTTGCAGGTAAAAACCAATAATCTGCATGCAATCAGGCAATAATGGTGCAGAATACTTGCATATCCTGCACCGAATATTACACTACATTCGGTGCAGCATTAATTTGTTATAACGGTTTCTGTTTATCGGTCGGAAAAACTTTCCGCTGTCTTCCGAATATGATTCTCAAATGCGGTCTCTTCTATAAGGTAACGGTTTTTCATTATATTCCATAATTGATCCGCTCCGTTTCCGGCTCGGACTTTCAATGTCTCTATGCAGGAAAGTGCCACCTCTTCACTTATTACTTTCCTCTTCGAAGAGGCTTCCATCTTTCTTTTAATGTACTCCTTTGATACATGTGAAAAGATATCAGATGCATCTTCTTTTGTCACTCCTATTGCACCTGCAAGACTTACAGCAGACGGAATATCCGAGAAAAAATCGCATACAAGATAATATCCGTCAATGTTCTCGCACAGCAAATCCTTGGGATAACAAATCCAACAATCGGCATATTTGTATGTCTCTCTCACGTCATCTTTGTCGTCAGCCGTGACATTGCAGAATAAAAGATAGCGTGCTCCTTCCGTTATTACGGGAAGTTCTTCGTTGTATGTACTCATAGTGTAACCTACACCTACTGTAATGCAATCCCGGTCGGGATACAAATCCGATGTACAGGATAAAACTTTGTCTACCTTAATATCGAACAGTGTGGCTTTGTCGGAAACATTGGTATCCATGAATTCATAGTCTACGGTAGTATATCGCACATTTGAAACTTCACCGGTCAATATTACCGTGTTTTTTGTATAAGCATCTTCTTTCTTAAGAACAACCCAGTTATAATCAACAAAGACAACTGTTTGCGTATCTTCAACGGTCCGGACTTCTGTATTGTCCGATACTTCCGGTTGTTTTTCTTTGTTAATCTGACAGGCAACTAAAAGTGAGATAAATACTATACAGCAAACAATGTATAATAACTTTGTTTTCTTCATTATGGTACCTCCCGATTTTTATGCTTTTATTTCACCTTGCACAGTACCACATAACCCTCAATGTTTGAAGCTATGCGCGAATACTGTACTGTTTCCATTACATTTTCATCTATGTATATGTTATCATTTTTTGCGTATATATACCAGTATGTTTCATTATCGTATGTAAAATCTATGAGCTTTTCGGTCAACAGTTTTTGATAAAACTCCTCCATGCATAAGTTCTCATTGTAAAGGTAAAATGCGGTGGGTAATCCTACATACCGTAAGTGCCAGGGCTCATATAGAGTAATCTTTGTATACTGCTCCTTGCCTTCTTCATATCTTACGGTAAATCCGTATTTATAACTGTTGTTTTTAAGCCAGATTGCATATGGAGCGCCTTTTGACGATTCATCCATCATGTAGCCGTAACCTACCACATCCAATGTCAGTCCGTTATGATGCTCACTGCAGCCGGGTATCGCTACACGTCCCGCTGTGTATTCATAGGCCTGTGCATATGTCATATTTTCCTGAGTCACCCTTCTGTTGACCCAGTAATCAAAACTCTGTTTTTGAGAGTCATATGTTCTATATGCACTTGCAACATGCATTTTAAGACTTGCATCCTGCTTATCTGCAGCTGCTAATAGTTCTTCCAATGCCTGTTTAACATGAGGCAGAATGAAAAGGTCATCTCTGTTGTCTAAAACATAGTTTTTATCCTTAAGCTGTATAAGTCCCGTTGTATCGTTTGCTTCGTCTTGCGTTATAGGGTTATCCCTGTTTATGATTCTCAGGGAAACATCATGTTTCATTGTACTCTTTTTTATTTCATTCATATAGATTGTACCGTCTCTGTCGGCCAAAAGATAACCCGACTTTATTATGCTGTCCGAAATAATCGTAACCGTGGCTATATAGTTATGTTTTTCATGAAATATTCCGGTATTCAGATTGAATTTATCATTCTCATAACACGCAACGGAGCTATCGGGAAAAGATATATAAACTGTGGCATCATTATCAACGGTACTGTTAAACATATCATTTATTACCTTATCCTTATCAGCTGTAAGTGTTACGTTTTGGGGATTGTTTTTACGGGGAAGATATCGGTTCAACCCTTCAATCGGAGTATACTGCCGTGTAGATGTGGGGGAAGATAAGTCGGAGGATTCCGTTACCTGCCCTGTCGGATTTTCGGGTGTATTTATAACATCCCCTTTACGGAAAAGGAAAATAAGTATGGCTATAGCGACACAAAACAGTATTACCGCTGCTATAACTCCCGTTATTCTCTTTACTTTTTCTTTGTTCTTCACATTGTCCTCTGCTTATTCGATTATCTTCAGTATATCCTTACTGTGATAATGATAATGAGAGTTGCAATACGGACAAACCGCTTCTATTGTTGACTGCTGCTTAGCCACTTCGTTCAGTTGTTCTTTGTCTATGGTCAGCAGTTTGTCCAATATCTTCTCTTTACTGCAGCTGCATTTGAATGCAATGCCGTGTGTGCCGGTTATCTCGGGGTTGCGGTCGGAAAAAAGGAAATTAAGGAGATTCTCCGGCGTTTCAAGATCATATATGAGTTTGGATATGTTGCCTGTCAGTGATACCCTTTGTTCAATCTCGTCCAGAATCCTGTCTTCGGTACCGGGTAAGACCTGTATTATGTATCCTCCGGCAGATAACAATTTTCCTTTGTCATCAAAGTATGTTCCCAATGCACAGGCTGTGGGTGTCTGCTCACTGTCCATATAGTATCGGGCTATATCCTCGGCAATCTCACCGGTTATGAGACGGGTTATGCCGGTATAAGGTTCTTTTAAACCGAAATCTCTGGATATCATAAGTTTTCCGGGCATGAGAAGTTGTCCCAGCGAAGTAATGTTTTCACCGTATGTTGTATAGTCATTGTTTGTGACATAACCTTTGACCTTGCCTTTTTCATCGGATATTGCCAATACCCCTTTCATAGGACCTTCCGATGATACCTGCACCGCAATGCTCTCGCTTTGCGTCATGTAAGACATTATCGCGGTTACGGTAAGCAATCTTCCCAACGCCATCGCCGACATCAGATTGAGCCTGTGTAAACGTATAGCCTCATTGACGGTATTTGTACTAAGTGCAATAAATACCCTTACCTTTTTATCATATGCCAAAGCCGTTACTATTCTGTCCATAAAACACCTATTTCTTTTTTAATATTATAAATTTCCTTGTGCTGTTCTTCTTAGGTTTATCAAAAGATAAATCGTCCAGCATATCCGCCAATTCAAAACCGCTTCTGTTTGCCATATCAATAATCTCTTTGTCGGAATATGCCCTTTCAATATTGCATGTATCGTATCGTTTATAGCATCCTTGTTGATTCTTTATAAAATACGTAATCTCCATTCTGCATAATCCGGTCTTTTTGTTATATTTATTCATCCATGTATAGGAGACATCAGCCGAAAGATCGAAATATGTGTTTTTTGCAAGAACGGTCTCAAACTTATATACCGTATTCAAATCGAATATGAACAATCCTTCGCTTTCCAGAAAAAGTGACACTCTGTCAAATGCTTTTTGCAGCCGTTTTCTGTCGGTTATATGATTTATGCAGTCCAATAAACTGACAGCTGTCTGAACGGTACCGAACAGATTAAGATGCTCCATTGCCTGATTGATATACTGTATATTTGTTGTGTCCTTTGCACACGCAACATTCAGCATATTCCGTGAAGGATCGGTACCTATCATCGAATATCCTTTATCTCGCAAAGCACATGTAAGGCTGCCCGTACCGCAGCCTACATCCAATATTATTTCGCTCTTTTTTGTCTGATATCTTGCTATTATCTCATCTATATAATCCGCATATGCCGCATAGTTCACATCTTTCATGAGAATGTCATAGACATCAGCTATGCAATCATACATCATTTACTCTCCAGTATCTCTATGGCTTTTTGAAGCTGTGCATCATGCTCCAATTCCAAAGAGTCTACATAGGCATCTTCATAGCCCTCAAACGGTAATACTTCCACATCGGGTGTAATTCCTATACCGTCAATACAGGTGTCGTCAGGCAGTAGGAATTGGTAACTGGTAACCCGCAATTGCGATCCGTCATCCAAGTCATATATACTCTGTGCTACACCTTTGCCGAATGTTTGGGTGCCCACTATGGTTGCAAGACCGTAATGCTTCATGGCTCCGCTGAACAACTCCGATGCCGATGCGGAATTTTCGTTGACAAGAATAACCGTAGGAATGCTTACGGCATAACTGTCCGATGTGTATTCCTCTTCATATCCGGTACCGTCTGCAAGTGTTGTTATTACGCCCTCTTCTATGAAAGCATCGGCAAGGCTGACCGCAGCATAGAAATCTCCGCCGGGGTTATCTCTTAAATCCAATACCAGCTTTTTCATTCCCTGTTTAAGAACCAGGTCATTGAATATATCCACAAATTCATCCAGCATATCGGCACTGAAACTGCTTATATATACATGGCCGATATCGGTGCCTTCAATCATCTTGCCGGTTACTTCTATCGTATTTATGAGCATCCTCATAATGTTGAATTGTATTTCCTTTTCCTCCGAAGGTCTCCATATTGTTATATTCACATATGTGCCTTCCTCGCCCTTTACCATGGAAGCAATGTATTCCAAAGACATACTCTTTGTGAGTTCCATATCCTCTACTTTTATTATTATGTCACCGGGTTTGACTCCCTTGACATATGCATCACCCGTGGGATTGACCGAAACGACTTCCGCTCCTATGCCGTCCTCCGGAGTAACGATGGTTACGCCTATCCCTTTATATTCCCCGCTGGAAGATTCTCTTATGGACTGTGCATGCTCTTCCGGAACATACATGGTATATGCGTCAAATACCGATGACATGCCCGCTATGATGGCTTCCATCATCTTTTCATGGTCTATATCATAAATGGACATTTTCAAAAGAAGGTTATATACTTCATTGAATTTTTCCAGCTGTTCTTCGGTAAACTCTCCCTCAAGTTTAACATTCTGAGGAGATGCCTCGGGCAAAGTCACCGTTGTTATCCTGCGGGCTATTGCTCTGTCTATCGGTGTGAAATCCTTAAGGAAAACGCATCCCGTCAGCAGAGAAAATGATGTTACCGCTAACATTATTAATATGGTTATTGTCTTTTTGATAAGTATTTTTTTCAATTTGTTCACCTTTTCTATAATCTATCTTGAAGGATCTATATACAGGAGCGGGTCCACTCTTTTTCCGCCTATTATCACTTCAAAATGTAAATGCGGTCCCGTTGACCATCCTGTAGAACCTACGAGAGCTATTACCTGACCTTTCTTAACCGATTGTCCTGCGCTGACCAAGAGTTTGGAGCAGTGGGCATACAGTGTGGATACTCCACCGCCATGGTCTACCACCACATAATATCCGTACCCTTCTCCCCATGATGCTATGGATATAACTCCCTCATTGGCCGCCACTATATTGTTCCCCTTTATTCCGCCGAGGTCCACTCCGTAATGCATTCTCCATTCGAAAAATATGGGGTGAAGTCTCCAGCCGAACAGGCCGCCGCCTGTGGGAAGGTGTTTCCAGGAAGGTAGAGGCCAAGTCATCTGTCCTCCGATATAGTCAATCTCTCTTTGTAATTTTAATATAAGATTGAGCATTTCCGCCTCTTCGGCTGCCAATGCATCCTCTTTTGCTTTGAGAACCTCTATAGTACTGCCGGTAATATTGATAGTTTCCAAAGCTTCACTCTGCATGGACTGCATGTTGCTGAGCACTATCTGAGCCTGCTCGCTTAGAGTTATATATGAAGCTTTGAGCATCTCCATGGTTTCTCTTTTTGCACTTATATCCTTCATCATTACTTTCATTTCTTCAATAAGCAGATTGTCATGTTTGGCAATTAGTTTATTTAATTCAATATAGTCGTAATATTCTTTTAAAGATGAGGACTGCATCAGCACATCCAGCATGGAAAGATTGCTGTTTATATAGGCATTGACAACTCTGTCTTTCAATACCTTAATTTTCTCGGCATAATCTTCCTCCGCCTGCTCGATTGTTTCGGTCAGACTGTCTATCTTACCGGTAACCTCCACTATGTACTCGTTATATGTAGCAAGCTGTATCTCTTGAGAACTGATGCTGTTCTTCATATTCTTGGCAAGGCTCTCATAATATGATTTTATGCTCTGCTTTTGTTTAATCTCGTTTTCAATCTTTTTAAGCTGGTCCTGTATGTTCCCGAGATTATCTTTGGCTTCATTAATGTCCCCTACACAAAATGTTGCCTGAGTAAAAGAAAGCAACAGCACAAAGACCAGTATAATCGCACATTTTCTTAACTTTTCAGTACCCTTTATCATTTGCATACTCCTCTTTTAAGCTTTCAGATACTTGCGTATCGCGAAAAAGCTTCCCAGTATACCAAGGCCGATGCCGTACAGTAAAAACACTCCCAATAATACAAGAAGCATCTGAGGAACGGGAACCAGTTCCAGTACACCCATATATTCGCTCAAGTCCCCCTCTAACCTTGTATACATATAATTATATCCGAAACCGGCTATAATAAAAGAAATTATTGCGCCTAAGAACCCTATAAATGCTCCCTGCAGATAGAACGGAGCTTTTATTCTCGATTCCGAGGCCCCTATATATCTCATAATGGTAACTTCCTCTTTGCTGGCCGATACAGTTATCTTTATGGTGTTGGATATAAGGAACAGCGATAGAATTCCCAACAGTGCAGTAAGCACCCCGCAGACATATCTTATCGTGTAGGATATGGCACCGGCTCTTTCATATGCTTCGGAACTGTATTTGACTTCATAGATGTTGGACATTGCTTTCATATTGCGCACGAATATATGCGCATATGTTACGTCATCAAGTTTTACAATGAAGGATGCGGGAAGAAATTCATGCCCCAGTTCCGCCATAACTTCCTCACCTACAAGTTCTATTCCCGCCTGATAGGCATCCATCTGTGAGACATATTTAATTTCCGTCACATGTGCATCGGCTACTAAAACGTCCTGAATATCGTTAAGAGTTTTTTCATCTGCTTCCGGTATGACATACACCGTTATATTAAGCATTTCTTCCATCATGGTATCGGAGTTATATGATACATTCATAAGAAGTATTCCCACAACACCCATCAGCAGTATCGTCACACACACCGTAAAGATAGAGGTTATAAACAACACCTTGTTCCGGACAATGTTGTTAAAGGACTCTATTAAAATGTATTTAATACTCACAGGCTTCATTTTCGTAAATACTTCCTTCCGTATCGCTGACTATTTCTCCGTCCTGCAGGCGGATTACCCTCTGTTGTAACCTGTCCACTATACGCGTATCATGAGTAACCACCACCACAGTAGTACCCAATCGGTTTACTTTATACAAAAGATCCACTATTTCCACGCTTGTTTTGGGATCAAGATTTCCCGTAGGTTCATCGGCAATCAGAATATCGGGAGCATTTGCAATTGCTCTTGCCAGAGCTACTCTTGCCTGTTCCCCGCCCGCAAGTTCATCGGGAAAAGATTTTTCCTTACCTTCCAGATCCACCAGATGCAGAAGTCTCGGAACCACCTGTTTAATGGTTCTGTTGGACTCACCTACAATTTCCATCGCAAACTCCACATTCTGATAAACGGTCTTGTTCATTAACAGCCTGCAGTCCTGAAAAACCACTCCCAGTCTTCTGCGGTAATGAGGAAGATCATACCTTGATAAACTCAATAAGTCATATCCGTTTACGAATATATCGCCGGATGTGGGTTTTTCCTCTCTCATCAACAGCTTTATTATTGTGGACTTTCCCGAACCGGACTTACCTGTAATAAATACAAACTCACCTGGATCTACATGAAAGGTTATTCCGTGTAACGCTTCGGTACCGCTCTTATATATCATTGATACATTATCGAAATCTATCATATTAATCCCTTCCCATGTTTCGCAAAAAACATTTTATCTGGCATATTGTATAGAACAGCACTGCGGATTCGAATTTCTGAACATCCAGACCGGTCAACTTGTTGAACTTTTCTATTCTGTAAACCAAAGTATTTCTATGCAGATACATTTTCCGGGCGGTCTCGCTTATATTCAAGTTATTCTCGAAAAATGCCTGCATGGTTTTTATTGTCTCATCATCTATCCTGTCATATACTTCGGAGGTAATTGTTTCTTCTATGAAGTGCTCCAACTGCTCTATCGGTATATCATGAAAGAATCTGGCAATGCCTATGTTGTTATAATTATAGACCGAATAACCTTCACTGTACAGAGAACCTATATCAAAAGCTTTTACCGATGTAATATAGGAGTTTCTGGCATCCTGCAACAGTGTGAAATACTTTCCTATGGATGCCTTTACCGGAACCATAAGCTGCTCTTCCAATGTGGATACCGCAGACAAGATTACCTGTTCGATATCGTCCTTTGCTGCAAGAATTACAACGGTGTCGTCATTATCCAAAGTGGTGATAACGGTGTTTTTGGTGTCGCGGAAAAGATTCTTCAATATTTCGCTCACAGGGTATTCCGGAACATTACCCGTTCTTATGGTCACTACCGTCTTTTTTGCTACGGTATCAAAACGGAACACTTTATTGCGTTTATCCAATTCATGGCCGAATATATCGTTTTGCAGTATCTGTTTGAAAAAGAATTCCCTATCGGTCTTTTCTATGTTATCGGTAAGATAATCTTTTATGTAGAGGGCTAAAAGATTCAACACAAAATCGGTGTTGTCTCCCATCTGTTCAACAAACACATAATACTGTACATTTCTGATAGCTTTTATCTTTGTAAAGATTAGCCCATCTACAGCCGGTTTATCATTAGTGTCTTTTACGAGCTTGTCGAATTGCTCAAAATCCTTTCCTTCCTGGGAACTATCAGAACACAATAAAATTGTCCCCTTCATACTGATAACTCCAAAAAGGCATCCTAATTGCTCATTCAACAGCTCTCTCAATTCTCTTAGCAAGTCAGAGATCCGCCTTTCGTATCCTATATTACCACAATATATGATAAAGTGTAAACAAAATATATTATATGCATGCCTCTATCTCCTCCACCATCTCGGAAAAATCCAAATATCCGGTAAAGGGAACTCCTGCATAATCTCCGTTAAGATACTTAGATTGTATACTGTGTGTTTTTTGCGTTCTGAAATCATATTTATCCACAGAGAATATATTTTTATTACCGTCAACATCTATACTCAGAATATATACATCATCGTTTGCCAATTGTTTCATAATCCGGGTATTGTGTGTTGTAGCAATTAATTGTCCGGTTTGTGAAGCATCAAGAGCATCACCTAATGACTCAATTACTTCGCACATCAACAAATCATGAATTCCGCCATCAATTTCGTCAATAAAAACTGTTTTGCCTGAAACGGCTGACAAAATATAAGGCAATATACTCAGCAACTTCCGTGTTCCTGTGGACTCCAATTCAAAAGGAATATCCAAGATACTTCCGTTTAACAATTTTTTAAGATATAACTTATATTGCAATCTGCCTTCTTTTGTTTCAAATTTGTAATAGACCTTTTTCACATCGGAATACAGAGAAGTAAAGTAATTGTTCAATAACTTTTCTAAAGTAAAAAGTTCCTTGTCATCCCCGATTCTGACATATCCGCTCTCTAAATCCCTAAAAAGAGAAAAAGGAGTGCCGGGCTTTATCTTTTCCAAATGAGCTTCCCTACATGATACCGAATATCCTTGGAACCATTTAAGAATATCCAGCATGTTTTTATGAACTCTTAACTCAATAAATTTATTGTTTTTTGTAGCCGTTTCATTATCTAATATGCTCATAAAAGTATGCATACCCCAATATTTTTCAATATTTTGTTTTAATTCTTTGCTGTATGTGTCATCAAAAAATATTGCTTTGCTCATTCTTATATTGCCTTCGGATAATTGGAAAACGGTACCTGTACGTTCATTCAACTTATACCTCAATTCCTCCCGCACAACCCTTGCATCATCAAAGGATAAAGAATATGTACCGTCAACACCGCCAAGAAAAAAACCTACTTCAATTTCAATCCCGCCTTTGCTGTTTATTGTTTTATATTCTTTTATCAAATTCTCCGAAGTATATAGTGTATTTTTAATTAAATCTTCTAAAATTCCTCTTCTTTCATTTAATATTGTTGCTTTATCATATTCCTCGGAAAGATATACATCGGTAATTTTTTTTAAATCTGTTTGTCTCCTCATTGATTCTACGGTTTTCCTTAAAAAAAACAGTGAAGAGATAAGGTTGGATTTTCCGGAACCGTTTTCTCCGTAAACGAATACTTTCTTTTTGGGGATACCCCCTTTTCCTCGCAAATCGAACATAATGTCAGAAAACGACTTGAAGTTTCTTAATCTTATATATGAAAGCACACTAACACCTCCTTTTGGTATATAATATAACATAATATTCTCTTAATATCAAGTTTTTATTTGTCTAATGAAAAAAAACAATATCCTAACATAATATATTTACAGTCTTTAAAAAAACAGTTGTACAAGTCGTTTTTTAAAGATTGTTTTTTAAGTTTCTTAAGGCATCTTCAACATTCGTATAGCCTATCGTATCCGGGTTTTGAGAAATACTTTCAGACTCTAATAAAGCCAGAAGTGTTTCCTTATTCGGATCATCCGCCTTGATTTGCAAAAGATTACTCTCTTTTTTGTTTTTATCAGTTTCAACAGCGAAATCAGTTTTTTCATTCATAGCAGTTGTTTCCTCGAAACTCATTGTATATTTATTGTTATACGGAATCAACTATAATACATTTTATAGGCATTGATATTAAACCGATCTCTATATTCTTTATTTGCTTTTACACATTTATTCTGATACCATAAAAATACTAAGATTACGGAGAATGTCATGAAATATCTAACCTGGTTTAAGGCGGTATATGCCGTTTTGAGAATCCCCTTTACAGTATATTACAAGTATTTTCACAACTATCACTACAAAAAGTACAAACCGAAAAACAAACCTTTTATTCTCCTTTCAAATCACAATTCCGACGGTGACCAATTTGCGGTAGGCGTTGCTATTAAGGGGCACATGTTTTATGTAGCGAGCGAACATATATTGAGAAGCGGACTGGGAGGAAAGCTTGTCAGATTGTTGGCCTACCCTGTGGTACGCAAAAAAGGCGCCGAAGCAAAAAGTACCGTAAAAGATATTCACAAGAGACTGGAGCAGGGTGCCAATGTCTGTATGTTTGTGGAAGGAAACAGATCCTTTAACGGACAGACCGGATGGATTTCACCGACAAACGGAGCACTGGTAAAGCACTCCGATGCCGCCCTTATAACTTACCGGCTGGACGGCGGATACTTCCGTACACCCAGATGGGCTAAACATGCAAGAAAAGGACCGGAATTCGGCCATGTAGTCAATGAGTACTCAAGGGAGCAACTGCAATCCATGACCGAAGAAGAAATAACCGATATTATCCGCACCGATCTTTATACCAATGCATTTGACTGGCAGAGAAAGTATAAACAAAGATACAAAGGGAAGAATCTGGCCGAATATCTTGAGACGGTATTATTCGTATGCCCCAAGTGTAAAGCCATAGACACCTTAAAAAGTGCAGGCGATATATTCAGCTGCACATGCGGATTAAGCGTAAAGTTAAATGAATACTGCTGCTTTGAAGTACAGTCGGATGATGAGTTTGATTTTGAAAATGTATATGACTGGGATATGTGGCAACGAGAGTATCTTAAGAATAACCTTGATAAACTTAAAACCGAGTATATTGACAAACCCATATTCAGACATCCCGGTCAGACTCTCAACAGAATAAAGGTGGAAAAAGGTGTGGATTTGATAAATACCGGCACTATGGAACTGTATTCCGACAGATTGGAGATAACTTCCGAAGATAATTCCAGACGGGATGTTTTCCCTCTTTCCGATATAGCGGGATTCTCCGTTACAAAAATGATGAGAATACTGTTTTCCTTAAAAGACGGCAGCTATTTTGAGATAAAGTCCGATATACCCAGAACGGGCATGGGATATATGATGCTATACAGATATCTGACCGGCAAGGATTACATATAATTGAAATTCAAGTACTAAAATGGTATCATTCGGTAATGAGCGGTTTAGTTATAAGCCAGATGAGAAAAGCGATACATGATTACGATATGATTCAGGATGAGGATACTATCGCAGTGGGACTGTCGGGAGGAAAAGACAGTCTTGCTCTGCTTTACGGATTAAGCAAAATCAGAGGACATATAGAGCAATCGTTTGATATAAAAGCAATTACCTTAAAACTCAGCGAAGAAAATCCCGATACCGATTATCTTAAAAAATTCTGCGATAACATTGATGTGGAATTGGTAGTAAAGCAGACCGACATAGAACAGATTGTTTTTGAAGAACGGAAAGAAAAAAGTCCCTGCTCTTTATGTGCCAATTTACGCAGAGGTATGTTGAATGATACGGCAAAAACATTAGGTTGCAATAAGGTGGCTCTCGGTCACAACAAAGATGATGCCATAGAAACTTTTATTTTATGTTTACAATATGAAGGAAGACTGCATACTTTTGCTCCCGTTACCTATCTTTCAAGAAAAGATATAACGGTGATAAGACCGCTGATATATTCTTTTGAACAAGACATAACGGCTTTTAATGAAAGTGCGGGTATTACACCGGTTAAAACACTGTGTCCCGCAGCAGGCAATACCCATCGTCAGAGAATAAAGGAATATATTGAAAACGAAAGTTCCATCAATCCCAACTTTAAATACAACCTTTTCCGGTCATTCACGCATGCCAATATTTCCGGATGGAAGGAGGTGCTCTGATGGTTTTTTCCGGCCTTTTCTTTTTAACGGTTTTCCTGCCCGTAAGCCTCATACTTTACTACATTTCCAAAAACCGAACATATAGAAATATCGTTCTTACCGTCATGTCTTTAGTATTTTATGCATGGGGAGAACCGGTATATATACTGCTTTTACTGCTGACTTCGGCTTTCGTATACATTGTAGCCCTCCTTATACAGCAAAAAGCCGGCACGCGCTCAGCAAAAATTTACCTTATAACAGGTATAACGGTAATTATAGCGGTACTGGTATTCTTCAAGTATTCGGGATTTATTGCACAAAACTTATCGGCAATATTCAAATTTAAAAATCCTTTCAACGACATTGCCTTACCTTTGGGCTTGTCTTTCTATACTTTCACATGCATAAGTTATCTTGCGGATGTTTACAAAAAGAAAACCGAGGCCCAAAGAAACTTTTTGGACTTGCTTATGTACATATCGGTATTTTTTACCGTGACATCGGGACCTATAAGAAGATATCCCGACTGGGTAGCGGATATAAGAAGCGACAGAGAAACCTGGGAAAAATTCAATTACGGAGTGCACAGATTCATTATAGGGTTGGCCAAGAAAGCAGTTATAGCCAACACTGCGGGCACTTTGATATCTTCTTTCACAGGCACCGATTATTCCAGACTGTCGGTACAAGGCGCATGGATAGGAATACTTCTGTTCTCGTTACAGATATACTTTGATTTTTCCGGTTATTCCGATATGGCTATAGGATTGGCCTCCATGTTCGGCTTTTCCGTAAACGAAAACTTCAATTACCCGTATATATCTAAAAGCGCTACGGAGTTCTGGAGAAGATGGCATATAACACTGGGAGGTTTTTTTCGGGACTATGTATACATACCCCTTGGCGGTAACAGAAAATACAGAATACGAAATCTTCTGGTAGTCTGGTTTCTGACCGGTCTTTGGCACGGAGCAAGCTGGAACTTTGTGATATGGGGACTGTATTTCTTTGTACTGCTTTTAATTGAAAAAGCTTTTCTTATCAAACTGTTTGAAAAGATTCCCGGGATATTCTCTCATATATACTTCCTTCTTGTAATGCTTATAGGATGGGTTTTATTCTACCACACGGATTTATCCCAAGCCGTACGCTACATTGGTGTAATGTTCGGCATAAAAGCCGCATCATTTTCCGACCCCATATTAACCATTCTGTTCAACAACAATGTACTGTTTATACTCACGGCTGTCATCTGCACCGTTCCGTTGGGGAAATTCTTGAAACAACAGGCGGAGAAATTGGAATACAGGCTTTCCAAAGGACATACCGATATACTGAACGGAATAATGATTCCGCTGTTCAATGCGGCACTGCTTATTCTTTCAATAATATTCTTAGTAGGAGACACATATACACCTTTTCTGTATTTCAATTTCTGATATGAAAAAACTTTGCATAGGTTCACTGTTATTCATTATAGTTATTTTCGCAGCAGGCATAATAAACATTGTCAATCCGAATAAACCTTCTGTATCTTTGGCGGAGAACCGTAAACTTCAGGAGAAACCGGTATTTTCCGTATCTTCTTTTTTTGACAAATCATATGCAAACAACTATTCCGCTTACTATTCCGACACTTTCATACAAAGAGACACTCTTATACAATACAGAAGAGCTGCGGATAAGTTTTTCGGATTTAAGAAGAATATGAAGATAGAAATAAGTAAACCTGTAAATACTCCTTCACCTTCCGCACTTCCTATAAATACTGTCACTTATTCACCTTCTCCATCTCCTGCAAACACCTGCACTCCCGCCACATCACAAACCGAAGCTCCTCCGTCTCCGACAGCTTCCGTGTTACCTACCCCCTCACCGACACCGAAACCTGAGTACCGGGCAGCTTCTGCAATTGAAGTGTTGAAGAGCCCTTTTTTCCTTGTGGACAATAACGTTGTGGCTACAATTTGGGCAAAAGATGAGAGTTTAAAGAAATATGCAATGTTCATTAATGAACTTAAAGATTCCATGGGAGAACATGTGAATGTCTATTCCATGGTAATACCGACCGCAATGGAATATTTCAATCTCTCGGACATGCAATATATAACCGGGTCACAGAAGCAAATGGTGGAAGATATCGCACAATATACAAACGACTCGGTGATAGATGTGGATGCATACAATGCTCTTTTTCATCACTGTAAAGAGTATATATATTATAAAACCGATCACCACTGGACACATTTAGGTGCATACTATGCCTACACCGCACTTATGCAAGCAATGGGAAAAGAGCAAGATATAGTACCTCTTGAGAGTTATGTTGATAGGGAGGTAATCGAAGGATTCATAGGCAGTGCATACCGAAAAACCAATCAGGACGAAAGAGTGCTGAATAACCCCGATACGCTTATCGCATATTATCCCTTAGTCGAATACAAATACATTATGCATAAGAAAACAGGACCGATAGAAAAAAGACTTAACGACTTAGCCTACGTCAATCCGAATAATCAATACTACAACATGTTCATGAGCGGAGGAAACGGCGTATATCACGAGTTCACAACGGAAAACAAAAACGGCAGAACAATACTTGTCATATGCGATTCCTACGGTGCCTCTTTTGTACACTTCCTTCTGCCGCATTATGAGAAGGTATACATAATGGATACAAGGTTTTATGACCGGGAATATCTTAACAACATGACAATAGATACATTTGCAAAAAGTATACATGCAGATGACATTACCACTCTTTTATACATGGACAGTGTAGCATACACTTTCAATACCGATGCGCTGTACGGGTTATTGAAATAATTCTATTATTTCTTTTTTGCTTCTTTAAATTTGCATATTTTATTCGTCTGTTATTCCGATTAAAACAGAGCATCAATCACAGCTTTTTTGATATATCCTTAAGATAAGCTTTAAGGTTGTCTTTCAGATCGTCTCTTCTTAAAGCATATTCTATCGTAGCCTGTACAAACCCCAGTTTATCTCCCAGGTCATATCTAATGCCGTCAAACTCATATGAGTATATATCCTGTATAGTTAAAAGAGTCCTTAGTGCATCGGTAAGCTGTATTTCCCCGTTCTTACCCGGTTTCTGATGCTCCAATATATCGAAAATCTCCGGCTCCAGTATATATCTTCCCAAAATAGCGACATTGGAAGGTGCCGCTGCTTTGTCGGGCTTTTCCACCATATCTTTTACTTTCATAACTTTGGGTGCTATTTCTTCTCCGTCAATTATTCCGTACAAACTTACTTTATCTTTATCGACAGACTGCACTCCCACTATGGATGCCTGATACTGTTCATATGCCTTTATAAGTTGGCTTAAACAGGGTTTTTCCGAGTATACAAGGTCATCACCCAAAAGCACAGCAAACGGTTCGTTGCCTATGAATGTCTTGGCGCAATGTATTGCATGCCCCAGTCCTTTGGCCTCTTTTTGTCTCACATAGTATATGTTCGCCATGTCGGATATACTTTTAATGTCTTCCAATTCGGCAATCTTGTTATGCTTCAGCAGCACATCTTCCAGTTCGTAGGATTTATCGAAATGATCTTCTATAGCCCTTTTGCCTCTGCCGGAGATTATAACTATGTCTTGGATTCCCGATTGCGCAGCTTCTTCCACTATGTACTGTATTGCCGGCGTGTCCACAACCGGAAGCATTTCTTTAGGTGTTGCTTTAGTGGCAGGCAGAAACCTGGTTCCCAGTCCCGCTGCCGGAATAATGGCTTTTCTTATCTTTTTCATTGCGCTCTCCTAATCGAATAACGAAATCTGTTTTCTTTTTTTATCCTTGTCGGATAATACTTTCCCCACTGCGGGAACATTGGCAGGCTTATATCTGTCCGTATCCTTTAAACGTGCCATTTCCAGAGGAAGCATCTCCGTTACCTTTGTATCGGGTTTAAGTTTAATCAGTGTAATTCCCTGAGTATCCCGCTTTTCTTTTACCGATATATCGGCAGCACTGAATATCAATGCCCTTTGGTCGGATGTTATCGCCACATATGACGATTGGTCTTTTTCATCAATAAGAGCAAGATAAAGAAGCTTGCTTCCCATATAGTATGCATTGAGCATCTTCTTTCTGTTCTGTTTTGTGCGGAATGTTTCAATCGGCACTCTGGCACCTTTGCCGTTTTCAAAAAGATAAATCATATGGCCTTTGAAATCGGCGGTTGCGACAACATATATTATGCGCTCATCTTTTTCCATCTCGCAGATATTGGGAAGATATTCCCCCAAATCCGACATCTTGCAGTCATCAATCCGATGCAACATGGACTTATATACATTACCCTGATTGGAGAACATTATAAGTTCAGCACCGTTATTAGAGGAAAATTCCTGCAACAGAACATCATCACTCTTGAACTTGTTTTCAACATCCGTCTTGAAGTCGACCTCACGTATCTTCTTCAAGTAGTTGTCTTTGGTGAAGAATATTTTTACGGGATAATCCTCAAATTCCGGCTCTTCGAATTCTTCCACTATCTGTTCTTCGTATATAATCTCGGTTTTTCTCGGTTGACCGTATTTTTCTTTTATTTCCGTAAGTTGTTTGGAAATAATATTCTCTATTTTGGTCCTGCTCTTCAGTGTTTCTTCCGCTTCTTTTATTTCCTTATTCAAATCTTTAATGTCATCCAGTCTCTTTAATATGTACTCTCTGTTGAGATGACGCAACTTTATCTCCGCTATAAACTCCGCCTGAAGGTTATCTATTCTGAAAGCTTCCATCAAGTTTGGAACAACCTCGCTTTCCATTTCGGTATTACGTATTATACGGATGGCTTCGTCAATATCCAACAGCACCCTTTCCAGTCCCAGTAAAAGATGCAACCGCTCTCTGTCTTTGGCTAAATCATATCGTAACTGTCTTCTGATGCATTCCACACGGAACATTATCCAGTAATCTATAATATCCCTTATTCCCAAAAGCAACGGTTTCCCTTCGATAAGTAAATTGTTGTTACAGGAAAAACCGTCTTCCAAAGGTGTTTTGGCATATAATATTGCCATTAGTCGTTCTATATCGGTACCTCTCTTTACATCAATGGTTATCTTAAGTCCCGATATGTCGGTCTCGTCACGGACATCGGTAATCTCTTTAATTTTACTGCTCTTAACCAGTGCTATTATACTTTCAATAATGGCTTCCGCCGATGTTGTATAGGGTATTTCCACTATCTCTATATGAGTGCCTTTTTTGTCGGTGTTGTATTTTGCTCTTAATCGTATCCGCCCGCGCCCGTTTGTGAATATATTGTCCATCTCCGCTTTATCGTATATGGCATAGCCGCCCGTGGAGAAATCCAGACACTTGAGATAATCCCCTAAATAAATATCTCTGTCTTTCAGATATGCAATTATACAATCACAGACTTCCGCAAGATTGAAAGAAGGCAGATTACTTGCAATACCTACCGCAATACCCTGGCTTGCGTTTACTAAAATATTGGGAAATGCCGACGGTAACATGACCGGTTCCATAAGCGTTCCGTCATAGTTGGGTGTAAACGGCACGCAGTCTTTGTCTATGTCGCGGAACATCTCCGCACTTATGGGAGCCAGTTTGACTTCCGTATACCTGCTTGCGGCATAACTCATATCCCTGGAGTACTGTTTTCCGAAGTTACCTTTGGAATCTATGAACGGGTGAAGAAGCGCTTCATTCCCTCTTGTCATTCTGACCATGGTCTCGTATATGGCCTGGTCACCGTGCGGATTCAACTTCATGGTCTGACCGACCACATTTGCAGACTTGGTTCTGTCGCCTTTCAAAAGCCCCATTTTGTACATTGTGTATAGCAGTTTCCTGTGTGAAGGTTTCAATCCGTCTATTTCCGGAATGGCACGCGAAACTATTACGCTCATGGCATACGGCATGAAATTGGTTTCCAGTATGTCGGTTATGAGTTGGGGCTTAGGGTGATTTACATTGTTATTATTATCTTTTTTACCTTTTTTCATGTATTATGATACATCCAGCATATCGGTATATTTATACCCGTATTCCTGAATATAATCCTTCCTTCCCTGTAAGTTATCTCCTAACAGCAAGTCGAACATATAATCCATATCCTTGACATCGGTAGGCATTACTTTTATAAGCCTTCTTGTGGCAGGATTCATTGTGGTAAGCCACATCATATCCGGTTCATTTTCTCCCAATCCTTTGGACCTTTGTATGGTAATCCTGGGAGATTGTCCGTTTTTCTTTTCATTGCCTTTTATTTCTTCTATAATCTCGTTCTTCTCCGCCTCACTGTATGCAAAGTATGTATCTTTCTTATGCGTTATCTCGAAAAGCGGAGATTCCGCAATGTATACCTTGCCCGCATCTATCAGGGAAGGCATCAGTCTGTATATCATGGTCAGTATAAGGGTTCTTATCTGGAAACCGTCCACATCGGCATCGGTGCAGATTATTATCTTTGACCACTTGAGGTTTTTCATATCAAACTGACTTATCTTCTTGTTGGCTTTTGTCTTAATCTCCACCCCGCAACCCAATACCTTAAGCAGGTCTATAATAATATCGCTGTCGAATATCCTGTTGTATTCTGCTTTTAAGCAGTTGAGTATTTTTCCTCTTACCGGTATTATAGCCTGAAATTCCGCGTCTCTTCCCATCTTTGCCGAACCTAAAGCGGAATCACCTTCCACTATATATATCTCTCTTTTATCGGCATCTTTGCTTCTGCAATCGACGAATTTCTTGACACGGTTGTTCATGTCCAGACCTTTACCCAATTTCTTTTTCAGATTAAGCTTGGTCTTCTCCGCCTGCTCTGCGCTTCTTTTATTTAAAAGAACCTGATCGGCTATCTTGACGGCTTCCGACTTGTTCTCTATAAAATACACTTCCAGTTCATGCTTTAAAAACTCCGTAAAGGCATCCTGGAATATTGAATTAACCAGACACTTTTTAGTCTGATTCTCAAATCCTCCGACCGAAGAAAAACTGTTGGATATGAAAACTAAACTGTCCTGAATATCGGTGTATGTTATCTTGGCTTCACCTCTTGTATATTTCCCCTCGGTAGTAATAAATTTATCCAATGCATAGGCAAAAGCGGCTCTCATAGCTCTTTCGGGAGATCCGCCGTTTACCAGATAGCTGGAATTGTAATAATGCTCTATAAGGCTCATGTCGGAGGAAAAACAGAAACATGCGGTAAATCTCGCATCATGTTCTCTGGAACCGTCTTTTTCCACAAGTTTCGTGTCTTCGGAGATAAATACGGGAGTTGTACAATTCTTATCTGCAACCACTTCCTCCAGATACTGTCTTATCCCGTTCTCATAAACATATTCAAAAGTCTGCCCCGACTGCTCATCCTTAAGTGTAAACTTAAGCCCGGCATTTGCAACAGCCTGTCTTTTGAGCATATCCTGGAAGTATTCCAACGGTATGTCTATGTCGGTAAAAACGGTGGGATCGGGCTTCCATCTTGTAGTTGTACCGGTTTTTCTGCTCTTATCTTCCTTTTTCTTGAGTCCGCCTTTATTATATCCTTCTTCAAAGTGCAGATTGTACTTGAATCCGTCGCGTATAACTTCCACATCCATATACTCCGATGCATACTGTGTGGCACAGCAACCCAGCCCGTTCAAACCTATTGATGCTTTGTAGTTGCCCGACAGATTACCGTCATATTTGGCTCCGGCATACAGCTCACAGTAGATAAGATCCCAGTTATATCTTCCTTCATTCTTGTTAAAATCGACAGGCATACCTCTTCCGTAATCTTTGACCGTTACGGATTTGTCCGCATGCCTTATGACCTCAATTAGATTTCCGTGACCTGCTCTTGCTTCATCAACGGAGTTGGAAACTATTTCAAATACCGAATGCTGGCAGCCTTCCAAACCGTCTGAACCAAATATTACAGGCGCGCATTTTCTGACTCTGTCCGGACCTTTGAGGGATTTAATACTTTCGTTGTTGTAAGTGTTCTTTACAGCCATTTAAAATAACCGCCTTCTCTTTTGTATGTTCAAGTAAATTATATGTTATTTCGAGCGTTTTTTCAATATGTCATTTTTCAACTCGAACTGCTATTTATCAATTAATACATAAGAAATCCCTTTAATTATTGCATATTTTTCAGCATATGAGTTGCTATGACAGTAGATTATGAGGTTATCACACCCGTCAAAAGCACCATGGGATATTTCAGTAACATTTTGTAATATTGTAATTTTCTTCAGATTCTTACACCCTGAAAAAGCCCTTTCACCAATATATGTTACACTGTTCGGTATTTCCACTTCCAAAAGACCGATACATCCTTCAAAGGCATTTCCGCAAATTCTCAAAACTCCATCGGAAATAGTAAGGTCGGTAAGATTAACACAATCTGCAAAACACGCATACGGTATGGTTTCTATCTTTTCAGGTATAATCATCTTTTTTAGATTGGTACAATTGGAAAAGCAACGCCAGTCTATCGCAATTACACTTTCAGGAATAACCACATTATCAAGCGAAGAACAACCGGAAAATGTGTACTCCTCAAGGCGTTCTATACCATCAGGTATAATAACATGCTGCAATTCCGTACATCCGGAAAAAGTATGTTCTGGAAGCAGGGACGACAATTCAACTGTTTTAAGAGAGGAACCGGAAAACACACCGGAGCCCATACGAACTACACTCTTCGGTATTTTTATATAATCAAATCTACAATCTTTAAATGCTCTGGAACCTATACTTTCAAGATTATCGGGTAAATTAATATTCTTAATATCCGAACAACCTCTAAATGCTTCATCTCCTATGGCTATAAGGTTATCGGGCAAATCAATATTCTTAATACACCAACAACCGCTAAATGCTTCACCTCCTATCCATTTAAGCGTTGAAGGTAAAATAATTTCAGTCAATTTTTTATTATCTAAAAATACTTTGAAGCCTATACCGGTTACAGGTTTTCCTGTGATATATTCGGGTATATCCACTTTTTTTTCCTTAGCGAAATACTTAGTAATTGTCACTCCCCCATCATTTTCTATTCGGCACAAAAAAGGATATTTTAAGAAAATTCCGTAAACAATGGATAGTACAATTAAAAAAGCAATCTGACACGCAACAAACAGAATAATAAAATTAATGATAGTTTTACGGTAAAGCTTTTCACTCTCTTTCATAGTTGTTTTCATGATTACCTCACTTCTTGTCTTATTAATGGAGATGCACTTACTGACTAAACTTTTCGTAAAAACTATTTGCAAAAGTGATCATACTCCACACCATATACTACGATAATCGGTCTTATGCTTGTCAAATTTTAAGCATCAGTCAACCTCTATAAGTTCATGTGCTTTAAGAACGGATATACCGGCATTAAGATTTGCCACACGTCTTTCCGGCTCTCTGTCTATTCTGAAACTAACTGTTGCCTGAGGCATTCTCCTTCTCCCGTCCGCTATTTGTATATACAATTTATATGAATTATACAGGCTTATTTGTCAGATAACCTACATCGGGTATAAGTTTATTGAGGTCTTTGCCTATTCCTCTTTCCAGCATTTCGCTTATCTCATCCAGCACCTTGACACATTCATTACACCCTATTTCCATAAGATCGTATACAGAGGAATCGGACTTCTCATCCTCATTCATAACATGACTCCAGATGCGTCCGTTCACATTCAATACATCCACATCCTCTTTTACCTTTTCCACATAACATTTCTTCGGAAGCGGTAAAAGATTAATCCACCATTTCTTTATGTTCTTGGGATCATAGAATACTTTTTGTGTCCGTATCATTTTTACTGCCGAGTTGTATACTTCCTTTTTTGTCACCGCATTGGGTTGTGTGTAGTTTATGAACTCGGTTATATACTCCACTATTTCATACGGCAGCGGCTCCGTCCCTATAAGTTCCGTTATATCCTGTTTGTATGCATCTATACCGATCTTTTCTCTCCACAACCTTATATCCATAATATATTCCACCATGTAGTGAGACAGATACACTTTACCGGTGCTTGAGTTAAAATAGTTTGCCCCTTGTTTTACTGTCGCCAACACATAAGGATGGAGAGTCTTATCACAATAGAAATGGGTAAGGAAACCGGCAAAATATGCCAGTCCCTGCTGATAAGCGGAACCGTCCAGATTCTGCAACCACAATACAAAGTCTTTAAAGAATTTAGCCGTTTCAATCCTGTGCATCATTGATCCCGCTGCGGGTACTCTGTTATCGAAAAAGAGCGGAGTTATGTGATAATAGAGGAAGTCCGGTCCCTGTGCACCGAAATTGTACAACTGCATATTATTCTTTATGGCGTCTTTGACATTAATATCGCCGATGGCATCTTTAACATTCTTTGCAAAAAGTATATGTGTCAATATGTCAGGCATTTTCTCTCCTTTGATTCAATATTTCAATATGTTCATTTATATGCGTAAATCCCGTGTAATATATTGTAAAAGAGCTTGCACTCTTAGGTACCGAACCTCTCATAATGTCATGATAAATATGGCTGTTGTGAGTATTTGTTATAGTCAGTATGTTACCGTCTTTTTCAATGTCAATGTCGCCTTCATTGAAGGTCATATGTTCTCCCGGCCGGCAATCATACCGTTTGTCTTTGTTCTTTACGGTACAGGGAGCGGTAAAGCAGAACTCCACCTTATACGGAACCTGGTCCATGCCTTCGGATTTTATATCCATACAAACACCTGTATCTTTAAGAGCAATTGTAACATGATAAGTCAATTGTACTCTGTTTATAACAGGTCTTTTGGAGTGGTCCATTTCTTTCCATACAACTGTGTTCGGTTTCTCCGGCAGAGGTCCGTGATATTTGCCCTCGGCGGTCATTGTAAAACGGTAAGTGTCATCACCCGTTTTCTCTATTTTTTGGGGAATAAGCTGTGCCACCGCAAAGAAGGATGCACATACTCTTACGAAACACCGTAAATTGCCTTTCTGTACAAAAAGGAAATTGGGAGATCTGGTAAGTAAAGTTACGGAAAAGTCCTCATTCTTTCTTCTTACTATATCCTTATGGAATATGTTAAAAGAGGCGGGACGAGTAACGGTTTTCGGCTCATACTCTTTAAGCTTCGGATTGAGTAAATACATCCACAGAACCGAAGGTCCCCTGCCTGTCCTTTCTTTTATACTGTTAAAAATCTCATCGGCCATTCCGGCAAATAAAGGATTCTTATCCAGATAAGACATGTGCAGGTATGAATGATAATATCCGTCGGGATAAAAGGTTGCGCTCACATCCCCCTCCTGCTTGTCTTTTCTGTTGGAGTTTTGTGTAAACATGGTAAAGTCCGGCTCTATGTAGTACAACATCAGTTCCAGATTTTTTCTGACGCTTTCCAGATAATAGTCATTTTTTGTTTCTTCGGCAATGATAATAAAAGCGTTATTGCACTCTCTGTTGTACATCGGAGATCTTTCGGTATACTCTCCCGCCTCATCTATATCCACACCCTCATTTAAATATGCCTCCGAAATTTCTTTAAGGCAGTCCATCTTAACCTCGTTGTACAGCATAAGCGCCGATGAGGAATACATCCATCTGTGGTTGGGTGTAATAGTACCTCCGTTACATACGCCTTTTGCTACCGGAACAAGATAAGCTTTCAGTCTGTCCCTAAGAGCAATCTCTTCTTCGGTCTTAGCATATTTCTTCATGATTCTGTATCCTCTTACAAGAAAATTCGATAAGAGTACAGGTCCCGTTTTGTAATCGCTTATCTTGGTGTCCACAGTGTAGTCTTCACGCTGAGCGGAATACAGGTAGTCTATGAGACAGTCCATTATATACAACAAATTTTTGTCACGGTAAAACTTACTGTCTTTGCAGTAATAGCCGGAAGACATGGTCTCTATAGGTACCGCATTATTGGCATAGTCGGGAAAACCGTAAGCGCCGTATATGATACGCTCATCGGGATTAAAGCGTTTTAAGTCATTCTCGATAGCCGCCTCATTACCTTTGACTATATCCGGGTAGTGCGATTTCATTTTGTCTCCTTCGTGCCTATTATGTCAACAGACGCATCTATATGCGTAAAACTTGTATAATAAACAGTGAATACGCCCTTGCTGGGAGGTACCGAACCTCTCATATCTTTATGATATGTGTGTTCGGAAAAACTGTTTGTAAGCGTAAGACAATCATTCTCTTTTTTAATCTTAATCTCTTTTGCGTTTACCGATAAACACTCATCGGGCAGTCCTTTAAGTTCCACAGAATCATATTGCACATCTACAGGAGGAGTTATGCAGAACTCTATCTTGCACGGAACATTATCGCATCCTTCCGTTTTTACATTCAGACTCACTCTGTCGGGTTTAATCTTTACCGTAACTATATATTCCAAATCCACCTTGTTATTAACCGGTCTTAAGGAATGATCCATTTCTTTCCATGCGGTAGTTGCAGGCTTTTCCGGGAGAGGTCCGTAATACTCGCCGTGAGCTTTCATCTTCATCCGATATGTATCCTTACCGATAAGCTCTATTGACAAAGGCTTGAATTGAGCCACGGCAAAGAAAGAAGCACATATCCTTACAAAACATCTCAAATCACCTGTCTGCACGAAAAGGAAGTTGGGCGATCTTGTAAGAATAGATGCGGAAAAATCTTCGTTTCTGTATCGCACTATATCACCGTGAAATATATTGTATGAAGTGGGATACTGCTCCATCTTCGGCTCATATTCCATAAGCTCGGGATATGCAAGATACATCCACAGTGATCCGGGACCCGTTCCGTGTATCTTTTCAACGGCATTGTATATATCGTCTGCAAACTTGGCATACTGCGGGTTATTTGTCAGATAGGACATATGCAGATATGTATAGTAAAGATAGTACGGTTTTGTAACGGCATTAACATTGCCTTCATGCGTATCCACTCTGTTGGAGTTTTGGGTGAACATGGTAAAATTAGGTTCCAGATAACGGAATAATAGATCCATGTTTTTCTTGGCATATTCAAGATAGCTCCTATCACCGGTTTCCAAAGCTATCTGCATGAAAGAGGTGTTACATACTTCGCTGTAATGCGGAGAACGCTCGGTATATTCGCCGAACTCATTCATATCCACACCTTCGTTCAGATAGGCGAAAGCTAAGTTTCTTAAGTCTGTACTGTCCATTATGTTTGCCAGCATAAGCATTCCCGATGCTCCTATCCATCTGTGATTGGGCGTATGAATTCCTCCGTTCAACAAGGATTTTTCCATCATCGGAAGATAGTCGGTAAATCTTTTTAGCAGTTTCTTTTCATCATCGGTCGATGCATACTTTTGCATTATTCTGTATGCTCTGGATATATTTACGGCCTCAAATAAAGGCGAACAAAAGAAGTTGCTTTCCATCATATCTATTGTGAAGTTGGGCCTGTGATGGCTTTCCATAAAAGCAAGCACATTATGCATCAGTTCCAGAAGTTTCGGGTCTTTGTAGTACTTATTGTCTTTACAGTAATACCCTGCCGCCAAAGAGTCCATGGGTGTAGTGTGCATTGCGTGTGAAGCATATCCGTAAGAATTCCTGAATGCACGAATAGCGGGATCATATATACGGAAATACGTGTCAATAGTCGCTTCGTTACTTTTTACATTGCCTAAATAATGTTTTTTCATAAAATATTTATTCGGTGAGCATTGCCGCACCTACCACACCCGCATCATTTCCCATTTGCGCTATAACCAATGTTGATGAAGGTGTCTCCTCCCTCGTATATTTGTATTTCAATATATATTCTCTCAACGGGATAAGCAACCTGTCGCCTTCGTTGCATACTCCTCCGCCTAAAGCTATAACCTCCGGCTGGAATATGTTTATTATATTTACCAGCCCTTCTCCGATATACCTTATATAGGTGTCGCAAACATTCTTTGCCACCGAATCTCCCATTCGTTCGGCTTCAAAAGCGGTTCTGGCACTTATATTATCCAAATTGTGCCCGCATGCTTCCCATATCTTGGAATCTCTGTTTGCAAGTGCCGCTTTTTTTGTCTGTGCAATGAGAGCGGTAGCCGAAGCATAAGCCTCATAGCATCCGTTTCTTCCGCATGTGCAGGGTTCGCCGTCCATTACCAGAGTGTGATGTCCTATTTCCGCTGCGGCATAATTGAATCCGCTGTAAACCTTATTGTCGATAACCACTCCGCTGCCTATACCGGTACCTAATGTTATGGTAACCGAACAGTATGTACCTTTAACCGCTCCGCAGACACTTTCCGCAAGCGCCGCAACATTGGCATCATTGTCGATGTATACGGGAAGAGAAAAATACTTCTGCAGCTCTTTCCTTATATTCACATTTCTCATTCCGAGATTATTGTTATATATCAGTATGCCGTTTACCTTATCGGGAGTTCCAGGGCATCCCACCCCTATTTTTTCTATGTCGTTTTCACTCATCCCGGCTTTTTCGATAAGCTTTTTGCAGAGTTTGGCCATATCTCTCAATACGGCTTCGTAGCCTCTTTCGCTTTTTGTCGGTACCTTGTCCTTAACAATTATATTACCGCTTTTGTCTACTATACCCGCCTTGATTGCGGTTCCTCCGAGGTCAATTCCGATACTGTACATGTCTTCCCTCCTATAACACATATTGCAGCACCAAAGCGGCTGCAACAAACAAAATATATACCATAAATATGGCAAGGTCAATCTTTCCGTACTTCAATTCGCTTATACTTGTACGCCCCTCCGAACCGTTATAGCAGCGGGCATCCATGGCTGTCGCCAGATCGTCCGCTCTCTTGAAAGAAGATATGAAAAGGGGCACCAAAACCGGTATGAAACTCTTGGTTCTCGCAATTATATTCCCCGTACCTATATCCGCTCCTCTGGCTGCCTGAGCCTTAATTATCTTCTCGGTCTCTTCCATGAGAGTAGGTATGAACCTCAATGCAATGGATATCATCATGGCTATTTCCGCTATGGGAACTTTAATATATTTCAAAGGATACATCAGCTTCTCGATACCCACGGTAAACACCAAAGGTGTCGTGGTATATGTCATAAGAGACCCTGCGGAAATCAACAACAATATTCTTGCACTTACCAAAGCCGATGTCACAAGTCCTTCTTTAGTAACTGTGATAAATCCGAGAGTAAATAACGGAGTACCGGTCGCAAAGAAAATATTCAATATCATGGTAAATATGACAATATATATGACAGGTTTGAGTCCTTTTATTGCATACCGTAAACTGATTCCCGAAACAAGATAAGCAGTTACGACAAACACCGCACTTAAAAGCAGCGGATAAAAAGAGTCAATTATGAGTAAGAGAATCATGGTGAAGAAGGTCATGATTATTTTAAGGCGCGGATCGGCCTTATGTATAATTGAATCTCCCGGTATGTATTGTCCTATAGTTATTCCCTGCACTTAAAAAGTCTCCCGTCCAATCCGATAAATTATATCACAATCGCATATATAAACAACTCCCGTAAAACTTACCGTCAACTTAAATATATACCATGTTTACGGGCTTTCTTAGTTCTGAAAAGCCAATTTGTCAACTTAAAATCCGTCAGAATACTTTAACAGCCTGCGTTGCTTTTCCGTTGTTTACGTAAGAGATATCGCTTTTTACCCATTTCCCAGTCGCATCGCTCTTCTTCGGTTTCCAAAATCAGACCGGGAACTTCCACCGGTCTTTCATTCTCATCCAATGCCACCATTACGACATATGCTACATTTATGAGTTTCTTTTCTCCGTTCAACTCCTCCACATACGACTTGACGCATACTTCCATGGAGGTTTTCCCGACATATGTAACCTTTGCCGTAAGCAGTACCGTATCGTTGGCATAAGCCGGTCCTTTAAATTCCAGCGAATCCACCGCCACCGTAGTAACATTGCGGTTGGAATGTCTTCTTGCGGCTATTGCGGCGGTTATGTCAATCCATTCCATAATACGTCCTCCGAACAGTCTGTCATTGCCGTTTAATGCGGACTGGGTTAATATCTGTGCCTGTTCGGTATATGAATCTCTAACATACTTTTTCATCCTATTTCTCCTCGTAAAATTCATTAATTGTTATGGTCTTAAACCGTAATCCTTCCGCATTTTGTGTTACTGTCATCATTCCCGACTTTGTTATACTCACATTGATTATATCTCCCTGCGGAAGTTTCTGAATGGTTATTTTATCCACAAGGCAGTCTAAAGTAAGCCACTTTCTTGAAATATCGCTCATAATATACTTCAACTTTCCCGTACCTTGTTCAATCACTTTATCGAATATATTTTTCCCGACCAATGCATCTATATGGGATATGACATTATTCGTATCCCAAAACTGCCTGCTGAGTTCATAACCCGCCTTTTCGCCCAGCATATATGCAGCAGCGGCCGCATTTAAAACATTTTTATTGGTTATAAACTCGGCAATACCCAATGCAGCGGCGGCACGTGTTAAAGGTGCACCTTTTTTCCTGACTTTATCCACTATGGCCAACTGCATAAGCTGGAAAATAACCACCTCTTTTACCGTTAAAAAGACATCGATAGGCTGAGTATCGGTAAAGTCGAAATCCTGCAGAAAGTCTCTCCTTATCTTTTGCACAAGATCCTTTTCCTCTATGGGTGACTCTATTGTAATTATGCTGTGATCGTTTTTGGGCAACAGTCGCAACCAGAATCCTTTTGAAAAACAGTAATGGGCAGTTGCCATATCTATGGAGTTGCAGCTTACCACCGACACAACCCTCTCGGGGTCTAACACGGCCTCCATAATGAGTCGGCCGGTAGTTGTTATTACTCCCTTTTTCACCAACCCCAATTTCGATAATTCGCTTTTTGCCCGCGTAAAAGAGGTCTTACTGTTTATGTCCGGATTATATACCGCCTGCGAGATATAGTTCTGCTTTATATCAGATAGGGCTATAAGGGCCGAATAGTCATGTGCACTTAAGATATAGAACATTATTCCTCCTCCTGCCAGTCAAACAGACTGCTGACAACCAGTGATGTATTTTCATGTCTGAAAGCGGCACCTTGAGCCTGTTTAGCCGCCCTTTCGGTGGCACAGGCCGTATAGCTCGAAAGATATTTCCGGTCTTCAGGCATAACGGTACCGGTCAGCATTCTTTCATAAAACCTGTCCGTTTCATCGGCTTTGATTACGGTATCGGCAAATGCCTGAATAGATTCATAAGTAAGTTCGCCGTCTTTTACCATGCTCCTTATCTTTTCTCCGTATCTTCCGTTAACGGCGTTTTTGTATGCATTTTGCGCATCGCTTATCGAATCCAAAACAAGAGACATTATTCCTCTTAAATGTATTGAAGGAGAGGCAATTACTCCCGCTTTGGTGTTTTCCAAAGCAAATGCGTTTGCAAGCTCCATAAATGCACTGTACGATGTACCCGATGCAAGACTCTGGAAGACATAGTTTGCATATACTATCTTGCCTGTGGCATCGGTAATCTCTTCGCCCCGCTGCTGCAGACCAAGTGAATCATTGTTGTACCCCAAAGCTGCCAGACTGTTGGTAATGCCGGACAGACTGTTGAAGTAGTTGTTTATTGAGGATTCTATTGCACCGACACTTTTGTATGCAACCGCATTATCTTTACTTCTTGAAAGGGTCTTTATAAGTACCTCTCTGTATTTGGGCCATCCGGCTGCAAAAGCATTGGAAAATGTTTCATAGAGATTTACAAGATTATCGGCAAAATCACTCTCGGTCCGGATGTCGGTATATTTCTCTTCAGGTATCTCCTCTTTCTTATCCGTTCTCTTTATATCGGTCAGTAAACCTTTCTTTCTCTTCAACGTAAGTGATCCTACCGCTACGGCGGCACACAACATGGATGCGGTAACCGATGCTACATTGGAAAAAACCGTTCCTAAAGGTCCGAAATGATCATATGCGGTCCCGTCACCCGCCAACCATGTAAGAAAACCGTCAACAGGCGTTCGTTGAAGTCTGTATATATACTCCACCCTGCCTCCGAATGAAGCCTGTACCGAAACGGTTAAGTGGCAGTTGTTCTTGGTCAGCAAGTCATAGAGTTCGTAATAATCGGTGATTTTCAGGAAAAAAGCGGTATGCTCCTGCTGAAGCTCGGAAAAAACTCCTTCAACGGAAAAATCACGGCTTCCGGGAAAATACTTATTAACTTCCGGTTCTTTGGGATTGGGTTTATACGTTATGAACATAGCCGAGTTCAAATGTGTTTTCAGTGCCGTTTCCTCAGCCGATGTATAAACCAACTTCGTTTCTATCATTACTCTTGATTCTTCTCCGGCAGATATTTTTTTCGGCAGACTCTTCCAAAAGTATTCAATGGTATATTGTGAATCCGCGGAATATTGTTTCCGTATATATCCGTCCGATACATATGTGTTGTCTTTAGGATTTTTTTTGGTATCGGGATTAACCAACTTGACATCCTGCAATATCCATACGCCTCTTATCTCGCTTGTTGCCGGTGCGGATAAAGCACTTAACGGATAAAACAGTATCAAACAAACAAGGATAATCGGGAATATCCGCTTAAAATCGGCTTTGTGGACTATGATAAATTCGGTAAACTTCAGTACAAGAAATATCACTATCAGCACAATACCGATATAGTATGACAGAAATGAAGAATCAAACAAAAAGGTAGGAACGGCCAGCAAAAGACCGGTAACATATCCCCCCATTGCCTTCACCGTTATATCCTCATCCTTGGAATCGGAAAATACCCTGTGGAAAACATCCCAAGTAAAGCCGTACTTTTTACCCATACCTCTGAAAAATATAACCGCAATTATTAAGGAAATAATGCTTTTTGTCCACGCATTATCTCCGGTCAGCATGTTGTATGCCATAAAGGAAAAACCCATGCCGAGAATAAACACATATACATCCTTCAGTGTTTTAAAACGAAAAGACTGAGAGATATATGTTTTTGCCCCCGGAATTACACCCTTAAAAGGTTTCTGCAACGAATACAGAGGTGTCAGCAGCATTACAATAAAATATGCATATGCCATTTTGCCTAAAATACCTCCTGTAAGCCCCAGGAATCCTCCGTTCATCCCGGCATCGGCATAAGTAAAAAAGGAAAGCATCCTTAAAAAAACCGTATCAATCCCTGCAGAGAAGAGAAGACTTACCGCAATCCATATGACTGCTACTGCAAATACAGGGATAAGATAAGTAGTTCTTCTCAAGCCCTTTCGTAAATCGATAAGCATATACTTTAAGCCCGTAAGCCCCAGCCTGTTTCTGCTTTTCTCTAAAGGCTTGCTGAACTGCATCATGTTTTCGGCTGCCGAATACTCAGGTACATTGGCAATACCTATGGGAGATCCGCATTTTCTGCAATATTTGGCTTTATCCGAAACTCGCAACCTGCAGTTTTGACATACTCTGGACAATTGCACCCTCCCTGTCAGAAATTGATTTTATCATAATATCAGGCATATTTACACACTAAGCACCCCAAGATAGTGTATAATGAATAAAATGATGACGCGAACAAAACAAATAGCATATACGGGAATATTCACCGCAATAATAGCGGTTATGTCCCAACTGGCAATACCTATGCCTTCAGGCGTTCCGGCTACATTGCAGACTCTGGCCATAGCTATAACGGGCTTACTGTTAGGTATTAAGGCGGGTACCTTGTCCGTATGCCTGTACATCACAATAGGCACAATAGGTATTCCGGTATTCTCCGGCTTAAGAAGCGGGTTCGGTACTTTATTCGGAGTAACGGGCGGTTTCATATTCGGATTCATACCTTTCGTGTTGCTTTGTGCGGCTGCAAAAAATGTAAAGAACAGAATAGCTGCAATAGCGATATGCATTGCCGGTCTTTTAACCTGTCACTTATGCGGCATTATTCAGTTTATGATAATAACGGGTAAACCTTTCATACAAACGGCACTTACAGTATCATTACCCTACCTGCTGAAAGACATAGTATCCTGTATACTGGCTTACATAATATCCGTTAAACTAAGTAAGGTTATAGCTGTGGAATAACAGTTATAACCTCTTATTTTATAGGAATATTAAATAGTTTAATCACTCAATGCCTGCAAAATCCAAAACATTAAAACTTATAATTGTTCCTTCACAAACCTGCTTTACAGATGCGTTTCCTTCGGAATCATAGAACTTTATAACAGACGGGCCAAGGTCATAATGTGATTACCGGAAGCAACAGTAAAATACGGACAAAACTTTTGTTATTCCGGATTTCACTCTTTTTTCCCTAAAATATTACCTGGTAACCGTCACCTCGGCTTTAAACAGTCCGTCATCGGTAACATAAGTAATTGTCGCGGTGTTCGGACCGTCTCCTACAGAGGATATATTATAACAAAGGTCATACGGATTATAGCCTTCTCTTGTACCGGTAATAGCTATTTTATCCGGATCGGAACTGGTTATGGTTCCTTCGGGTACCGCTATACTTTTACCGTATTGGTCATAAGCATATATATACACATAATCCTTGTTAAAAGCGGACATATACAGGTAATGAACTTTCGGAGCATCGACTTTTAAGTGGAACGGAAATACGCCTATTACATAACCGCGCTTTCCTATAACCTTTATTTTGGCTTCCATATCTTTCGTAACCGGTCTTACCGTCACAATTTCGCTTTTTTCAGTTGATACCGCAATGTTATCCACATCAACCTTGTAACTAAAAGCATCCGGTAGCGCTACTTCATCTGTAGACTGTATCTGAACAATCATCCTGTTTACAGTTGCTCCGCTGACTTTTATCTTCAGATTATGGTCTTCGGATAATTCTCCCGCATACATGAAATTCTTGTCGTATAAGAAATCTACCTTGCATCCGACAATATCCGTATCATTGACTGCTGTCAGAGTAAACTCCTTCACCGCTTCTATATAATTCGGGTTACCGGAGCCGGGCATACCGCCTTTGCAGGCAACAATCTTAAGTGTCTCCGTTCCGGCTTTTTTTGCGGTAATATATGTATAGTGCTCATTTATTTCCTGTCTTCCTATTTCAA
Source organism: Clostridiaceae bacterium (assembly GCA_012838235.1). GTDB lineage: Bacteria > Bacillota > Clostridia > DUPQ01 > DUPQ01 > DUPQ01. Next base: position 93,834 of record DUPQ01000069.1, read on the forward strand.
AAACCGCCGAATCACCCGTTCCGTAAGGGTCATTGTCATCCGCCCTTCTCACTTCAAGATAATATTGATGAAAGCTGAGATTTACAAAATTCCCCAGACTGTCTATCAAAGAAAATTTCCTAAGTTTCATTGTTTTTCCTACCATCAATGCCTGATAATCCTGCTCGTATCTGATATCGGTAAAAACATTCACATCACTTTTCCCTACCACAGTCACTTCGGTACTTAAATTCCATTTTCCGTCATCGGACTTGAAGGTTACAACTGCGGTATTTATACCGGAAGTAACTCCGTATGCATCAACACTGACATCCGTTGTAGCAATAACACCCGGTCTTTGGTCGCCCAAGACAATTTTTGATGTGTCCGAACTGCTGAATGTGCCTTTCGGAGGTAATATTCTCTGACCGTATTGGTCGCTGGCGTGCAATTGTAACCATCCGCCTTCATAGTAAAATAACCGCATTCTGGCAGCATAAGGTATAGCAGGGTCGGTTCCGGGAGCAGCTTTTACCTCTCTTCGGTCATACAGAGCACCTTTTTGATATAAATCCTCTATGAATAATTTCCCTTCTTTATTATTCAACTTCAAAGCTTGCTGTAATACTACGGTAAAATCCTGATTTGTAACTTTACCTTCTTTTACGGTTAATCCCTTTGATTGAGCAAAGGATCTTACATCGGCGCTTTCAAAATCCACGCCTTGCTTATAACCCAACGCCTCCATAATTATCTTTGCAAACTCATTTCCGGTCAAAACCTCCGACGGTCGGAAACCTGACTTGACATCAGTAACAAGGCCTAATTCCGGATGCTCATATGCATAAGCTAAAATAGGGCTCCAGTATGCTTTATTCAAGCCCGGCATATCGTTAAAACTATATGTACCTTTATAGAATCGCGCACTGTCTTCCAATCCGCGTAACCGTAAACCTATCAACAATCCCTGTGCTCTTGTGGTATTTCTTAACCAATACTCATCCTCAATAAGGCCTCCCTCTCCTCTTATGACTCCGACTGAGACACAGGCATGTATTGTATTTCTGTTATCCCAAGAGATTTCCGTTACCTCCGAAGAAGCTTCCGATTGTGAATCCTGTGTGTCTCCTTTTGCATACCCCGTAAACACCGGAGCAACTAAAACAGACAGCAATACAAATATTGCTACAAACTGAACAATGAACCTCTTTTTCATATCAAACCTCACATTCTTTATTAATTATAAATATTATATGTTAACTAAAAGTAACTTCTGTGTTCCATTATATACCTTTAAGATTAGCAAATTGCTTTGTTCATAAATTGTTTACAAATTCACGGCATTGTTTACAAAAAGTTCATAAATACAAGAAAATTACTCTTATTTTCCTCTATTTCTCAATATGTATTTCTCTTCACCATGTAAAGAACAGATAGGTAAATCTCCACTACCTGTTTATTTCTTTCAGCATATTAATTGACTTAACGACCCATTCCGTTGCACCTTCCAAGCGATAGGAAACGAAGCCTGCCTGTTTGAGTATGATTTCAACTTCCGCTTTTGTAACATTCAGATTAATTAAATCCGCTATATTTATTTTGGCAGCAATATCCTGTACATGCTCCCAATAGGTACCGGAATAACCGAAAACCGTTGAATAGCCTGCAATATCCTTAATTGCTTTTTCGACCGTTTCCTCGGTATCTTCATAAAACAGACTTCTGCCGTTATCATAGAGAGGATAGAAACTCTCCTTGTTGCCGCTAATCTTAATAGCCATGTTTGAAAGATGTCTGTCGTCCTGACGTGTAATGAAGTCCAGAAGAATCATCCGTGCAATATCCTCTTTGAACTTAGGACGCACTTCAATAAGATTTCTATACTCGTTATCCGACCGCTCTCCTTTAAACAGACGGCGGAAATGAACAATATACTCCTTTGAAAAATCATATAGAAATGTGGAAAATACGGTGTCTTTATCTGCACGTGTTGCCGGACAGCACGGAACGCCTAAGCGCTTTGCAAGATGATAGACCGCTATTTCCGATTCCACATCGGTAACAAGCGGATTGATGCGTTGCTTATAGATGCCGTACCTGCCGTCAAAAACGCCGTATCGTTTAATGTTATAGCCCTCAGGTGTATCTATACTGTCTCCCGTTAAATCAATCCTTTGCAGAAAGACGGACGAGAACACATCCGTCATCACAACATCCAAGGTCTCTTTTTCGTCGTTTGCAATCCACAGTAAATCTTTCGGATGGATACCCCTTGTAATCTCACATATACGCAAAACATCATAATGTGAAAGACCGCAACGAAACAGTATGCGTTCAATATCGCGGCGGTCACGGCTTACGGTGCGTTCTGTAAGAAATTCCGTAAACTGTTCAGGTGTCCATAATGAGGCACCGTGTGTATACAGAGTCACCACCTTGTTATATCTCGGCTCAGTGAAAGTAACAGCATTTGTTTCATCAATTATGCCGATAATATCATTATTCCACTTTAAATAGCGAACTGTATCTGTTCTTTTTGCAGTTTCCCGCTTTGACATAACAACGCCTCCCTTTCACCATATGATAATGATATTATAGCATGATTATATCCGGGGGCGTAAAGAAGCTATTTATCAATCAGTTTTCCGTCTCTCATACTTAAAACTTCGTTCGCATCGGCGGATATCTCCAAGTCATGGATAAGCTGTTTAACATACTGCCAATAACTTATACATACTTGTATATCTATTATTATATTGAAGTCCAGTTTCTTAACTCTTTTTACAGTTATATTATCACCGGCAATTGATGTGTAGGTGTTACATTTATAAAACAGGCAAGCATTAAACCCTCTAAAGCCTTTTAAACAATCATTTTCCGCTGCTCAACTTACCTGTGTCTATATATATAAGTTTTTTCCCGTCATTTATACAGAAGTAACCGTCTTGTGTATATGTTACACTTCCGCTTCTTTGCTCATATTCATCCTCATAGATAACTTTCTTTGTCGGTATATCCACTATCACTATATGTTCGCTGAAATCATTCAGACTTCCCTCTACGGAGGGCTTTGTTGATGTAAGTAATGCTAAATACTTGCCATCACTACTTATAGCATAATCTTTTATTGCCAAGCATTTATCCACATTTTCGGTTATGCACTCAAGATTTCCCGCATTTTCTCCTTCGGTTTCTAAAATATATATCTGATTGGCAGCATCGAATGTGTTGCAAAACTTTACAAAATACTTGCCTCCGTAATAACCTGCATACTCATGATATCTGTTTCCCTTTAAACTGTTTTTTATCTCCAAACTGCTTCCGTCACGTATGTCATATATGTATGTACGATTCCAACCGGGAGCAAGTCCTTGCATCTCATAACAGGTGTAAATAAATCTGTTGCTGTCAATTACCTCTCCTAACCGGTAATCCAGCCACTTATGAAAGTCAATCTGCTTAAACATTAAAAGCATATTGCTAGCACCGATTGTCATATTCTTAATTCTGATTGACCGGTTTTCCTGAATCAACCTGTATGAGGATCCCTTTGTCTCTTTAGGCATGTCTAAATAATAATCTATGCCGCCTGTAATCTGATTGATTATCTGTCCTTTGTCATTCACATAATCATAGCTATATATCCCGTCCGTACTATATTGAATAACGCATACACCGTCTTTTGACGACAAAAATGTGTAATACGGATATTCCTTTGAAAACAGTATTTCGCCTGTTTTCAGATTTGCCATGTACACGGTCGGAGTCGGAACAAATTTTCTAAGGAAAAATGCTACAATATCTCTACTAATCGGAACATATCCTTCTTTGTCACCGGTTATGGCAAAATTTATATTTTTCACAATATCATTGACCACACTGTAATCGGAAACATTGATTATTTCCACAGCTTGCGAATTCAGAATGCTTGCAGGAGCGGAATATTCCTTAAATACAAATCTGGTATCCTGTTTTATAAAATCATATAATTTTTCGTTATTATCAATGAGATTTTCTCTACATTCAACAAAGCCGGAAAGTATAACCTTGCCGTCGGCATTATACAGAGCCACAACCTGAATGTCGAATCTATAATAACCTGCGTTACCTTTCTCCGCATCAGGTATATCTTTGTCTGTTTTAAAAGTTACATAGTAGTATTTCGCAGCAACATTGTATTCATCGGAAAACAATGAATTTGTTAAATCATACAACCTGGCATCAATATCACTATATTCGCAGGTTTTAATTAAAAGATGTTTTATTCCATAAGAACCATACTTGCTGTTTACATACAGTCTTATCCAGTTTTCAAACGGATAGGAATAATCTTTCTTACTTATCTCGGAAATATCGGTACTGATTATTGCTTCTCTGCTTATAGGAAAAGATGTAGGCACGACACTGTCTGATAAAGCAACCCTCATCTTCTTTGCATAATAATGTGCAAATGACCCCGGTTCACAAGTAATCACGGTGTCTCCTGAAAACACACATTCTCCCATGGATATAACGCTGTTTGGTAGTGTAATGTTTTTTGCAGCCCTGTTAAATGCCCTATTCCCTATTCTTTTGATGCCTTCGGGTACTGTGATACTCCAAAGAGAATGCCACAGAAATGATTCGTCTTTGATTGTATCCACTCCCGGTATGGAAGGAATTACGCAATTATTCTCCGGTTTACATATATATCCTGCAAAAGTATCTCCCTCTACCACATAGTATGATGTAACTCCGTTGCCTAATGTAATATTACTCTGATTCAATGAATTAAAGGCCCCTACTCCGATATATTCGGTGCTGTCGGGTATAACCACATCGGATGTACAGCCGGAAAATGCACATTTTCCTATATACTTAACTTTATCCGGCAGAACAAGAGATTTTATCTGACAGTAATCAAAAGCATAGTCTTCAATAACTTCAACATTCTTTCCAAGGGTTAATTCAGTAAAATAAACCATATATCTGTTATTAGCAAATGCCGATTCCCCTATTACTTTTACCGTATCGGGTATAACAGCTCCATACAGATCTTTATATGCAAATGCATGTTTACCTATCTTTTCAACAGGTATGCCGCGTATTTTATCGGGAATATTCACATAAGCTCCGCCTTCGGGATTATAGTCCAGTATGGTTCTATGTCTGGCGTCAAAAGTGAAATACTTTATATCGGTATATGCAGACGGCTTCTCCGGTACAGGTGTAGGCGTAGGTGTCGGAGTCGGTATCGGTGTTGGTGTAGGTGTCGGTACCGGTGTAGGTGTTGGCGTAGGTGTTGGTGTTGGTGTAGGTGTAGGAGTTGGAGTTGGAGTCGGTGTAGGCGTAGGTTGAGTTGTCTGACTCGGCTCTACCGTCGGGGTGTCACTGGGTACAACAGCCGTTTCCGTCGCAAGAATAGTTTCCGAAGGTATCGGTGTATCGGTA
>DUPQ01000070.1 GCA_012838235.1 Clostridiaceae bacterium
GTAAAGGAGTTGAATATCGGTAACGGGTATTTGCAGAAAGTTATAAATCTCAGCTCGCTGATACTTGAAACCGCCAGCGGAACAGGGGACAGCATTATTGATCTTTTCTTTCAGGTAGTGGATACACAATTCAATTTCGAATCGCAGACGATAAATATTAAAAAGGCATTTTTGGCTAAATTGCAAAGCACTTATCTCATAAGCTCCGCTATAGCATTACAGTATTGTGATGCGACTAATGACGGTAATGCCTCCACTATCCGTTCATATATTCCCATCGTAATGGAAAAGATTGATAATGCATTCAATAAAATTGACATCATGACTGCTTTGGCAGACAAAGGGGCTGACAGATTACTGGTTTCCGGACAGGTGGTTTCCAAAAAAATGAAAAAGGCAACAGGTACTAAAGGAGCCAAAAGTGATACTTCTATCAGAAATGATATAAGGGAAGGTTTTCTGTCTGTTTCCGACCAAACTTACACCACCATGATAGAGAGAGCTCAAAACAGAGGTTTGAGTTTGGCAGCTGATTTGCAAGCCGCAGGTTTTGTTGATGTAGTACCGGATGAAGGAATCACTTATATATATATGACCGGAAACGCAACTTACTACAATACTCTGACCGTGGGGGATCTTTTTGTCTTGTCAATGAAACTTGCAGTGACCAGTTCTACAGATTCCGATGGCGGGTTTAAAGTAACCACCGTAACTCAAAACGGTACGGGAAATCCTTCTGTAGAGGAAAATAATGTCATACAAGTCGATTACTCGAAGACACCGGTTGTGTGGGCAATGGCTTTCGGCGGTGCTGAAGGTGAATACTACACGGTTCCCTCATATAATGCTGTCATAGGCTTTGTATCAGGAGAATAAATGAAACGCTCTCTGCTTGTTATAACGGTTATACTGTTTATTTGCATACTTGTATTGGGGGGATGTAAAACCCCCGATACAAGTATTACGGTACCTGCATCAACAGATGAGAGCGATATAGATATCTTACCGGAAACCTTCACTTTACTTATATATCTTTGCGGCAGCGATTTGGAAAGCCGTTCCGGTAAAGCAAGTGCCAATATTGCAGAAATGCAGGAAGCTGAAATTGATAAGAATATCAATGTTGTCGTTCAGACGGGCGGTTCAACAAGCTGGAAGGATATAGAGGTATCCGCACAGTCTACCGACAGGTTCTTGATAAAAACCGGCGGTAAACAGATGATTGACAGAATCACCGTAAAGCGTAACTTCGGAGACAGTAAGACTCTTTCGGAGTTTATAGAGTTCGGGGTGGAGCGGTATCCCGCAGATAAATACGGGCTTATTCTGTGGAATCACGGAGCAGGCTCCGTTAAAGGTGTATGCTTTGATGCAAACTTCGGATATGACGGATTGACGCTTTCGGAAATAAAGGAAGCATTGGAATCAACGAAGGAGATTATAGGTAAAAAATTTGAGTTTATCGGCCTTGATGCCTGCCTGATGGCTACATACGATATGGCTTGTATTATAGAGCCATATGCCGACTATATGATAGCTTCTCAGGAAATAGAGCCGTCATCGGGCTGGGATTATAAAAGGCTTATTTCCAATTTGGGTAAAGAAACCTTCTATGCCGATGTACTGAACTCATATGCCGAAAAGCAGGCTCAAAAAAACATATATACACTGTCCGCTGTAAAGTTATCGGAATTATCAAAGGCGGAAGCGGTTATCGATGAACTTATAAATCAGATAAACTGCGATTTATCATATGTAGGAGTTGCAATTGAGGAGGGAAAAGAATTCGGTGTAAAGGGAATAAGTCGCAGTACAAATTTGTTTGACTTAGGTCTTCTTGCCGAATCTTTAGGTATAGAGTATGACTTTTCCGATTTTATTATCAATGTAAACGGTAATGCACATAGTACTGCAACAGGTATAAGTATATACTTTCCAACAGAGCAGAAAGAGTTGCTGGATACATATTCCGATATTTGCACCAATAAAAGGTACATAGACTTTCTTAAAGAGTATTTTGCTTATCAACCTGAAACAGCAATTGCCTTTACAAACAGAGGTTACAGTGCGGACGGATCACATCTTTCTTTTACTCTGTCTAAACAATCGATAAGCTATGTTCAGTCTGTAGGTTATGAATTACACAGTTATGCGGGAAGCGAACAAACGGGGAAATTATATTCCGTCGGTACCGATAATGATATTTCCTTATCCGACGGTATATATACCGTAGATTTCGACGGCAGATGGGTCTATTTAAACGATATGCTGCTTCATTGTGATGTGTACCAGGAAGAAGACACATATACTGTTTTTTCTTCCCGTGTTTTGGTAAACGGTGAATCAGCTTCATTGTTATTTACCTACTCCGGTTCAACTAAGCAAATAGCGGTTGACGGGTATATACTTTCCTCCGATACATCCTCGCGTATTTACGAATTGAAACCGGGAACCAAGATAAGCATTTTGTATAAAGATGCGCTTAGCGATGATGATGCTCCGTATTATGAGGAAGGGGCGGTTATCTGGGGTGAGGATACAATACTGAAGGTAAGAAATCTTGATATAGGCCGGTATCAGTATATTCCTTATGTTGTAGATATATACGGTAACGTATTTTATGCAAATACCGCAACGGTGTACTTTGACGGAACAAAAAGTGTTATTGAGGATATTTCCGCGGGATAACGGATTAAATATGCTTACACTATCTGTACAGTTGAGACAGTGCAGGCAAAGATGCATAGCGGTTTATGTTCATTTATTAATCAGCCGGTTCCGATTATCGTTTGGGAGTGTAAAAAGCATTAGAGATTGCGGGTTACTTGAGTGAGGATTTTCCCATACCTCAGTTCAGAAGATAAGATAATTAATATGGTATTTTAGGAAAGTACAGTTTCGGCTATGTCATTTTAAATATATTTCATAATATTTAACATATGACAAAATGATAAGAAAAGCAGAATACCTTTCACTATTTCTATTGACGGAAATATAAAGAAAATTGTATGATAGCAATATGATTACATGGATTCAGATTATATTCATAACAATTTTATAATCTTAATCCCGGTTAAAGAACTTAAGACATTGTTAAGTTGTAAAGTACTGATGACTTTGTGAAATGTACAACTAAAAGTTATAAATAGGTTACTTTTGACACTGTAGTTAATTGTCGGTTTAATCTATGGCAACACCATATCGGAGGCATAAGTTGTGAAAATAAGATTGAAAAATATAGGCTTGATTGATAATAGTGAAGTCGAAATTAATGGAATTACAATTATTGCAGGTATAAATGCTACCGGAAAAAGTACGATAGGCAAAGCTTTATATAGTGTCTTTAATAGTCTTCAGAATATTTATGACAAGGTAAACGAGATAAGACACAAGAACATTATGAGTATCTTTCTGAAAGACACAAAAGATTCTCGACTTGTAGGCCATTATCGTAACGATATATTTAATCAATATGATGATCAAGTGCATTATCTTGTGGAAAATGCAAGTAAGTTTGTTAATGATAAAAGCGCTCTTTTTGATAATATTGACAGTTTTCTCGATTCGGTCAGCGTTTATCCTACTGAAGTGAAAGAAATAGGGTTCAACGATACTATGCCTTTTACAGTAAAAGAAAGTACTCAAAATATTGTAGATAATATTTTCGATTCCTTAAATATTCCGCTTGACAGGATTGTAAAAAGTATTTTGCAAACAAATTTGGATGCGGAATTCAGCGGGGAAATAAGTAACAGATATATATCTGAAAAGGTGTCTGAAATTACGCTGACCATTAAGGGTGAAGAAACGACAGTCAGTATTAATGATGATAAGGTTTCAGGCATTAGAAATATAAAATCTATGTACAAAGATATTGTGTATATTGATGATCCGTACATAATTGATGATCTGAAGTACAATACTGATATAGATATTTTAAATCATTTTTTCCGTAGGCGGATATATAAAGGAAGGATGCATCACCGTGCTTCATTGAGCATGAAGTTGTTGGCAAATAATCCCGACTTGTTGGAAAGTATAAAAACTGATGACAAACTTAAAGATATATATGCTAAAATGGAAAAAATCAAGCTTGGGAATTTGGTATACAAAGAACGTGCTTACAAGTATGAGGCTGACAATATTGCTTTGGATGTAGGAAATATTGCAGCGGGGTTAAAAACTTTTATTATTATAAAAACACTACTTGAGAACGGCAGTCTGGAGTCCAACGGTATAATGATTTTAGATGAACCTGAAATTCATTTGCATCCTAAATGGCAGTTGGTTTTAGCGGAATTAATTGTTTTAATTCAAAAAGAGTTTAATATGCATATTCTTCTTAATACTCACAGTCCCTATTTTCTCAGTGCAATAGAGACTTATTCCAAACAACATGGAGTGTCCGATAAGTGTAAATATTACTTGATGAATTCAAATGAAGAAAATACCGTATATGCTGAGGATGTTACTGATAATACTGAGCAAATATATAAATTGTTAGCAGATCCTTTTAGAACGCTGGAGTTGTTATAGAATGTTTGTAGGATTTGAATCAACTTTAAAAGAAAAGTCTCTTGATGACACAAATAATGAGTATCTTGTGCAAAATGAGGTTGTATGTATAGATTTTGATAAATGCAAAAATGATTATTGTGAGCATTCTCCGGGTGAAAATAAATGCGGTTATTTAAAATCTGTTGATGCAATTATAGAAAGGGGAAGTAAAGTATACTTTATAGAATTCAAGAACACAAAAATTGATGAAAAACTGGTTTATGAAATAGTGGAAAAGTGTTATGATTCATTGCTGCTATATTTCGAGAAAACAGGAAAAAATATTTCAGACTCAAGGCAAAACTTTAGCTTTACATTGGTTACCAATTATGGAAATAAAGCCGATGCCGTTAACAGCAAAGAAATGATTGTACAGACAGTGGTAGGGAAAGCTGATGAAAAATGGAAAAAGTATAAAAAAAAGTTTGAATCGTTTTTCTTTATAGGAATGAACATATTTGAACCTGTAGTTTTTAATAATTATCTGATTAAGGAGAGATTGATTCCGTAAGTATTTAATATTAAGCAGTACCGCCAAGTTTGTTCCGCTCATAAATAAATAACTGAGTATTAAAAACTTTTTTAATATTTGCACTGTTGCAAACAATCCCGTCAAGAGTTAGAATTATCTTGCAAGACAACAGGAAAGGTTTATTGTTTTTTTGTATTGTATATTAACCGGTTTAGTTAATATAGTAATACATAAAAGTTGAAAAACATAAGCCTTAATCCTGTAGTAATGCTGAATATATTTAAAAGGAGTCTGAATTATGAAAAGAAAAGCTTTTATGTCGGTTCTGGTGTTGGCTTTAGTGTCAATGATATTTATATTATCCGGTTGCGGTACAATTACATCTCCGTCGGATACCGGGTACTGGTTTTCCAAGTCGGAAAACAAGTATATACCGTTTGATGCGGATAAGTACAATCTCGATGAAGCGGGCAGTTACTGGTATTTTACAGCTGCAAAAGATGTAGATACCACTATGAAAGTGAAAATAAATGTTGATGACCACCATTCCGCTCTATATCTCTATGTGAACAATGAGCAAGTTAAAAGCGAAACCGATTTAGGTATTTTTTCAAGAGTATATAATTTGTCATTGAAAAAAGGAGATGAACTCAAATTGCATGCATTCTGGGTAAACGGTATAGCTGCTGAAAACGGAAGCGCTTTTGAGATATACATGATTACCATGTCGGAAGACGGAAAAGATTACGTATTGACTGAATTTGATAAGAGTACAACAAGATAATTTATATTTTAAGAAATATTAATAACCGGTATAAAGGAGGTTCGGAAACGGGCTTCCTTTTTTATTTCTGCTTCCGGTTCATCTCCATCATCAATATCGCCTATAGGCGGTATTATAACTACCGGACAGTTTTCAATAATGTCCCCTTTTTAAACTTTCTCATAGAGTGATAGGGATTTTTTCTACTTTATTGATTTTTATTTTTACTTTAACAGAAGACTTAACAAAAGATTCCAACTGAATATCTTCAATAAAATCATTTTTGTCTAAAATGATATATCTATCATTCTTGCAAAAAGCGTGACTGTTTAACGAATTTGAAGTCGAATTAAACAATGAGATAACATCTTCGGTCATACGATGTTTTGACATAACTGCTTTCTCACTTAGATATATTATACTTGAGAAATCCGTTTGTTCCAGTTGTACTATTTATATGCTAACACGGGACTGCAACAACAAACATCCTGTGTTGCCTCAAATGTTTTCGGCAAAATGGCGCAAATGTGTTCGGCAAAATACCGCAAATGTGTAAAGTAGGTGTTTTTTTTAACCGCTATATGGTATTATCTGTTTGTAGCATATAAATAAAAAAAGAGAGAGGTATGTCATGGAGAACAGAGAAAGAATGGTCAAATTTGTCGGTCAGCATGAACCTATTTGTCTGCATTTAGAGTTGTCGTTGAAATATCTTGATGATGATGACCTGGAGATTATGAAAGATTACGGCGGTCTTAAATACGGTAATGCCATATCCAGAGATATTCTAATACCGTATGAGATGCCTTTGAATGCTTTACATTATACGATACAAAAACTTTTCGGTTGGAGAAACAGTCATCTCAGACATTTTGAAATACGGAAAGAAGATTTTGATCGCTTAACAGAGAATAATGTTATTAATTGGTTGTCACTGATAGGAACTTTATTTAAAAAGCCCGCTTATGATGACGATGATATTGAACTGGATGAGTTCGAATTTAAAGAAGGCGATGATGAGGATGAATGGGTTAGGGATAAGTATACCGGTCCGTACAGATACAGAGGTATTACGGATAATTATGACGATTATAAAAGCTTTGCTGACGGTTATAGGGAAAAATTAAGTAAAGATAGAAATATAAGCCACAGTCTGACAGATACGCTTGAAGCCAATATCGAGTTTATGCACACATGGAATAACCTTATGGAAGGTCTGGAAGTGGTATCGGTTCTTGCACCTAAAGATCAGCCGCTTCATTCACTGTCCGATTTAGGCAAGATAATGGTAAGAAGAATGTATCAGCCGATAACGGGAAACCTGTGGCCTCAGATGTTGCCGGTAACACATAAACTTTCATATGAGTACGATTACGGTGACGGTTGGACTGTGGATATAACAAGGGTGAGAGATGTGTACTGTTTATCGGAATTGGGATTGATATCAGAGGATGAATTACAAAGTGCAATGGATATAGTCCCTATAATTCACAGACCTGTTTGTCTTGTGACCAACGGAGGACCGGTTTTAGATGATGTCGGCGGCATGTACGGCTATTGCAGAATGTTGGAAACTATCTTTATAAAAAGAGACAAAAGAGAAAGAAACTTCATGTTGGACTGGGCACGTTCTCAAGGATGGGAAACAAATAACATAAAAGAACCTATGGTGCTTTAAAGTTACGGCTTAAGGCATCCTATGGGAATAACAAACACTCCGTCATCACGTTTGTAACCGTATTTGGTTGCGGTGATTACTATTTTTAAATCCGGTAATCTTAGAGGACACTGAGGTTCTTTCTCGTTATAAATACCTATGAGTTTTTCAATCTTGCAAAGGTGTTTAGCTCCTTCATCAATTGCTTTTGCGCCGAGCTTGAACTCAAGCAGGGCGTATCTTCCATCTTGCAAATGTAAAACGCCGTCAGCTTCCAATCCGTATTTATCACGGTAATGTGCCATTTCGCCTCTCATTTTAGAAGAATAGATTTTTAAATCTCTTATACATAGCGATTCAAATAAAAATCCTAAAGTCTTAAAATCGGTATTAAAATATTCCGGTGACAGTCCTAGGGCCGCTACTGCAATTGACGGGTCGATAAGATTCCTTTTTTTAGATGAACGTATGGCTGTACGCGAACGAATTGCCGGGCACCAGGCCGGAATATCTTCTATGATGTATAATTTTTCCAATGCTTCAATGTAGCTATAATAAGTCGATTTTGTCATTTCCGTTGTTGCGGCAACATCGCCGAATATTGTTTTAGTCTCGGCAAGAGAGCAAATATTTCTGGAATATGCTTTCAAGATATTCTGACTCCAAAGAGGATTTCGTTTAGTTTTGTCTATGTTGGAGATATCAACATAAGCGGTTTGATACACTAAATCTTCTGCAATAGCAAGTTTTGAGTTGTAGTTTTGGCTATTAACACTTCTTGGCCATCCTCCACGACATATGGCAAAAATCAATTGGTCAATAGTCAATTTTGATTCCACAAAATCCATTGATTTATCTTCAAACAGTTGAGTTAAAGAAACTTCTCCACCGGATTCACCACTCTCGTAAAGGCTCATAGGATACATTTTTAAAGTTGAAATTCTTCCTGTTCCGGTATGGGGAGTTTCAACGAATCGGGAAGAAGAGCCGGTCAATATATATGCTCCTACAAGTTGCTCATCATCAATAGATTTTCTGATAGCACCCCAAATTTTCGGAGCATCTTGCCATTCGTCAAACAATCTGGGTTTTTCGCCAATCAACAACTTTGACGGAAATTCATTTGCTACTGATAGATATTTATCTCTATTATCCTCATCCTGAAACTCAATAACACTTTTTGCTTGTTGCTTAGCGGTTGTTGTTTTACCGCAACCTTTCGGGCCTACGATTAAAACTGCTCCGAATGCTTGCAATTTTTCCGATAATAATGAATCGGCTATTCGTTTTAGGTATGTCATGTAATTGTCACCTCAAGAATAGCATATGCGTTATTAAACACATTTGTCAAGTTTTGCTATACACATTTGAGGCATTTTATTATACACATTTGCGGTGTTTTATCATACACATTTGCGGTATTTTGTTTATGCCTGCCTGTTCTGCATTTCCTGCAATGCCTAAAGGATATAGCCGGTTTTTTGATATAACTCCCTAAACGTATAATTCTAAAGAGGCAAGTTCTTTGTATAATTCCATTGAATATTCTCGCACCGTTTCTATTATGACGCATAACAGGGGAAAATGTAACGGTTTCGTGCAAAAATAGAAATATATATTCCTGTTATTTAACAGAACTGTAAATATCTCCGTTTGCAATCAAATGCGGCCTACTCGTCATTTTCGGTAAACGCGGATTTCTGCTTCCTCAATTTTTTCTCTTTTCGTTTCTCCTCAATGTCTCTAAGCCATACATCCACCGGTGCTTTCCATTGTTGCGATTTGTTCGGAATGTTTTTGATAAGGCTTTTGGGATTGAGACCCAGACGCTTGGCTCTTTCAATATCTTCATCATTCAGTCGGCAAAGTTTTTTTGCTTTTTACCATTGCTGCTCACTGTGTGCCATATAATAGCCTCCGATGTCTATTGTACGAAAAAGATATATGATATTCAATGGCTAATAACATACACTATGACAAGCCGACTTGCACATCAAAAGCGCTCCGACTTGCACATCAAAAGTGCGCCGACTTGCACATTTGTGTTGATAATTCCGGTGAGTGATGGTATCATGTTAACAGGTGAATGAAATGAAAAAATATTATCCGAGAATAGCAGATAAAATACTTAAAGAAGAGTTACAAGCTTTTGGGGCAGTACTTATTAACGGACCTAAATGGTGCGGCAAAACGACAACTGCAAAACAAATTTGTAAGAGCGTAATAAACATGCAGGATCCTGCCAATAAAGCAAACTATTTGAAAACTGCCAAAATAAATCCCCTCATATTGTTACAAGGAGATAAGCCGAGGCTGATAGATGAATGGCAGGAAGCGCCGGAACTTTGGGATGCAATCAGATATGATATTGACGAGAAGCAGCAAGAAGGGTTGTACATATTGACCGGGTCTACGAAAATTGATGACATTAAAACAAGCCATTCCGGTGTGGGAAGAATTTCAACAATTACCATGAAGACTTTGTCTTTGTATGAGTCGGAAGATTCCGACGGAAGTGTCAGTTTGCAGGAGTTGTTTGACGGAAAATCGTTTGAAATGACAAAATCCGAATTATCAATAAGGGATATTTCAGAAGTTATTGTAAGAGGCGGTTGGCCTAACAGTATCGGGAAAGATTTAAAGATAGCTTCCCGCCAGATAGCCGGATATATTGATAGTATCGTAAAAAGTGAAATTAACACAATTGACGGAGTGGAAAGAAATCAAGCAAAAACAAGGGCAGTGTTAAGATCGCTTGCAAGACATACCGCATCATTAGCTACCGACAGTAAAATAGTTGCTGATGTTGAAGCAAATCATTTTACCATTCACAGAAACACATTAAGCGATTACTTGAAGGTACTTAGAGACTTATATGTTGTAGAGGATTTGCCGGCATGGAGTCCCAAACTGAGAAGCAAGACAACAATCCGTACATCAAACAAAAGACATTTTTCCGATCCCGCATTCGCAGCGTCACTTTTAGATGCTGCTCCTGAAGACCTGTTAAGGGATATTGAAACATTTGGACTGTTATTTGAGTCTTTAGTTATCAGAGACTTGAGAATATATACCGACTATATAGGTGGGCATGTTTATCATTATCGCGATAAAAACGGACTGGAGGCAGATGCAATCATTCACTTAAACGACGGCAGATGGGCAGCGGTTGAAGTGAAGTTAGGTGCACACAGCATTGATAGTGCCGCAGAAAATCTCATAAAACTATCCAATCTGGTAGATTCATCAAACAAAAACGGACATGCCTTTCTTGCGGTTATCACCGGAACGGAGTTCGGATACAGAAGAGATGACGGTGTCTATGTAATTCCTATAGGGTGTTTGAAATACTGAAAAATCCATGTCTATATCTACAGAGTGCGGTATCTTGTTTTTACAGTATATTTGCCCGGAATTCTTAATCATTAATCGTTTCCCGTGATATACTTTAGTATATTAATGTTTTTGGAGGCACCATGTATACATCAGACTGGCACATACATTCATCGGCATCATATGATGCACAACTACCTGTTCCCGAGTTGATTAAGACAGCTGCCGAGATTGGAGTAACTCGGTTCGGTATAACCGATCATGCCAATTTCCCTATACCTTCATTCTTCGCTAATCTTGAAGAATCTAAAAGGCTTCATGACAAGTATGGTTTTGAGGGGTTCTATTTAGGAGTGGAATTAACAACCATACCTAGAACAATGTATGAGCACTGTATAAAGACCGGAAGAAGAGATACATATACATCCACCAATGTTGTAGATAATTATGATTTAGAGTTCATGCTTACAATGGATGATTTAGAGAGATTCGGTATGTCATATACCGTAGCTGCCGCTCATTCGGCATGGCATACCGATGTATCTAAAACTAATGAGTTTATTATTGAATGGCACAGACATCATATGTATATAGCTAATGATGAAAGGGTAGATATATTGGGACATCCCTGGTGGTTTGATAAACCTCAGTTTGCCGTCTGGTTATCGGATTTTTCCGTAATACCGGTATCAATGCATGATGAATTGGCTTGTGCATTAAAAGAAAACGGAGTATGTATAGAAGCCAATGCGGGTATGCTTTACGGTGATAAATATCCCGAAAAGTTCTATAAACAGTACTGTGAGTATATGCGGTATATGTTTGAAAAAGGAGTAAAGGTTACTTTCGGTTCCGACTGTCACGGCCCTTTGTATGCAGATCATCGATTGGAAGTGGAGAAGGCCTTGGGAGCGGTAGGTTTTAAGAGTGAGGATTTTATCATACCTAGGTTCAGAAGGTAAGTAAATTCAATAGAAAGAAGAGCATTAAAATGCTTGTATTTTAATAGTATTTATTCTATATTTTACAGTTCTCTTTGAGCTTAAAGGTTTCCTCTCCAATTTTCCTCTATCTGATTTTCGTCAATAGCAATCTGCTCGACTTTGCTGTCTTCATTGTCTGATAATTCCTTCCAGGCAGTCTTAAATTTTTTTGTGGAATTTTTCCCGGAGCTATGAAAGCAATTTAAGCAAGAATAGAAAAACTGACCTCTGTTTTGTCCTTTGCCTGCAACCCTCAGAATCATTTCACAACCACAGTATGGACAGGAAATTAGAGGAGTTGCTCTCCAATAAGTCGGGCCGATTTGGTTAATTGCCAATACGACAGCAATCACTTCTTTTGCCCCTGATTTTTTTAAAGTTCTTACACACTCCCGTAAAGTGGCTCCGGTAGTTACAATATCATCAATTATAACTACTGTCTTGCCCGTTAAATCTCCGTTATATTGAAAAACTCCTATTATGTTTTCTGCACGCTCTCCGGATGACAATGCCTTTTGATCTTCATAATCTTTTATGCATATGAACTTGTCATTGTAGTTTTCAATATTGCAATCCTTAGATATTTTATCAATAATATATTTGAAATTATCTACCTTATTCGGTTTTACGGGCACAGAACAGACTCCGTCAATTGTAGTTTTCTCTTTTAAAAAGTTTATAATATTTTTATAAATCCCAGCAAATTTCTCGTTAAATAAACCCGTATAAGGTTTGTCAGTCTGTTTATTTAAATATATAGCTCTTGAATAGGGATGCAATTGTGCCATGTAATGATATGAGGGGAAATATCTACCGGCAGTTATCAGTTTTATCGGGTTGTTGTTAGCATCAAAATCGACAAACAGTATTATGCCTTTATCAAGTGAATTAGGGAAAAGGATGCTCTCTCCAAAGAAGCCGTATATGTTCTCATTTATAGCTTTGAGCAAATCCTCAATATCATCTACAATCAAATCCGGTAAAATGTTGGTGTTTCTGTAATCTACAGTTTGTTTTACCCATATGCTTCCGCTCAAGAATGACCGTGCATTCTTTACGAAGTTATAATTACCTGAAACATATGCTATATCAAAGTTAGCTGATTTCAGAATATTGACAACTTTTTTGTGAGTCGTTCTATTGGGTGAGAGTTTCATCTGAAATTGGGGGATATATAAAACCTTTTCATTACCAAAAGCGGCGACTAATGATTTTTCAGTTCCTGCATCAGATGTTATAAATACGCATTTTATTCTTTCGTTTATTCTATTCCATTCTTCGACTGGAATATCAGTAAAACTATCTGTGTCTATAGCCAAACCTTTTAATTCATTAGTGCATCTAAACATTACAACACCAAATTGACTACTTGGGTAGTCCACTTTTCCTTTACAGTTTTACTTTTCGCATTTTCGTCCGATAAGACATCAAAACTCAGTTGCTTACAAGTTTCTTCATTCTCCAACTTGAAAATTTTACTTTCTGCAAGTTTTTCCAGTACATTTTTGGGGTTTTCAACTACCTCAGCACCTCTTTCTACATACCTAGCGGGCCAAGTTATAGTCTTCAATTCCAAAGCGGTCTTGGGAATGAGAACCTTCCTGTTTTGTTTAAGAGCAAAATCTGCTTGTTTTAAAGCTCCTGAGGTTTCGCCGGCTTCCATTATAACTGTCGCAAGAGATAAACCGCTCATAACTCCGTTTCTCAACGGGAAGAACCATTTTTGAGTCTTAATTGCAGGAGAGAATTGAGAGATTACAAGACCTTTTTTTTCTATCTCCATTTGTACTTCCTTATTATCAATCGGATAATACTGATTTAAGTTTGTACCTATTACGGCAATTGTATTAAATCCGTATTCCAAAGCAGTTTTATGGGCTGTTACATCAATCCCTCTTGCTAAGCCTGATATAATAGTAATTCCGTTATTACCTAATGCTATTGTTAAAAGGCGTGTATTCTCTTTTGCACTTTCTGTTGCGCGCCTTGAGCCCACAAGTGCTACTGTTCTCTCTTCAAATAGCAGAGACTTGTTTCCTCTTAGATACAAAAACCTGGGAGCTTGTTGAGTTTCAGCTAAAAGCGGTGAATAATCATGAGCACCTCTTTTTATAATCTCATCTGTCGGTTTTAAGTTGGAAAAAGCTCTACATGCTATATCAAATTCCTTTTTTAAACGCTCCACCCCTACTTTAAAATATCCGGAATATTTTCCTAAAAGAGATTCATCATGTGTCATAAATACGGATACATCTGTCTCTTTACTGAAGTCTGTGAAAATAGGGTCCAATCTCTGCTCCGTTATTTCTAAAGCATTTATTAAGGTTGAAAAGTTTAATGCCTCCCTTTTCTCTGTCGTGTCAAATTGAAACATTCCTTTTTTACCTCCCGGACTGATTTTATCAAATATTTTTAATTCTTCTTTTCTTCTATCTAATTCATCAATATGAAAAACTGTTCCGGAAAGATTTTTTTTCAGCGGTTTGACCTTTCCTTCTTTTACCAATATATTTAACCTTTGTGTAGTTATATTAAGATATTCAGCTGCTTCTTTTGCAAAGAGCAACTTTTCCGCCAATTTTTCTATACCTCATTCACCCCTTTAGCCATATATTACATTATGAGGTTTAAGTTTGTCAACCCTTAAGAATCAATCAATGCTATAATATACCGTTTGATAGAATATGTGATAATATTTAAAATATACTTTGTATGTAGATCATCGATTGGAAGTGGAGAAGGCCTTGCGAGCGGTAGGTTTTAAGAGTGAGGATTTTTCCTCCCTCAGGTTCAGAAGATGAAATGGCTGATATATTTTGTATTGTAAAAAGCATAGCGGCCGCTATGCTTTTTTACTACTTGCCCGAGTATGAAAAGTTTTGTCGGGATATATGAAATTGGTATAGTATTACAGTTTTACTGATACTATCGTTATAGGTTTATTCGCTTATCTTACCGGTGCTTTGGAATAAACAGTTAAATAGATAATGTCTTTTGTTCTGAAACTTGTTTTCTCAATCGGTACACAGCTGTTTTTAACCCGACCCGGATCATCATACAATATTTCATATTGTCCTTTTGAATTAATTCGGTATCCTATTGCTACCATTGCGTGCGTTCGTGTTCCATTCTTAAACTGAACAAAAACACCGCCATGATCTCTGTCTTTTTCATTCAAATATTGGATGATTCTTAGGATTTTGTCATCATCGGACTTTCCTTCTACTTTTTCCGAGTTGTTTTTCTTAACTACTACTTTAAATCCCAACTGCTTTGAGTACTTATTATTATAGTAATCAAAAACACGTCCTCTGTATAGATATGTGGTATTTCCATTTGCTTTATAGGTTTCATTCGGATTAGTCTCAAAACCTAAGTTGGACAGAATCATACAACTACTTGTTATGTAGCATCCGGTACGTTTTAATTGGGGATAATTGATTTGGCTGAAATATGTGTGATTGGGTAGGATATATGCTTTTTGAACTTTTATCACACGTGTTGCCTTGTAGCCTTCCGCACAAGCCTCCACAACAATGGAGTCTCCCATTTTTGCAGAGGGTTTTACTATAATCACTCCTGTGCTTGTGTCTATAGTGACATTATTACCGTTACTTTTTGCAATTCTCCATTTGACAGGTGCTTTGTAAGGCGAGTTGGATTTAACAACTGCGGTTAATGTAGTTTTTTGACCTACAATAATTGTGCTTGGTCCTTTTATTTCAATACTTTTGATTGAAATGGGAGCGACCGTAAACTTAACGGTGTTTCCTTTCTGTCTGCGAGTACCGTCGGAATTATGTGCTGTTACACTGATTGAATAGTTGCATCCGGGAGTCAAATCCGTAATCTCATATGTGCATTTCGGTGCATATATTTTTTTATTCATATTAACACATATTTTTTTTGTAAGATTTAACAGTTCAATTGTGTAGTAAGCAGCTTTCCTGTCTGCTTGCCATTTTACCACTACTTTATCCGAAGGCTGATATCTTTGCTTATCGGTAGAACATTTTACTGCAGGGGATATTTGTGCCGTTACTTTGGAATAGACCTTATTAGAGTTCCAACGGGGCATAATTGCTGCATCTACATTCAGGTAGGATAAGCATAATACAAGAACTATCAGTGTGCAGATTGTTTGTTTAATAATCGTTTTCATTTTCTTTCCTCCTTGTAATTTTAAAAATATTTTGTCTTGAAGAACTGTTGCTCCGTATCTTCACATTTAGGATAGCATAAATAGTTTGTCAGCTTCCTAACAAAATCCTAACAAAATCAACTCATCAATTATTGGTCAGATCAAAGAAACGACATCTAAAAGAGAGTTTGATTATATGGATGTGAAATAGCGTTTTTTATTATAAAATCTACGAAAATCGGTTAACAAAGTCATATATTGCATCAATAGTAGCCTTAATTTCCTGTAAATAATTAACCGGTTGGTTCAGTAACTTCGGGGTACTTGCAGAATCCTGATTTGGAATATATCCGACTGTGTCAAAATTGACTGTGTGTTTTATTGCAAATGACAAAGCTCGAACTTGCTGATATGGACAATAAATCTGTGATGTGCAATTAATGATATTTGAATGCGGTAGGACATTTAATCGTTTGAAAAAAAAGTCAAAGCAATCTACACTGTTGGCTCTTCTTATATCCGGTTCCGAAGAAGGAGCGGAAATTGCATAAATATCATTGTTTCCATATTTTTCTGAGTACTTTCTTATTGTCCAATTTAAGTTATAGTTATCTTTCCTTTCCGTTTCTTCCGTATATGAACGAATGTCAAATGTAGTTGATAAACCCGATGCTATTGCTTCAAATTCAAAAACGGCATCTTTGGCAGGTGTGTTGCTATAAAAAGTAATCTCCTGTTCCGATAAAGGTCTCATTGTGGATAATGCAATAACTTTTGATTCAAAGTTATGAGTGTCTATAAGGGTTTTTGCTAATTCGCATCTTTTAAAGTTGGATATTAGAGCTCCACCGAGAGGAAGAATGTAGTCGGGAGAATTTAGTACTGTGTCAGTAATTCCGATAAGTCCTAATTTTACCGATGCTTCAAGTACTAATTTACTGTATTTTTCCACTATCTCGTCATTCTTCAACAACCACCTTGCGGCTTCACCCTCATTGGTCATCGCTTCGGATTGTTTTTTGCGAAAATCCCATACAGCTACAAAACTTTTCAGCCATTTTAAGTAATCATAATACGGTAAAGAAAGCGGCGGATTCTCGTTGTTATTATAAATCTTAATCAACTCAACTAACTCAGGTGTCATTAACCAGTTATAAAATTCGTGGTGAATAATAGTTTTTATTCGTTCAGTTTCAGATATATCCGAAGGTGGGCAAAGGATACGATTATTCATTACTACTTGTTTCCCTTATTTTAATCATACTCATTTCAGTCACTTTATCAATCATATCATAACAAATGGAAATAAACGACATATCAATACCGGGAATGGATGCTGCAACATCAATAGTTTCAGTAATATTGGTCAATATACTCTTATCTACAATATTTCTGTTTTCTAAAATGGAAAGTAAATCTCTTGTTTTTCCTATACTGTCTTCAACTTCTTTTGTAAAAACTCCTACATCATGCATGTAAATAATACCTGCTTTAATTTTATCGGAAAAAAACGCAAGAGAATCCTTTATGCTTTCAAAAGGAGGAGTGACATCCTTTTTTTGCTCGCAAAGGTCAAAGTATAAATTTGTTAACATAATACCTGCACCTATAAGTCTGTTATTGGATATTATTGTTTCAATATGTTGAGCGGTATTTACTTTTTCAAAGATTGATGCGGATATCAGCTGGTTTTCATATGACAGCTTAAGATAGTTGTATTTTTCCTCATCCATACAGGACCTGGATATATGAAAATAGTCGGATCCGATGTTTCTATAGGCAGTTGCCAGCAGATTCAAATTTACACTGTTAGGTTCAGATTGTACCAATGCTTCCCTGTATACTTTGGTTTTTTTATGATAGTCTAAAGCTTTAATATAATCCCTGCTTGCATAATGGTATGCTCCTAAATTGCCATTTATCACTGTAAGTAATCTATCACATTTATTACTTATACTCTCCGGCTGGTTTAATTTGTTTTTTATACTTTCTGTTATTTGTTCCGCACAGCTTATTGCTTTGTATGCAATGGAAAGTCTGTCTTTTGCACTTGTATACTGTAGGACCGCATAACCGGCTTGATTCAAGCAACTTGCCTTTTCCAACTTATCATCTTCACTTAGAGCATCCATATCAAGCGAATCAAGCAACTCGATAGCATGTTTTCCGTATTTATACCCTAGCTGATTATTTGTAATAATACGATACACATTGGCTATACATGCTGTCAGTTTTGCATAAGATAATGGTATTTGTCCGATTTTTTTTAATCCCGAATACAATGAGGTGGCAAGGGTTAAATTATTCGTTAAATCGGAGTCATAGGTGGCATTATCAATAATGTCGGTAATGTAAGAGACATATTTTTCTATATAGTTGAAGTCAAATCTATCTATTTTGGTTAATATTATCTCTCTGATAAACGGATGAATGGATATAGTTCCGTAATGATTAAATGCATAATAACCGTTAAGCAGTTTATCAAATGCCGCTTTTAGTTGCTCTCTGTTTTCCATATCAAAAGAATTATCAAAGAAAGTATCATAGTTAAATCCGCTTATCGGTAATAAGGCTAAATTATACAATAGCTGCAGATCAATATCCGTATCGGTGATTCCGGAAATTTTGAATAAGCTGTAATAAAGGTTAATAATATTATCTTTTTTGTGCTCACCATCTTTAAATACGGAAACTGTGTCGTCGAGACTTTTTGTATTATCTGATGCAAGGGCTACAATGATATCATACGGATCTTTTATCTGAGATAACTTTGCAACAAGAGTAACTAAATATGTGTTTCTCATCAATCGGTTATCTATTAAGTCGGTGATTGATTCAATAAAATCATGGTACTCTCTATCGTGCTTTTGCATAAGATACTCTGCAATTTTTTTTGCAATGATATCCTGTGCTATATCGGAATCCTTTTCTTTTATATCAAACATGATTTTAAAGAATAACTGTACTAGAATATCCATCTCAAGCGGCTTTATTTCCGTTTGCTCTATTGCATAACAATTCGACAAATTAGTTTTAGAAGTCATTAAAATGTGACATCCTGTATTGATTAAATCCATATAACACTCGGATTTGTCGGACAACTCGGATAAATCCTGATTATTTGAATAATCAATGTTGTCTATAATTAACAGGGAAGGTTTTTCTAATCCTTTAAGCAAGGATATGATAACCTTATAACGGTTATCTCTTTTGTTCAGTGCATTACACGGTAGAGAAATTATTGTATCCTTTAAACCGCTATCTGAATAAGTTGTGAATATTATGTTTTTATAACCGTCTGTTATACATGAGTTTGCATATTCTTTTGCCAATTCCGTTTTTCCCATACCTCTCTCGCCGGATATGGCATGGACAGGACAACGTACAAAAGCTTCTTTATGCAACTTCTGTATCATGTTTTTTCTGTTTTCATAGAAAGGGCAGTTATAGAAAGGAGTTATAGTATTATCGTTTTTATGACTGTATGAAGGCTTAAGCGAAGGAAGAGGAAAAGAATCGGTGAGTCGGTATCCTTTGTCATCTGTTTCAATACATCTTGAAAGGATACTATTGTTCCTAAGTTGAGAAATCAATCTTTGTATTTGTACTAAATTGTTATCACATCTACGAGGATCATATTCATATCCGAATAATTTCATATGTATATCATTTATACTTACAGTATGATTTAGATTTTGAACAAGAAGGGACAATGTATCCATATGTCTACGACTGAACTTTTTTTGTTCTCCGTTCTCGACAACACATTTGCCGTCAAAATCAATATAACAATTCTCATTTATATCATGTTTTCCTCTAGATTCTTTATTGCTCATCTTCAAATCACCTCCACTACATAAAAAAGCAAAATATACACATTTTCGAAAGCAGTTGCTAAATTCATAAGTAGCTAATTATTCTGGGTGGGTATATACATTGGAACAGCATATCAATGTTCACGAAATACAACTGTGTTTAATTATACTCGATATAAGCTGAGCTAACAACAGATTTGTTGCAATGATTGAACACAGTAGCACAATATTCAGGATACCTTATTTTGTTAGGATTTTGTTAGGAACCTTGTGTAAAAAATGTGGCAAAATTCAATTAGACAATCACTTGGTAAATTATGGGTGGATAACATCATATTTTACGGAAAGGAATAAAAAATGAATGAAAGATTTATACCCACAATAATAACGAATATTAACGGTGTTGAACAGATAACCGATTCAGTCAATATTGACTTTATGAGAAGAAGAATATATTTGGTCGGTGAAATAGACAGTACATCCTCTACAGCGATGCTGTCAATGCTCGGATATTTATCAAACAAGTCAAGTGATGATATAGAATTATTCATAAACAGCCCCGGAGGAGCTATACAGGACGGTCTTGCCATATATGACACAATCAAATACGGGGTTAATTGTGATGTTGTAACAGTTGCGTACGGAAGAGCCGCAAGTATGGGAGCTTTTCTTTTGGCTTGCGGGAAATCAGGGAAGCGCTATGCTTTACCCAATGCCGAAATAATGATTCATCAACCTTTGGGTAGGGTTCAAGGGCAGGCAACGGATATAATATTGGCTGCTGATAATATTAAAAAGACCAAAGAACATATCGCATCTATTTTTGCCGGAAAGTGTAATAAGCCGGTAGATATACTGCTCAAAGATATGGAGAGAGATTATGTTATGACAAGTAAGGAAGCATTGTCATACGGATTGATTGACAATATAGGGTTTCCTAAATCGGTATAGAGAGGGGGTGAAAAAAATGAGGGAGACATTGCTCTACGGCCATGAAGAAATAAAGAAAGCAATAAATGAAATATGCGTGAACAGCAAAGCATATAGTATCGGAAGAGTCCGACCGAGCAACTATATTATCCATCTTGATAGGGGTAACGGTCGTACAACTCTTGCAAGATATATTACCGAGAAGTTTTATAAACACAGTATTATAAAGTTTAGTAGCAAAGACTTGTTTTTGGAAATTGATTTTGACGGTACTTTGAAACAGCTTCAAGAGTCTTTTGGTTATATCAGTTTAGCAGCTTGTTATGCAAATAGTTATGAAGGGGTTCTGTTTTTTGGTATTGATTCATTAGGAGATTATATACATGAAACTCAAGTGGAATTATTTTTGGATAATATTGCAAAAGTCAGTGAAACAGCAACATTGATTTTTTATGTTCCCGAGAATCCGTCTAGAAGCATCAGTCAACTGATAGATAAGATTCGTGATGTATTGAAAGACACTGTTCTAATAGAAAAAAGCGTATACACTGCAACTGAATTGACCTTAATAGTTGAGTCGATGCTAGAAAAGAGGGGAATTGAAATTGATCAAAAAGCTCAATTTCATGAACAATTAGTTAATCTGATTGCACATATGGAACTTAAAACAATTGATGATGTAAAAGAATTATCAAAAAGAATAATACTCTTAACGGATTATAGCTCATTAATATCGAGAGTTGGCAGTTCTCAGTTGAGAAAAATGAGACATGATGTTTTGTCTTGATGTTTGGAGGAAAATAAGATGATGAACCGCTATTCAAATGAGTACGAGATAGAAAGGAGTACAAGCCGGTTGGATAAAGAATCCTCTACCTGTGGTCCTGTTGTATATTATAACGGTAAGCCATATGTATATGATGGAGAAAGCCATGTTCTCTATATCGGTAAAAGTGGTAAGGGTAAAAGTAGATGCGGAACAATCTCTACAGTGCTATCAGTGCAGCAAGCCGGTGAATCCTACATTGTATCCGATCCTAAAGGGGAGATATACAATGCAACTTATTGTTTTCTGAAAGATAAATATATTGTTCATGTAATTGATTTCAGAAATATTTTAGAAAGTGAAACTTGGAATCCTTTAGAACTTGCATACAAACTATATTCTACCGGTGATAAGCATAAGATGGAAATAGCCTATGAATTGATTGTAGAATTGGCATTTTTATTATTTGCGGATTCTGTAGTTGCTGATCCGTTTTGGGCTCAAAGTGCACGTAGCTTATTTATCGGTATTGTCTATTTACTTTTCAGTTTTGCTCCTGCTGATCAAATAAATATGAAGTCGGTATATATGCTTGCTGTTTTAGGAGAACAAAGGTTAGGGTCAACAAACTATTTGCGTCATCTTATTGATTTGTTGCCTAAAGACACAACTGCATCGATGAACCTGAATTCGTATATGGCTGCGCCTAATGAAACAAGAGGAAGTATAAAATGTGTTTTCTTAGATGGTATGGCAATATTTGCAAGAAGCGAAGGTCTTATTGAAATGTTGAGTTCTGATGGCTTGAACATTGCAGAAATGAATGGTGAAAAACCGGTTGCAATATATATTATTTTGCCGGATGAATCAATAATCTATG
Organism: Clostridiaceae bacterium; assembly: GCA_012838235.1. Taxonomy (GTDB): domain Bacteria; phylum Bacillota; class Clostridia; order DUPQ01; family DUPQ01; genus DUPQ01. Next base: position 22,298 of record DUPQ01000070.1, read on the forward strand.
ATAGGCTTTGCGGTGTGTTGATTAGTCAGTTAATGAAACACTATATGCGTCTTGCGCAAGATGAATACAAAGGCAGATTGCCGATACGTATGCATCTGATACTGGAGGAGCTTGCAAGTGTGGGAAGTTCCATATCCGGGTTGCCGGACTTAATGGCTACATCTCGAAGCAGAAATATTAAAATATATATTGTGCTTCAGTCATTATCTCAGTTGGACGATTTATATGGAAAAAGTAATGCATCTACAATACTTGCCAATATCGGTATCATCATTGCCTTTAGTACTAACGATTGGAAGACCTTAGAGGAGTTATCACAAAAATGCGGAGATAAGGAAATAGATTTCGGTACAAGAATAGTTACAACAAGCCTTATTAAGCCGGAGCAGCTTGCTGGTATGGATGTAAAGCAAGCATTGGTAATGATAGACGGAAGTGTCAAGTATATAACTAAATTACCGTTCTATGATGAAATATTTGACTTTAGCGAGTGGAAAGAACCGGCGCAATTAAAACATAAAAAAGAAAATAATCCGAAATACTTTGATATTACTAAATATGTTCAAGAGGGTGGTGAAACTGATTTAAGAGTACCGATGATGTTGCAGAATGAAGATATATTCAGAACTTTCAACAAGCCCAAAATTAATGAAGAAATTAAACTTCAAGAGTTAATAACGAAGATTGATAAAGCAATTGAGAGATTAGAGGGAACAGAAGAAATAGAGGAAATAGAGGAATTAAAAGAAATAGAGAAATTAATGGAATTAGATATGCAGGAGATGATAGATGAAGAGGATATTCCTGATAGCTATGATATAATACTCTATCGTTGCAATAGTTGTGAAAATGTTATTGCTTTGGTTGTTGCCAAAATACTGGATGTAAGTTACAATGAAGCAGTCAATAAATTAAAAGAAGAGCCTCAGATATTTAAATTTGAAACAAGAATTGAAGCTGAAAGAGCAAAAGCTGATATACGCAATGTGGGTGGGGATGTTTATAATCTATTCGATTAATAATAATAAGGATAATTGTATAAAGGAGGGAATGGTTTATGAGTGGCTTTACTATTGGAGAATATGAATTAGCTAGAAGGGAGAAAGAGTGGTTAAGACTGATAGAGGAAGAAAACCGCAAAAGATTAAAAGAGGCTACCGACAGATACAGGTCATGTTTGGCTAATGTTAAATCGGTTAAACACAGAATATCTGCTCATATGGTGGAACAGGAGAAAACACTGGAAGCATATTCTTATATGAAGCAACCGTTTGACGAGCTTAAAAGTATAAAAAAGAAATATTGCGAGAAAATTGAACGACTTTGTACTGGCAATATCCCTTCCGAGGTTGTTGAGATAAACGAGTTATCTGACAAGTTGGAGGAGGATATAGGGGTAATAAGTGCGGAGTTTTTCAAAAAAACGGAAAAAGTGGAAAAAGCAATCAGAGAATATATGAGAATACATGCGGACAATATAGCTACTAAGCAAGTATCAGTTGAATTGGACAGGTTTTCAAAGAGAATTAAAGAAGCTGTCAGAGTGGATTATGCCGACTTTATTGAACCTTCTTCAAATAAGACGGAGGAGGATTTGGTAAGCAAGTTTGCTGCTGTATTGCAATTAGCGGAAGAGTGCTTCAATATTTCACATATGGATTCCGTCAAATCCAATGTAATTAACATCGTAACAACTCTGAACTCCGTTTCCGATAAGACTTATGATGAAAAAAAGGTTGTGTTGGATCAAATTTACAGTAAATTAGTTTCGATCAAGAAGGAGGCAATAGCAAAGAGTAAAAGGTTTGATGCACTGTACACTCAATACCTGGCGGAATGTATTTTAGCTGGCAGTAAGCCGATGGTTGATTACAGTTTTACATCACTCGAAGCTTTGTCTGACGAGCTTAAATCGGTTAAGAAGAGAGCGGAAGAAAAAGCGGAACACAAATATATAACCGAACAGATAAATGATGTTATGCGTAGTATGGGCTACAAATCCATAGACAGTCAGCTTCTTGAGTTACCCAAGGTCGGAACAAGACAGTTGTTCAGAATAAAGGAAAATGTTGCACTGAATGTATATGCTTCCGAGAACAACGAAGTGAATACACAGCTTATTATTATCGGGGACAGTAAGAATATAACCGAAGAAGATTACGAACAGTTTGAAGAAGAACAAAGAAGCTTCTGCAAGCGCAATCCGGAGTTAGTAAGAAGATTATCGGAAAGAGGTATTTTGATTAAGAACGGGAAGATAAAAGAGCAAGACAAAAATGATTTGGTTAAAGAAAAAATAGTGACCGATGCGAAGAGTGAAAATAGAAAAAGTAGAAAGAGAAAAATGGAAATAAGGATGGAGAGGGAATAAATGAAAGCATGTGATATATGCGGTGCGTCAAATGATGATAATTCAAGGATATGTAATGTTTGTGGTGGAAGGTTTGCAGAAAAATCTGTTTCTTATGTTTACTATGTAAGGTGTAACACATGCAATGCCGATATTTTAGTGCAGAATGAAAAACAGGATAAGGTTTTCTGCAAAACCTGTGATAAAGAACTTGTGATAGACGGAATAGTACATTCGGTATCCAGGAGAGAAACGATTGCAGAAGAAGAACTATATGTAGAACCTACATTGATTTTGGAAGAGGTAAAATCCAAGCATAAATTCATCATCCCCAAAGAAGGCGGAGTATTTGGCAGATACGGACAATTTGATCCACACTTTTTTCAAGATGAACGTTTTTCCAGGGTATCAAGGCGTCATATTGTAATAAGTTATGACAGTGACAGTAATAAATGGTCGGTAAAACCCAACAGTGAGACCAATGACACATATATAGACGGAAGGACATTTAAACCGTCAATGAACAGTATTGCCGTTGAAATCAGAGATGGTCAGATGATAGGGCTTGCCGACATATATTTTAAAGTTATAATAAACGGGTAGTACAGATGAATGTTGACAGAATCGCTTTTCCAATCAAATCACTCGGACCGGGTAACCGGATAGCAATTTGGACTGCAGGATGTAAAAAGCATTGCTATAATTGCATAACGCCAGAATTGTGGGAGCCCGATCCGATGAAAGAAATATCCGTACAAAGCCTTGTGCATATTATCACAACTGTTGTTTCCGATAATGGTATTACTGTTGACGGTATTACCATAACGGGAGGAGACCCTTTTGAACAGCTGGAGGACCTGTTGAACTTACTTCCTTATGTAAAAAATATGGTAAAAGACATTTTGGTTTATACAGGTTATGAGTACTCGCAATTTAAGAAAACTCTTAGCGAGTGGAAAATAGAATGCATAGAAAGTAATATTTCAGTTTTAATTGATGGGCAATATGTAGATAAATTGAACGATAACAAAAGTGCATTGATAGGCTCAACCAATCAGAATATTATATTTTTTGACGAGAAACTTAAATCTAAATATTCGGAATATATGGAAAAAGGCAGAAGCATAGAGAATATAATACACGGGAAAAAGGTTTTTTCTGTAGGTATACATAATAGAGAGGAGAAATAAATTGGATAATCAATCAGTAAAGCCCAAATGGCAAAAGGAGATAGAGCTTTTCAGAGGTATAAAAAGTGCATATATAATTGAAGGCAATATAAATGACAACTATCCTATCTGCGAAGAGGGAGGTAGTGTATATTTTGCTAACCTTGATAAGACAATAATAAAGTTGTTTGATAAGGATGTATATGATTTCTGTTTCTGTAATCCTGCGGTAGGGTTATATGATCCTCTTAACAGAAGTTTACAAAAAGAAACCGTTGAAGCATTGATAGGCAAGTTTAATAATAATGAATTATGTTCCCGTTATGATGATATATTCGGTCATGTTTATATGATTAGAGAAATAGGTTTACTTGCCGATATTATTAAAAAAGCATTGGTAGGAACAACAAACAATAACGAAGGAGAAAGAAAACCCGTTGCAGTCGTAGTAAATTTCGCATCAAAGTTTTTTTCGGACGTATCCAATATAAATAATGACGAGATGAAGGCATTGTTGAACATATTATTAGCTTCATTGAATTCCAGATATTACCGGAACAATGTCAATACATTGATACTGGTTGTGGAGAAATTCAATGACCTTCCCACATGGTTCTACTACAATAATCCCAAGGTAAAGACCGTTACTATACCCAATCCCGACAGGTTGGTCAGAACTGTGTATATCGAGAAAGAGTTCACCGAGTTTAACAGTATAGAAAAGGCGAAGGATGTAATTGATAAGCTTGTAAGCGCCACGGAAGGATTAAAACTGATTGAGCTTAGAGAATTAAGACAACTTCACATGAAGAATAATGATGACATATCCAATATTAATGAAACGGTGTCTGCATATAAATATGGTATTAAGGATAATTTATGGCAAAGTTTCAATAAAGGAACAATAGAGAGACTGGAAAGATATCTTAAAGAAAGAATAATCGGTCAGGACTATGCATTGAATAAAGCAATAACGATAATAAAGCGCGCGGTGATGGGAATGACAGGTTTGCAACATTCATCTGCAGATAATAAACCTCGCGGTGTACTGTTCTTAGCCGGTCCTACCGGTACCGGAAAAACGGAGCTGGCAAAAGCTATAACTGTAATCCTTTTCGGTGATGAGAGAAACTGTATAAGATTTGACATGGCTGAATTCAGTGAACCACATTCGGATCAGAAACTAATCGGTGCACCTCCTGGTTATGTTGGTTATGAAGCGGGAGGGCAGCTGACTAACGAAGTGAGAAAAAGACCATATGCAACGGTACTATTTGATGAAATGGATAAAGCATGTCCGACAATTATGGATAAATTCTTAGAAATACTGGAAGATGGCAGGTTGACAGACGGACAAGGCAATACGGTATATTTCTCAGGGACACTGATAATTTTTACCAGTAACTACGGATATACGGAAATGAGAATTGATGAAAACGGTAACGAGAAAAGAGAATGGATTATTAAACCCGGCGAGTTACCCTATGAAGAGGTAAGGAAAAAAGTGGTTGATTCTATTAAAAAATCCAAAGCGATGAAACCGGAAATAATAAACAGGATAGGGGAACACAACATAATTGTATTTGATTTTATCAGCAAAGAGGCCGCAGAAAAGATAATTAAAAAACAGATAAAACAAGTGAACGAAGACTGCAAGAAGCAAAAGGGAATCTCAATGCATGTTTTAGATGAATGCTATGAGTTATTAAATAAGAAATCTCGGTCCGATGATGTGATGATTTATGGAGGCAGGGGTATAGGAACATTGGTAGAAAATGAATACATCAACCCTCTTTCCAATTATTTGTTTGATAATGATTTTACCCATGAAGTAAAAATAACTGCATTTGTAAAAGGGGATAAACTGGACTTCAGAGAGGAGGTATAGTCAAGTGTTACATGTTGTTGCTATTACCGATAAAGGTCCGAGTAATGAGAAAAATGACGACTGTATATTAGTTAATAATACTGTTATAACCGAAGGATCGTTTTATGGAGAATACCGTTCCTACCTGCTTGCATCGGTTTTTGACGGTGTCGGAGGCGAGCATTACGGAGACGAGGCGGCTAAAATTGCAGCGACAGGTTTTTCAACACTTGATGTTAAAGACAGATTAAGTGAACATGTTATAGTTGATAGGATAAAGGCGGTGAATAGGGATATTCTTGATGCACAGAGGACCGATGTTTATCACAGCAAAATGGCAACTACAATAGCAGGGGTTTATATAAGTAATGACAGCTTCATAGCCTTTAATGTCGGTGACAGTCGGGTGTATCGCTTAAGAGGCGAGTATATGTTGCAGATATCGAAAGATCATAGATATTCGGAAAAAGTTCACACAATATACCGATACTTAGGACACCCTACCGATTACCTACCGTATACTGATATGTTTGATAACTTGTTTTTTGACAATGACATTCTTGTTATTTGTACTGATGGTATCAGCGACTTTGTTTACAACAGTGTAATCAAGCGGGAACTTATGAAAGTTGAAGACAATTATTCTTTGACGGAATGTGCAGAGGAAATAATGAATACTGCAATTAAGGAAGGGTGTAACGATAATTTAAGTATCATATTAATAAGGAAGTGCGAAAATGACTGATTTAGAAGTGTCTAACTGTACTAAAAAAACAAGTAGTTTAATAAATACATTAAGTTATAACGGGCCGTCTACTCCGTTAATGACCGATGTGGAATTCAAGGGAAGAAACGGAAACACCTATAAGGTCTTGTCAGACGGGTTTATTCATCAAGGCGGAGAATCTGTTTTATACAAATGTATTTGTAATAATGAGGTTTATGTTGCAAAAATACTAAATTTTTCTGTTAGCTTGAGAAATGATGAACTAAGAGGACCTGTTTTAGATTTTTTAATAAGACATTCCGGTAAAGACTCACACCTCTTGCAACTACTTGATTACGGGACAATCAGATATAATGACGGCAGATATGATGCGCTGAGATATATTGAAATATATCCGTTCTGCCCTAAAGGTGATTTGGGAAGATTAGGGAAAATTGATTATGATACTTTGTGTGAAAAAGTTATACCTGCTATCAACACCGCTCTTAATACTTTGCACAATGCAAATCTGGTTCATAGAGATGTAAAACCCAATAATGTGTATGAACTGGACGGCGAAATATATCTGGGGGATTTCGGACTCTTGACAAGCAGCATCATAGAAGATGGACATAGTAATGCACATGCATACACATTAACACAAAGAGGAACTGAGGGTTATATGGCTCCAGAAATATATAAAGGTTCTGTTTATAATATTTCCGATTACTATTCGTTCGGCCAGACCATTTCCACTTTATATCATGGAAAACATATGTATGAACACCTTATGAATAATACCGACTATATAGCAAACAGAGACATAAATCTTTCTCTTCATCGGTGTATGATGGAGGGAATTTTATATTTAAGTTTGGAAACAAAGCACAAGGAACTAGATAAATTACTCAGAGGCTTGTTGAAGTGCAATCATGAGTTAAGGTTCGGTTATGAGCATGTTTGCAGATGGCTTACCGGAGACAAGACTCTGACCGTACCGGAAGACAGAAACATAGATCAACTGAATCCGCCATTTATGATTAATGATGTCAAATGCAGAAACATAGAAAGCATGGTTGAACAGCTATTATTAAACTGGGATATGGCAAAGGAATACTTATACGAGGGGATAATGAAAGACTTCTTCAGTGCTCAGAATACAGAGTTAAGTATGAAAGCACTGGAAATATCAAGAAAACAGGGAAATGAATTAGTTAATAATACCGGATTAAGTCAATTTATTCATTATTTAACGGAAGGGGAAGGGATATATTGGAAAGGAAGAAAATATAACGACCATGCGGAAATTTTCAGCGATTATACAGACAATCATAGTATTAATCCCGATGTCATAGAGTTGCTTTCCTCCGGTTTTTTATCCTGGAGAATGGAAGAACTGAATAAGAAAGATAATAAATATCAAAACCAAATTGAGCTTCTTAAGAGTATTGAAAAAGAATGTTTTTGCTATAGTTCAATAGGTTATCATTATGCAAGACACAAACTAAGAGGGGAAGAAATAAGTTATTCAGATTGCCAAAATGTTGCTGAATTAATAGATTATTTTATTGAATCATTCGGAAAAACATATTTTACTGGAGAAACATGGTTGAGAGATGATAGGTTTTATGGATTTTTAATGGCATTAGGTCATGTTAAAATTGCAACTTCTTTATTCGAGGAAGTGAGATGGGCGCAACCTGCGAATGCCATAAGAGCATTATTCGGTACTTTAGAAGTTTTGATAGAAAGAGGAAACAGCACTTCACTTCAAACTAAAAAAGAACTTTTAAACATCTACTTGTTATATGGTCCGCGGTCCTATCTCTGCTGGATAAAAGAGAATCTTAGTTGTTACGATTTTATGGGTATGAACGCTTTTATTTTAAAAGAGAAAATTGAGGACATTAATTTGAGCAATAAAAAAAGTCTTGCAGATATCGATTCAGCATTTAATGAATTGGCCAAAAATCTTAATCAATTTAAGCTATACTTCTGTGACAATCCTATTCTATGTAAATTAGGGATTAGTAATAAGGAAGGGAATGATATTATTTATTCAAAAAGCCTTGACGGTTATTTTTTATCCGACTTCTATGGGAATAAAGTACCGGTCGGATTTTATAAGTATATTGATGCATACAGGAGTAAAAAGAAAATAGTTAAGAATTTAAATAACTCCGAAGACCTGTTTTCCTTCTAAACTTGCAATATGTGAAGGGTAAATATTGAAATGTATAAGGATATAAATATGGCAGGAATAAAAGAATTTGACGACAATATATTACAGGAATTTGAAAAAGATGCTAAAGACATTATTTATAAGCATCTTGTTGAGTTTAAAGACCTTTCAAATAAGCTACGGGAAGAAAACGGGAAATATATACTAAAAGCAAGGGTTATAATAAGCTTTATATTCTATATACTTCTTTTATCGGTTGTAATTCTATTCGCCTTTTTCATTCCCAATATTGTATATAACCTTAACCTTGCAGAAGAGTCTTTAATAATTTTCGGTATTGTGGCACTGTACGGTTGCTTTGCATACTTTTCGGTTTTATTGATTGAACGAATACTGAAATGCTTGCATTATTACAAAATTTTTCTTCTTACTAATGAAATAGAAAATCTAATTGAAGATATAAAGAAGACTATTGCAGGATTGCCTGCGATTAGAGAAGATATTATTGCATCAATTAAAAAGAATCAAAGGGTAACAGTAAGTTCAGTCGCACAAAACAAAAATGTTATGTATACGAATATTAATGATTTTAAAAAAAGAAAAGAACGCTTGATTTACAGCAAGCCGGGATTCCTGGACGGAGCGGAAAAATCACTTTACTGGATAGCTTGTATTACTCTTTTATCCGTATTGTCCGCAATCGGTCCGAGCATAGGTTTAATGTTTTTCCCTGAGACAGAAGACTATTCTATATTCATTTTAGTTCAGTTTTTAATGAATCATGGAGCATTAGTGGCATTGCATATTATTTTACATAAGAAGGGAATCAGAACAAGTTTTAAAACTTTTTTAGGTTCTGTTTTATGTGCCTTGGCAGGTGCAGGCGGAGCCCTAATACTGTATGTTCTTGTTTTAATGGTGATTGGTCTGTTTAAATTTATATGGAAAATTATTGTATATTTTCTTCTTGGAGTTTTTTTTATCGGCGGACTAATCGGCCTTCTTTGTTCCAAGGAAAAGTGATATCTTTCATTGCGGATTTAAACTGTTTATAGATAACATTGTTTTATATATTGGTATTAAAGAAGGGAAGAAAGCAACAGTTTGTTAAACAGTCGTGAAGGAGGAATATAATATGTCCCAAATACAGAAAGATGCATTAATATGTTACATAGATGAGGCATTACCGCTTATTGATACCGAAATCGATCAGTCTATGAAAATTAAGAAGGATCTTCAAGAATTATGCCGAGGGTTTTCAAAAAACTATAAATTTAATACTATACTGGTATCTATTCCGATTTTAGTACTGATTCTGCTGGTAATTACTATGATGATTATTTCGTTGAACATTGTTGTAGGCATTGATAAACTTCTTGGTATTCCGAATGACAGTATCTCTATTGTGGTAGATGTTCTGCCGATAATTGCAACTCATGTTTACCTCTTCCTTTTGCTGCTCAGAAGAATAGTAAAAACATCATTTGTCATTGAAGCGCAAAATTATATTAATAAAATAGAATATATCATAAGGCTGCTGAACGAAAATACTGAACGGTTAAATGCTCTTAAAAACAGACTCAACAGCAATTGTGATCATCGTGAAAGAGAGCAAGGTTTTATAAACTATCTTAAGTTACTGGGTTATAGAGAAGGAAGTTATGATGTTAGCCAAAGTCTATATCAGATAAGTACCAGGCATGAAGAAATGAAGAAGAAAATGGAAAAGAGTTACTACGATATACCGATTATTATCTGCTATTTTTTTGCACTATTGTCACTTCTGCCTGCATCGGCTCATCGTACTTATATGTATTTTTTTAATAGAAATATTATTTATGACTACGATACTTACTATACAGTATTCTTTATCATTGTTTCATTTTTATTAATTTTGGCAAATCTGATAATTACAAACAAGGAAATAAAATTGAGTATATGGACTTTTTTGATTTCAGTAGTTTTTTTGTTGGTAATCATAGCAGTACTGATATTGTATGTAGTTTTTACTCAATAAGAACTGATATATGGAGGTATATAGATGGATAAAGACTGTGCATATAAAAGGGAAGATAATCTTGTTTATCTGTATCTGGAGATAGATAACAGAAGATGCACCGAAAAGGAAACAAAGATACTAAAACAGTATGCCGGTGTAAAATATGGAGAAACTATCTCACGGTATATAGTTATGCCCCAAGACATGCATTTAGAAGCTTTACACTATGCAATTCAAAGATTATTCGGCTGGATAGACCGATATAGGTATGCATTCAAGCTCCCCGATGACGTGTTCTATTCCATAACAAAGGATAATGTATGCAAGTGGGCTTCGCTAACGGGAGATTTGTTTGCATATATATGGAGTGACAATGAGGCAGGGTACTTTAATCCTTTATTTCAGGATAATAAAGAAGTGGATATTGAAGAATTTTTTGCACAGCAATACACAGGTCCGTATATTGCCGGTTACAGGTTTTCTAAAATGCACAGTGTAATAAAAACGGCGGTTCAGATGGAATTGGAAAAACTTTCAGATAATAATGATTCAGTTGCTGCATTTAACATTGAAAATTTAAGTACCTTTACATCCGGTGATGTAAAAAAAGATGATTTTTTGAAAGAGAATGCAAATACACTGTTGCCATGCATGTATGTGTCTTCGGTATTGGCTGCAAAAGGTGAAAAGGTAGGAACCGATCAGGAGATTCCGAAGCACGGTAGATATTATAGAAATATTGAAGATACTGAGGTCTTACCTTTGACACATAAACTCATATATACCTATGGCGGTGAAAGTAAGTGGGTTGTTAATATCGTAAGGTTGAAGAATTTCAGCTCACTTATTGAAGACGGTTTGGTATGTATGAGTCGGGTAAATGATGCGGAAAATGCTGTAAAAGAAAAACATAGACCGTTTTGTGTTTTTAAAGACGGTGCAAATGTACTGGATGATGTAGATGATTTACCCGGTTACTGCGAGTTTCTCCATGATATATTTGAAGGTTGCAATATTGAAAAGATGAAAAAAGCTTTAAAATTCGGGCGCAGAAGAGATTGGCATATTGAAGAAATGAATGAACCGATAATATTGTAATTTAAGTGGATAAAATAAATATATAAGGAGTCTTGTTATGTATAACGAATTGAGAATGAAAAAAAGCCGTAATCCTATATATCTTCATCTGGAACTGGATACAAAATATTGTTCCAATGAAGACTTACATACACTGAAAAAATATGCCTGCATAAAATATGGTTCTACTATATCCAGAGATGTTTTAGTGCCTCACGATATAACTATCAGAGCATTACATTATACAATTATGAAACTCTTCGGATGGATGGGAAGACATGATTATACTATGAAGCTTCCCAGTCAAATATATGATAATGTGACCGAAACTGATTCGAATATAATAATCAGTTTGATGGGGGTTTTACTCAAATGTCCCGATGAGGTGAAAATCGATGATGATTTCCTTGTATCATTTGATGATACTGGTCCAAAAGACTTTGAGAACAGGTTTTCCGAGTATTACACGGGACCATATGCAAATTTTGCAAGTATAGAGGATTACAGCACATTATCGGGTATACTTACATTGTGTGATTCAATAAAAGATGAAATAATGGGAGTTGATTGTAACAAATTGTTGGGAAGACTTAAGGTGTCCTCCATATTGACATATGAAGGTGATAATATAAGCGGGAATGTTGAATATTTAAAAGGTGACTCAATAAAAGAATACAATATGAGAAGGGAACATTGCAAAGAGTGCGAAATGCAACCGGATGTTTTGCCTTTGACATATAAGCTGGTTTATTTGTATGACAGCGAAAGAAAATGGACAGTTAATATTACAATGCCTAAGGACTTTTCAGTATTGATTAATGATAGAGGTGTTTCAAAAGAAGATATAGATTTTGCAAAGAATAAAGTTTTGGACAGTTATAAGCCTTACTGTATTTTCCGTGACGGAGCAAATGTTATGGAGGATGTAGCCAACCTGCCCGGATTCTGTGATTTCTTAAGAGTTGTTTTTGAGAGAAGCGATACGAATAAAAAGAAAACTGCACTTAAATATGCCCGTAAAAGAGATTGGTATCCGGATGAAATCGGTGACTGTATAATGTTTTAGCATAGAGTATCTCATAAAAGTTTATTAATTAAGCAAATATTTATTAACTATATTACATATTATTCAATATGTTATAAATCGCATAAAAGATGGTGCAAAATTTGTGCATTAATATGATTGGTCCGTTTACATGCGGATAAACCTGTGGTAGAATATGCCGCATAATGAAAAGCATAATCGGGCTGAAAAGGGGAACGGTAAAACTTCATAAACATAAAAAGCAATGGAGAACGATTGCTGCCGAGACAATAGCCATGTTATATGAAATACTGGGGGATACCGCTTGCGATATACAGCATGTGGGAAGCACTTCCGTTGTGCATATAAAGGCAAAACCCGTTATAGATATAGCGGTAGCGGTAAACAGCTTTTCCGATTTTGATGGGTATATTCCCGCCCTGGAAGCCAGGGGTGTCAAATACAGACCGAAGGTTAATATAGGCAACGAGAGGTTTTTTGTTATCGGTGATGAAAGTGATTTTTTTACACATCATATACATGTGGTTCCCGTTACAAGTCGTGAATGGATAAACTATATAAACTTCAGAAACTACTTAAATGCCAAACCCTTTGCAGCCGGGCAGTATGAAGAAGTGAAGATTAATCTTCTGAAGAAGTATAAGCACAACAGAAAGGCGTATACGGACGGTAAAGCGGAGATAATAGCAAAATTATTGAAAGAAGCTTTTGCATGGTCATATCTGGGAAAGACAGTAACCGTAACCGTTTTAAAATCTCTGTCGGAGAAATGTGTTCCCGTTTACAGCGGGTATATAGAGGGGGTTACGGGTGATAATGAGTCTCAGGAAGTATATGTTATAGGGGTAAATAATCCAGGTTCCGTTTATACGGGTACCGTTACCGCTATAATATATGGGAAGGACAACACTCCGGGTAAATGGGTGGTAGCACCTGCTGAAGCTTCATTTAATCAGGCACAGATTGCGGAAGTGATATTACCCTTTGAGCAGGATACCGATGTATTTATCGACAGTGTACACCGTAAGTCGTGCGGTGTGGTAGTATACAGAATAGTGGACGGGAATATAGAATACCTTCTGGTAAAAGAATATTACTGTTACGGATGGAGTATTCCCAAAGGACATATGGAAGCGGGTGAGAGTGAAGCCGATACGGCGATAAGAGAAGCCTGGGAAGAAGTAGGTGTAAGAGTAACACCCGATATGGAGTTTATAAGGACAGTGGAGTATACAATACAGCCGGTGTATAAAAAAGAGGTTGTTTTCCGTATATCGGAATTTAAAGGAGAGAGCAGGGTTGTAAAACCGGGGATAGAAGAAACCGGATGGTTTGTACTCTCCGAAGCAAAGAAACTTTTAAAGTATCAAGAGACATGTGCCGTAATGGAAGATGCCGAAGTATATATAGCAGGTCTGCATAAGGGAGGGAAAGCATGAAATACAAACAATATACATGTGTTCATGAATTTTATAACGACACCTATAGTATCTTATTGCGTGATGAGTCTCAGAACATGATTCAGTTGGGCAATCTCATAATCGGCAATACAGGTGCAGACAAGACAGGCTGGCGGGATACTGCCAAATGGGTTATGGCAACAGTTTCCGAGAAGGAAAAAATTCTTTTAACCGCACTTATGACGCCTCCTCATAACATTACCCTTTATTCAAAGGATAATGTCATGCGACCCGATGCGTTGGACTGCCTGATTGCAGGATTGGGTGATATATATGTACCCGGGGTTATTTCGGAAAAGCAGTTGGCAACGGCATTTGCGGAGAAATATTCTTCGTTAAAGGGAATGACATATTATACTCAGATGAACCAAAGGATATATGAGTTGGAGAAAGTAAATCCCGGTATAGAAAGAATAGGAACAATACGTCTTGTGAATAATAACGATATGCATTTCTTTCCCTATTGGCTGTCTGCTTTCTATGCATCCAATGTGTACGGACAAACGGTAATGAATATACCCGAGAGCGAAAGAGAAGCACAATACCGGATAGATATGAAAAAAATATATATACTGGAAGTAAACGGAATACCCGTTTCCATGGCGGGATATAACAGGGAACTGCCGGGATCCATAGGTGTGGCTTATGTTTATACACCACCGTATTTCAGGAATAAAGGATATGCAAGTTCCGCTGTGGCTCAGGTCAGTCAGCTGGCTTTAGACAAAGGGTATAAAAGGTGTGTATTGTATACAGATTTATCCAATCCCGTATCCAACAGTATTTACGGTAAGATCGGGTATGTACCTGTATGCGATTCATTAATGCTGCAGTTCAATAATTAGAGACGGAAACAATAAATATTTGGTTGGAAATCGGAAGAGATGAAAACAAAACTGCAAAAGCAATCGGATAAACTGCTTAAGGTTTAGATAACCGACAAATATCTTCAAAGTGTTCTATAACTGAAAATCGCATTGATTATACTTGCAGTAATGGTATAATGACTTTGTCAATTTTTTATCACTAATAGGAGGAAAGAATGAAAAAAAGAATAATAAAGGGAATTATACTGTCCGTGCTGTGTCTTATATTGCTTGCATCGCTGACATCGTGTGCAATGGGGCTTAGCGGAACATACAAGAAAGGTACCGATTTGGCATACGAAACCTACAGATTCAGCGGTAATAAATTTTACTATGAAGTGGGTGCACTGGGTGTAAAAGTAGGCGGTCACGAAGGCACGTATAAGATAAAAGACGGGAAGATTACTTTTATCTATGACGACAGTGAGCATAGTTATAAATTTGAGAAAGGCAAAGACTATATAATAATCAACGGTGCTTCCTATGACAAGAAGTAGGGAAGAGGAGTAATTGATTTAAACAGAATACAAAAGTAAATTCAGTTAACAAAAAAAGAGCTTTTATAAGCTCTTTTTTGTAAGCAGATTAGTCTTAAAATCTTCTTCTGCAATCTCCATTTCCTCAGTAATCTATCCGATTGTCGGCAAGTGCTTTCCGATACAATTTGCCGCTTAAGTGCGTAGCCGTTTTCTCCTTGTATAACTTAAATCTTAAACTTACCCATTAACTCTCCCATTAACTTACCCATAGCATATCAAATGAACGGTTAAAGGCAATACTTTTGATATCATTAAAAACCTGATTTTTAGTATATAGTACATATTATTGTATTTTTTGTTCAGAATGAAATGCTGACAAAAAGAGCTTATATAAGCTCTTTTTGCGGAGGGAGTTATCCTTTCGGATATGAGCTGTTCTGTGTACTATTTGTCTTCTGTGACAAGATTAAAGCCCATTATCTTGAAGAGGTAAATAAATTCTTTAGTGTAGTTTCCGAATACGGTAACTCTGTGCCATTGAGGCATCCAGTTGTTAAGTATTTCTTCGGATTTACAAAGTGCGGCTAACTTGCTTCTGCAACCGGCATCTCCTCCGTAATTGCCTACCGATACTGCCGAATGTATACATGCAGTCTTATCAACGTTATTTATATTCACCGTTGTCAGTTGTTCGTTGGCGGGGAATATGACTTGTACCGCAGCTCCTTTTTTATCTTCAGCATGACTCCTTATATAGTACTTACATAACCTTTTATCCTGCTCTCCGAAAAGCTTTCTGCAGGAGACGCAATGAGCATAAATAATCTGGTCGGATGATGTATCTATAACGGGATCGGATACAAAACCGTATCTTCCGGTTATGGCTTTTGTAAATATTGAGGTTATTGTGGAATCAATGTCCGCTTCGCATACTCCTACATAACCGTCTTCGCACATCTGGAAAAATGCCAGGCAGGGATACATATGTAAGTTGTTGCCATATATATCGTTATATGACAGACTTAAACAGTCTATTGTTACGGCATCCGCCTTCTTTTCTTTGTACATTTCCATGATTGCAAGATAGAGTTTTGCACTTTCCGAAACATCCTGATTTGTCGCTTCCAATACACCTTCGGATTGTGAAATCCATTTATCTTTTATAACTTCAGCATCAATGTCCTTGATATTCTTATAACGCTTCATCAATTCTTCGGAATTACAATTGATAAAGGTGCAGCCCCATATTTTTTCAGCAGCAGCTTGTGTCTCTTTATCAATATTGTTACTAACCACTAATATTCTTGATTGTTTAACCTTCTTTATTCCGACAAATACTCTTACGGCTTTTGCTATATCATTAAAGTTTGCAGATGCAATAACCGGAACGGGAAGGTGTTCTTCACGTACCGTGTGTATAGATCTTACCAACACCGAACCGCTACCGCAAAAAGGTATATCCGCTATAATGCACGGTAACCCTTCTTTTGCTTTTCTTGCATAAAAAACATCTAAATTAATCCAGTTGGTCATAAGTAAAACAAGAACGCCGTCATACTTTTTTAAATCATCGGGATAGGCAGTTTCCGCTTGTGATACATGCGTATACTTGAATACATCAAACTCCATATCTGTATTTTGGGAGAGTACATTAAGAACCGACTGTGTCTCTTTTTCGTAATCATAGTTAATATGCGGCCATCCCGGAACATCTTTCTTTTTTGTCTGTACAACCACTTTTATCTTTGTTTTCATTTTCCACCTCATAGATTATTCATTCTCGGAAATGCAACTGATATCCTCTTTATTTAATCACTTTAATATCCCGTATCCTATTCACTTATACGGCTGATTATTGTATTATTACGTCATAAATACTTTTTAGGGGCTTTTGCAATGTTGGATATCGAAAATTATGATATAAGTATAAATTCCTGTGCGTTTACAAAATGTGATGAACATTGGAACTGGGTTACCGCAAAACAGGGATTCAAAGATTATGACCTTTGGTTTATAACGGGGGGAAAGGGATATATAGAATACCTCGGTAATAAATATGAACTGCATGAAGGAAAATGTTTTTTACTGGCTCCCAATGTTCAATATGTCGCATATCATGATATAGCCGATATGTTATCCGTTATACATATACATTTTGATTTTGTTAAGAACGGAATGAAAGCATATCCTTTCGGAGTAATTGATTCTCATACCGGTAGCACAAACCTTATTATCCGGTCATTGGAGTATGTTATGTTTTTATACAACATCAAAGATTATCAAAGAGCATATATCTGGTTTAAAGCGGTATTGTGCGATCTGTTCGGAGAATGTGCATCAGCAAATGACGGTATCGATAAAGGTATTCATGAAGTCATCTACTCAATATGCAGGGTAATAGGCAACTCGGTAAACATACCCAATCTTGCGGAGTTTGCAGAGCAATACAGTTATTCGGTTTCTTACTTAGGTAAGATGTTTACTAAGATTACCGGTATGTCCTACACAGATTATGTCAATCACACAAAATTGAACAAGGCAAAGGTATTGCTCTGTTCCACAAACAAAAGTCTTAGCCGGATTGCCGAAAAAACCGGCTACTACGATGCCAGTTACTTTTCCAGGCAGTTCAAAAAGAGTACCGGAATATCACCCGGTAAGTTCAGAAAAAACAGTACCGGATTGGAGTAATTGTTTATAAATATTGAAGTATGCTATATGACTTATGCTTAAGTATATTTTTCGACCGGTTGCTAAAAAACTGCTTTGAATTAATAACTCGTAACTATGTTGAGACAATCTGTTTAAATTATCTTCTATGCTTAAGCTTAATTTTTTCTCCGTCATTCTCGAATATGGAATACTTATTCCTTGCTTTCCTGGACCAAAATTTTTCTATATTAAAACTATGTTTCACCAAACAATCAGTAACATTATTGCATTTACAAAAGTCTCTTTTAAAATCCTTATTGGATTTTGATTGTAATAAATCTTTAATTTCACTTATATCAGTTGCATATTTTATTTCATCTTCAAGGTTGTTAACTTGCGGTATAAGGATAACGTCCTTTACATGGGAAGATTTCTTTAATTTCCCAGTATTGTCCTTTAGCCTTTCGACCAATTTCATATCATCAACATCCGTATCGAAAACAATAATCAATATTGTAAAAGGCTTAATTGTTTTAATAAAACCGGAAGGAATATCTTTTTCCAGCAAATTGATTTTAGTAATCCTTCCCGATTGAATGTATTTCTGTCTTATTGCGCGAATTAAACATGCTTCCGTTTCTCCCTCTACAAAATAGTTATAGTTTATGTTACTCATCGCAAAACTCTCCTAAATCCCATAACTGACTTAAGTCGGGTGTAGTTCCGAATACATCATTTACAAAAGCATTTCTGATGGAAATATCGTTTTTCTTTATAAAGTCACTCGGATATACAGCTTCTATATTTTCATCCTTTTTTAAGAAAGTAAAAGAATGCACCGGTAAATCCATGTCCAGTAGATCAAGGTTATGAGAAGTAAAAAACAGTTGTTCAAGGGGGCCCAGTTTGTCAATCATTATTCCCAGTAGAAATTGCTCTATATCGGTCTGTATAAAAGTAAACTTCTCATCAACATAATAAAAACCGTGCATGCCTTTGCATATTGAACTTATCACATAAGATATATCTATTCCCATTTTTGTTCCGCTGGATAAAATATCTTCAATTATTTTCCCGTTTTGAA
This sequence comes from Clostridiaceae bacterium, assembly GCA_012838235.1. Classification (GTDB taxonomy): domain Bacteria; phylum Bacillota; class Clostridia; order DUPQ01; family DUPQ01; genus DUPQ01. The sequence goes on from DUPQ01000070.1 coordinate 41,234, forward strand.
TAAAAACATCCCCGTTACGACTTCTTATAACATAAGAATTTTCTACTTCATCGCTTTTTTGAACATCGGTTATTGAAGTATCCAAAGTTTTTAAGACTCGTTTAAGTATATCCAATGAAAGCACATCTTTATCAATCCTTATATCGGTGTTACCGATATCGGGAAAAGTAAAATGCCATCCGAAGCTTTTAATAGAATCCAATACATCCAATGAACTCTTGTTATCGTCTTTTACTTTAACCTGTTCCAACTTTCTTACACAAATCTCATATGAATCTCTCCTGCCTATAGGGGCAGTGTAAACTTCCAATGACAGTTTCGGTTCCGCTTCTTTCTTGTCGCTGCGTTCTAAACTGCAATTAACGCGGTACAGCATTTCCTCATCACGTAAAAAATCGATTGAAAAAAATGCTTTCCTTTTTTTGTCTTTTACTGATTCAAAAAGTCTACCGGGGCTTTTATATGCGATAAAATTAAATATATGCATCATGGCTTTACCTAATGTAGTTTTACCTGAAGCATTCACACCGAGGAGAATGTTTACTTTTTTGAACCGAAAATTAGTTTTGTTCGGTAAAAATTCACCTTTAATTGTGGAATTTACAATTTTACGCGGATAGGAAAAATTAATCTTAAAATCATCGAAACCCAGTAAATTATCTAACTCAAGATTCATTACTACCATAAAATTGACCTCCTGCATGATATAAGTTCCAATTATTAGAACTTATATCATTTTAATACTGTTTTTTTCCTTTGTCAAGTTTTTAATCTATCGTTTTTGTTACTATTCACTGCCATTGCACCGCACCCCAAAAGGGTAACACTTTTCAACGAAAAATTACGCACATAAAAAACAACCAAGATTTATCCTGATTGTCTTGCTTATTTTGAATTACCTGAAATATTTGACTTCCACTTCGCTTTACTTTTGAACGCATTTTTGCTATCATACTTTCAGATAACAGATAGGAGAAAGCCTATGTTCTTCTCCATCTGTTCCGAAAGAAAACACAGAAAACTCCTCGCCGGGAGATTTAAAAAGCTAAGACAAAACAATCGGATTGCAGAAAAGTGGTGACAAACTATGACTACTTGGGCAGATTATAAAAATAATGTAAGAGAAACTAATCCTGAAATCGGAAAAGATATTGACGAAGTTGAAGCGATTTCAAAAATTGTCGGTGCTATGATTGAGCGCCGCCATGACCTTGAACTTTCTCAAAGAGAACTTGCCGATATGTGCGGCATACCGCATTCTTCCGTTGCCAGAATTGAATCCGGGAGCAGTACTCCGAATCTTCGGACACTTTTGAAAATATTCCGAGAACTCGGTTTAAATTTAGTTGCAGAACCCGCAGTAGGTTCTTCTCCTAACGATGTGAGCCTGTAATAATATTGCAAAATTATTTAACCAAACATGGAATTTGCTAATAATAAGTTTTTCTGCTTTTTCATAGCATTTATTAAAAAACTGTTGACAACAGGAATAACAGGTGGTATTCTTTAACAGGTTAGCGACTGCTAACCATGTGTGAAAGAGGGTGCTATGATGCCGTTGATATCAGTTAAGAACGGGGAAAAAGCGGTTATAAAAAAGGTTACCGGAAGTAATGAAGTAAGGAAGTATTTAACCGACTTGGGATTCGTTGAGGGGTCGGATATTTGCGTTATTACGGAAATAATGGGTAATATGATTGTAAACATAAAAGAATGCAGAATTGCCTTAAACAGGGAATTGGCTTCGAAAATAATGGTGGAGGTTTAAAGAAATATGGAAACATTGGATAAGGTAAAGGCGGGACAAAGCGTTACTGTCAGAAAAATACGCGGCACGGGCCCGGTAAAGAAGCGACTGATGGATATGGGGATAACTCAGGGGACAGAAATAACGGTAGTAAAATTGGCACCGTTGGGTGATCCGATTGAAATGAAGTTAAGAGGATATGATCTTTCTATCAGAAAAGCCGATGCCGAGCTGGTAGAGGTGGAATAGTAAATTTTTTTAACATAAGGTTAGCAAACGCTAACTAAAGGAGGGAAAAGATGAAAATAGCGATAGCAGGTAATCCCAACAGCGGTAAAACAACTTTATTCAATGCGCTTACGGGATTAAATCAGTTTGTGGGTAACTGGCCCGGAGTTACCGTAGAGAAAAAAGAAGGTAAGCTGAAAAAGAAGAAAAATGTACACATTATGGATCTTCCGGGAATATATTCACTGTCACCTTATTCATTGGAAGAAATAATTGCAAGAGATTATCTGGTCAATGAAAGACCCGATGTGATAATTAATATTATTGACGGAACCAATCTGGAGCGCTCATTGTATCTTACAACTCAGTTGGCAGAACTGGGCATACCCATGGTCATAGCCGTCAATATGATGGATTCTGTGGATAAGGCGGGAGATAAGCTGGATACGAAAAAATTGTCGGAACAGTTAGGTTATCCTGTTGTAGGGATATCCGCACTGAAAAAGCGTAATATTCAGCAACTGATAAAGGAAACCTTAAAAGCCGGGGAAGATAAAGGGTCCGTACCCGTTATGAAGTTCAACAGTGTAGCGGAAGAGGCTATTACAGGTATTAAAGAGATTGTAGGTAGTAAAGCCGACGGCATAAATGACAGATGGCTGGCAGTAAAATTCTTTGAAAGAGATGAAAAAGTATCCGATACGTATAAATTGAACAAAAGTGAAGCGGAAGCAGTAGAAAAGTATATCAAAAAGTGTGAAGAGAAACTGGATGACACCTCGGAAAGTATAATTGCAAATGAAAGATATAAATATGCGGCAAAAGTTGCATCTTCCAGTTTTGTAAAGAAGGATAAAGGGGCACTTACGGTAACCGATAAGATAGATAAAGTGGTTACCAACAGATTTCTTGCCCTCCCCATATTTGTAGTTGTTATGTTTATCGTGTACTTCGTATCGGTTACAACCGTAGGCGCAATTGTTACCGACTGGACCAACGAAGTGTTATTCGCTGAACTGATAGCTCCGGGAGTGGAAGATTGGCTTGTAAGTATAAATACCGCAGACTGGCTGACAGGCCTTATAGTAGACGGTATTATAGGGGGTGTAGGTGCGGTATTGGGATTTGTTCCCCAGATGTTTGTACTGTTCTTATTCCTTGCTTTTTTGGAAGCTTGCGGATATATGGCAAGAATTGCCTTTATACTGGACAGATTATTCAGAAAATTCGGCTTGTCCGGTAAGTCTTTCATACCCATGCTTATAGGTACGGGCTGTTCGGTACCGGGTATAATGGCAAGCAGAACCATTGAGAATGAAAGAGACAGAAAGATGACGATTATAACAAGCATTTTCATGCCGTGCGGTGCCAAACTCCCCATAATCGCCCTTATAGCCGGTGCTTTGTTCAACGAGGCATGGTGGGTAGCTCCCAGTGCATATTTTATGGGAATAGCAGCGGTAATAATCTCCGGTATAATACTTAAAAAGACCAAGCCGTTTGCAGGAGATCCTTCACCTTTCGTAATGGAACTTCCGGCATATCGTTGGCCTACAGTGGGAAATGTTCTGAAATCCATGTGGGAAAGAGGCTGGTCCTTTATTAAAAAGGCCGGTACCGTAGTACTGTTATCCAGCATATTCATATGGTTTACCTCTTCATTCGGTATTATTGAAGGTAAATTTACAATGGTGGAAGACCTTTCCGACGGTTTTCTTTCCAAGATAGGTACAGCCTTGGCATGGATATTTAAGCCTTTAGGATTCGGTGAATGGAGATTAACCGTAGCTACCATTATGGGATTGGTAGCAAAAGAAAATGTAGTATCCACAATCGGAATACTTTACGGATTTGCCGAAGTTTCCGAAAGCGGAGAAGAAATATGGGAGCTTTTAGCAGCTTCATATACACAAATAGCCGCCTACTCATACTTGGCATTCAACCTTCTGTGTGCTCCCTGTTTTGCGGCAATCGGTGCTACAAAAAGAGAGATGAACAGCGGCAAATGGACATGGTTTGCAGTAGGATATCAAACCGTATTTGCTTATGCGGTAGCCTTGATTATTTATCAGATAGGAACATTGATATCCACAGGCGCATTCGGTTTATGGACCGTAATAGCATTTATTGTATTAGGTTTAATGCTGTACTTACTGTTCAGGCCTCAACCTAAAAGAAGTTTAACGGGTGAAAGGATAACGGCATGAAAGAGTTTATATTAGAAAACCTTGCAACCGTTATTATCTCCCTTGTACTGTTATCGGTTGTAACCTTAATTGTTGTAAGTATGATAAGAAACAAAAAGAAAAACAAGAGCATATGTGCAGGTTGCCCCATGGCGGGTAACTGCTCAAAAGGTAAAGGATAATATTCTCCGATATAGTAAACATGTACAATCCTAAGACAATCTCCTTGCGGAGGTTGTTTTAGTAAGAAAATTTTTTTACTTTTAGATGATAATATGATAGTTTTAAGAAGTGAATATGCATGTTTAGGAGAAAGACATTAAAAATTATTGCAATGTAGGGAACATTATAGTAATATTTAATCATAAAATGTTCCCTATGGAGGCGTTATGAACAATAACTATTCAAGTATACAAAATTTACTTCATCAAAAAGCGGATTGCCAGGCAAGACTGAATCTTTTACCTTATGACGGAAATCCCGAGATAAAAGAACGTGACGGAAGGAAGTATTTGTATGTACGCAAACGAGTGGGTTCAAGACTTTCCTCAACCTATGCGGGTATTTATTCCGATGAGCTGTATCAGCTTCTTGTTCGCAATGCCCGTGAAGCAAGGGAGATACGAAGAAATATCCGAAGACTGGACAAAGAGCTGGCGCTGCTCGGATATTCCGACAGAGGGCTTACACCTAAAGTTCAGCTTAATTTGGATTTTGCCAGAATAAACATTAAATCCAGTATCTTTGATCAGGCAATACTTGAAGGGGTTGCAACAAGTTTTTCTCAGGTTGAGGATATAATTGAAGATAATACTGTCAGCGGTATGACTGCAAGCGATGTGCAAAAGATATTGAATCTGAAACATGCCTGGGAGTTTATTCTTGATAAGGATGTAATAGCTTATCCCTCGGATTATTCTATTCTTTGCCATATAGCCAAACTTGTTAATGAGGGATTCTTTCAGGATGGCGGACGTATTCGCGGTGTTCCTGTAACAATAGGGGGCTCAAACTATATTCCTCCCATGCCGATCGAATCGGTTGTTAAGGAAAATATACAGGCTATATTGCAAGCGGATATACCGTCCGATGAAAAGGCAATAAAACTTTGTCTTTATTGCATGAAAGCACAGATATTCAATGACGGTAATAAAAGAGCGGCTATTATCTTTGCAAACCATTATCTCATATCCCAAGGCGGCGGAATTATTATAGTGCCGGAAAAGAATGTTCCCCAATTTAAGACATTACTTATTGCCTACTATGAAGACAGAGATAAAGGTGAGATTACCGAATTCATGAAAAAGCAGTGTATTAAAACCTTCTAATCTTAAGCGGGCATTCTTAATTTAAAAGGTATACAAAAACAACTTATATTCATGTCAGTGCAGAGTATGCATTTTTTATCACTTAAAGAATACCGAAATGCAACGAATAGCATATATTTGCTTTAAAAGTGCAACGCAAATGCAACGAATAATTATTTGTTGCATATTTGTTGCATTATTTATATAATACTTCATAGAAAGTGTCGCATGAAAGAAGGTAAGATAATGGAAGGTTCCAATTTGTTTTATGATCAATTACTGTCCGGTGATGAGCAGCTTAGTTTTACATATCTTGAAAAGAAATTAAGGGAAATTATTAAAATTCCCGCCCTGGATAATGATATACTGCGTTCTTTAGGTTTTTATACAAAAGATATGAAGTATAACAATGCAGCTTCAATATTTGCAGATAAGAATAATATGTTCGGTGTGGATATCGTCCGTTTCGGCAATTCAATTAATGAGATTCTTGACAGAGAAACAATTTATAAAAACTGCATTCTGGAACAGTATGACAGAGCATTGGTATTGTACAGAAAATATTATCAATATGAAGTGATTGAGGGAGCATTACGTGAAAGACGTGAACGACTTCCCGAATCCGCATTCAGGGAAGCACTTGCAAATGCTTTGGTACACAGAGATTTTGATGTAAATGCACATATAAGGATAGCAATGTTTAAGAATAAAATAGAGATTTCTTCCCCCGGAGGTCTTCCTTCTTCAATTAAAAAGGAAGATTATCTGAACGGCACTATCTCTGTTTTAAAGAATCCTATAATTGGTAATATCTTTTTCAGATTGGATTTAATTGAAACTCTGGGAACGGGAATAAGGCGCATAAACCAGGCATACAGAGATTATGATATAAAGCCGGATTATATGATATTTGATACCAGTATTACGGTTGAACTTCCGACAACTACCGTAGAGTACGAGATTACCGGCGAAGAATCGGATATTGTTGATGCTCTGAGAGGCGGTAGGATTTTAACATGTAGCGAAATCACGGATAAGACGGGGTATAATAAAAGCAAGGTTCTGAGGTTAATGAAAAATTTAACCGATAAGAAATATGTCTCCGTTATCGGTGGCGGAAGAAGTACAAAGTATAAACTGAGATAAGTATTTAAAAGGATGATAATAAAAAGACAGCCTCTTTTGAAAGGCTGTCTTTTCGAGAAGTATGAGATTGCTTTTTAAGCAGACAATCATTTACCCAATCCGAACAGATTTAAGAAGCGCTGCCAGAAGGTAATTTTAGCCTGTCCGTTAGTAGGTGTTTTGGCTTCTTTTTCCAATTCTATTGCTTTGGTCTTTATTATAAACTGAACCGATTCTACCGATTTATTCTTGTCGGAGACATAAGATTTCACTATATCCGCATCTCCGAATATCTCGTCTATCATATTGTCTATTTCTTTTCTTATCTTGGAATCCAGTCCCATGGTTTCGTAATGCAAGGTTCTTACACCGTCTCTGTACTTAAGGAGACCTTCCTTCAACTCGACCGAAGCACTCTGGAGGGTGGCTGCCGATTCGGTGAGAGTATCCGCATATTGTTTTATTGTAGCCGCCGATGTGTTTATTTTGCATATTCCGTTTTTAAGTTCCGTTGCGGCCTGACTTACTTGAGTAACCGATCCGGTGTACATATCCATTCCGGCTTTCAGTTGTATAACACCGTCCAGTTCGGCTTTTAAAGGTGCCAGTTCCGGTACATTCTCCAGTATTGCGGCATAGTTCTGCTCGTTAAGTTCGGGAAGAGGTAAACCCATCTGCTGTATCGTGCCGTTTGCCGTCTGGAATGTTTTAAGTACGATACCGTGTATAGCCTGTGCTAAAGGTGCTCCCTGTCGGCTTAATGCATCCAGCCCGCCTGCCAGTTGCGATGCTCCCTGATATACCTGACTGATACCCTGTGATAACTGTGCTATACCGTCTCTGAAGCTTGCCTGTGCCTCCGTGTACTGTGTTAAACCCGATACATATTCTTCGAAACCGTCGGTAAGTTCCTCAGCTCCGTCATCTAATTTCTTTATGGCATCGGTAAGCTCGTTGAATCTTTCGGTTATGGAATGGGTATCCACCGGCATATCCATAATCATTCTTACACCGCCGAAGGTAACGGAATCCAATTCAAAGTTCTTTGCGTCGGCTTTAATATTAATGTCGGCATTTTTGCCGGGCAGTACCGTATAGGTTATCTGTTTGTACATACCGGCTGTGGCAATAACGCCGTTCTGTGTCTGTATATCGCTGAATATTCTTTCGTCCAACTTTACAGTTATTGATAACGTGTAATTGCTGTAAAAGAACTTATCGCTTTTTGTATCGGGCTTCACCGATATCCTTATTTCCGCTTTTCCGCTCTTTCCGACTATTTCGTCTGCTTTAAGCTCTTTACCGTCCATCAGATACTTAACCTCTATTATCCAGGGTAAGTTTTTGGTATCCAATGTACCCTGATAATGCAGTTTTTGTGCTTTGGAATCTATTGTTATCAAGTCGTCTTGCACGGTTACTTTATCGTTTGTGGTTAAGTTCTTAACCGAATCGTATGTACCGTAATCGGTAATGCTTCCCTGATTAAAGGAATTAATAACATAAACTTGTTGAATTTGTCCGTATTCGTCCAGTATGCCGTAAATTACTTCTTCTTTTTTTGAAGATTCCGGTGCTGCCGATACCGGTAATATCGAAGCCGCTAAAAGGGCTATTATAAGAAGGATACTAATCAGTTTTTTCATTTAATGTCACCTCCTGTTTTTTTACTTAAATGAAATCCGTTTTTATAGGTTGTTTTTCTTATTACTTTATCAAACAGTATCAACAGAGCGGGAAGTACCGTGGATACCATTACAAAGGACAATATAGTTCCTCTTGCAAGCAAGCCTCCGAGCTCCCTTACAATAGGATTGGATGATGTCAGTGTCAGTGCAAATCCGGCAGAGGCCAGTATACCCGCCGATATCATTACCGCAACTATATTGTTTGCCAGTGTCTTGGCCATAGCCTCTTTTGCGGGTAGCAAGGTACGATTGTGCATATACCTGTCGGTGATAAGTATCGCATAGTCAATGGTAGCTCCCAGCTGCACGGTATTAATTACAAGGTAACCTATATAGTTTAAAGAGCTGCCTTGGAAATATGTGAATGCCAGGTTTATCCATATTGCCGCCTCAATGGTAAAGACCAATATAAAGGGCAGGGATAACGATTTGAAAGATATAAGTATGACAAGGAATATGCCCAATACCGCAATGAGTGTGACAAGGGTATTGTCAGCCGTTATTGAATCCTTTATGTCATACACCGATGCACTTTCTCCCACTAAGTAGACCTCGTCGTAATACTGCTCTGCGGTAGCGCGAATCTTCTCTATGGCTGCAAAAGTTTCTTTACTTTCTATTTCATAGTCGGTATACAGTATTATTCTGGAATAGTTTTCCGAATTGAACATACTGTCCTGTCCTTCCACAAAACCTTCCGGAATAGCCGGGCCTATATAGCTTGCGTAGGAAATTACAGCAGAAATTCCCTCGATATCCTCCAGTTCATTACTCAGCATATTCAACGAACCGTTACCGCCTTTAGGAACTATTATCGCCATCTGATTAATCTTTCCGAATTGCTCCTCTATAGCCAATTTGTCCTCTTCCGCTCTGGATGCCTTTATACCGGCGCCGGAGCCGTATTCAAATGGAATCTTATCCTTTGCAAGAAAACAGGGGATAATAACCAAAATGGATATTATTAAAAGAGGTATTCTCAGCTTCATCAGCCACTGTCCCACCCTCTTTAAATCCATACGGACGGTTTTGTGTTGTGTCTTATCCATTATGCGCACGAAAGAAAGAGCCAGTGCGGGCAGGAATATCATTACACTTATAAAGCTCAACGCAACCCCCTTAACTAAGTTGATACCCAAATCCGCACCTATCTGGAATCTCATGAATAACAAAGCCAAAAAACCGATAACCGTGGTGGCTGCACTGGCAGCTACCGAAGTAAAGGATTTCTTTATTGCGCGTTTCATAGCTTCTTCCGGTTCATACTGTTCCCGGTATTCTTTAAAGCTGTGCATTAAAAATATTGCATAGTCCAGTGAGACCGCCATCTGCAAAATGGGACTGACGGTGTAAGTAATAAAGGAAATGTCGTCAAATAACAGATTGGTGCCCATGTTAATCAATATTGCGACACCCAATGCCGCAAGATAGAGCAGAGGCTCTATATATGACGATGTGGTCAGAAGTAAAACAATGATAATGAGAGGAACCAGTATGAGCAGCGACCTCAATGTTTCGGTAGCCGAAAGCTTTTGTACAACCGCTTTACTAACCGAAGAGCCCGATGCCGCATTTTCTTCTCCTATCAACTCATATATACCGTCTACCGCTTCCACCTCGAAACCGGGAGCTATGGAAACGGAAAACAGGGCATTGCCGTTTTTGTAGTATGCTTCCGTTACCGAACTGTCCAGAAACTCCAAAGGTGTGGAATGTAAGATATCCTGTCCTATCACATCATCCAGCCATGTAACCGCAGTGACACCGGATATATTTTCCAAATCCTCTTTATACTCCAACGCCTGATGAACCGATACATTCCTTACCATAATACTTGCAGTAGGGAAGTCCTCATCAAATTCTTTTTCCATTAAACTCATACCTTCGGTGGAATTACTGTCCTTGGGAAGATAGTCTTCCAGATTATAGTTTACCGGGACACCCATCGCCATTACCCCGCATAACACCGCAAGAGTAATGAATATGATTATTATGAGTTTTCTTCGTTTAACAATACCGCTTGTAAATTTTTCCATAACACTCCTTCCAATAAACAACATTGTGTTGACAAATCACCACTGTTATAGGATAATATCATTGGGTTGATAAGTCAACAGACAGATGTTTAATAAATGTTTGTTGACAAACAGAAAAGAGGGAAATGTGGTTTATCAGACAAAAACGGGGGAGATGATTATGAAGAAGCAAAAGAAAGAAGACAGAAGGGTGAAGTACACCAAAATGGTGTTAAAGGAAAGTCTTATTGACCTTTTATCACAGAAGGATATATCGGCAATCACCATTAAAGAGATATGCGAAGAGGCGGACGTAAACAGAACGACATTTTATGCTCATTACGCCGATCAGTATGATTTGTTGCGACAGATTGAAGATGAGTTACTGCAAAATCTGAAGGCATATATAACGGTATTCAAACAGAAAAAAGCCGATGCCATATTTGTGGATATTCTGGAAGAAATGTTTGAATACATAAAGGCCAATGCGAAACTGTGTAAACTGCTGTTATCCAAAGAGGGCAATCTGGACTTCCAGAAACGTATTATGATGCTGGTATACGATACCAATCTTGTGGCAAAACCCAATGAGACTCTGAAAAAGGGAGAAGAGGAATATGTATACTCCTTTGTCATAACGGGGTGTGTGGGAGTTATACATAAGTGGCTGGAAGAGGGAATGAAACACTCATCCCGTATAATGGCGGGAATGATTATCAATTCGGTAAAGAATCTGCCTGTGACATTTGAGTAAATGAGTCACAAAACTTTTCAGCTGAAGGCGGCTATTTTTTCCTTATGTATATAAGCTTGATATTATTCAGGTTTACGGACTTTATGTCGAATTTTTTCAGCGACGACACAAACGGCGTGAGTTTGCTGAATCCGTAGTTTCGTACATCAAAATCGGGAAACATTTTGGACAGTATATTGCCCACATCGCTTAACGGGCTCCAACCGTCATCATCGGATATATCATCGGCTATTGTTTCAATAGCTTTTATTACCTTCTCCAGAGGAGTAATGGAATCCTCCATGTCTTTTTGCTTGTTATTGTTCTCTTCCTGACCCAGTATCTCCAAGTATTTGAATTGGTTGCAGGATGCTATGAAGGGGGCGGGGGTTTTCTTTTCTCCCATACCTACAACATATTTACCCGCTTCACGAAGCCTGGTTGCCAGTCTTGTAAAGTCCGAATCGGAAGAAACTATACAGAATCCTTCAACATTATCGTCATACAGTATATCCATGGCATCTATAATCATTGCCGAATCGGTGGCATTTTTACCTGTCGTATATCCGTACTGCTGTATAGGTGTAATGGAATAGTCTAAGAGTATTTTTTTCCAGGAACTCAGTTCCGGTCTGGTCCAGTCTCCGTATATCCTTTTATAGGTTATCGTTCCCGATCTTGCCAGTTCATCGAATATATATTTTATATATTTTTCCGATACATTCTCGGCATCTATAAGTACTGCAAATCGCTTATCTTCATTCATATTTTTTTACCTCATTATATATAATATCATAACATCCGTTTTTTCCGTTATTTGTGTCTTGATTGGGTTATTTCCTCTTTGTATATCTTATCTCTGTGTCCTATATCGATAAGTACCAGTATAAGTATATTATCCCGTATATCCGCTAAAATACGATACTTACCTACTCGGTACCTCCAATAACCGGTTTTTTCCGATGTAAGTCCTTTGCCGTGTATGCGGGGATTTTCACAATTAACCAGGTTTTTATCAATCCAGGATTGGATAATCTTTTGTGTCTGTCTGTCAAGCTTTTTGAAAGCTTTATCGAATTTCTCAGTAGTGATTATACTGTAAGTCATAATTGCAACTCTTCCCAAAGCTTATTAACAGGTCGAGTTTTCAATTTACCTTCCGATTTCTCTTTTTCGTATTCGGCAAATACCTGCATATCAAATTGGTCTTCAATATGCTCCATCATGACATTTCTGACAACTTCCGATAAACTCTTGCCATTTATTTTTGCATAAGCTTTCAGAATGTCAAGTTCCTCATCGGTTATCCGCAAACTGATGGTTGCCATAATGCACCTCCTCGTGTCCGGGTTTATTGTAATACGATTGTATTACATGTATGTCCCTTTGTCAACAACTACCGATAGCATCTTTCATCAGCAGTACCATTATTGCCTTTTGTGCATGAATACGGTTTTCCGCCTGCTCGAATATTTCCTTTGCATGTTGTTCAAATACCTCTTCGGTTATTTCCTGCTCCCTGTGAGCGGGAAGGCAGTGTAATACTATGGCATCGGGTTTGGCAGAAGCTGTTACTTTACGGTTTATCTGATATCCTTTGAATGCTTCCGTTCTTATCTGTACTTCCTTTTCATGACCCATGGATGCCCAGACATCGGTATACAATACATCGGCATCTTTTGCGGCTTCAAAAACATCGGTTGTACATAAAAAGTCGGGATTCGGTGCTGCCCATTGCATTACTGTATTGTGCGGCTCATAACCTTCAGGGCAGGCTACACTAATTCTCATTCCCGTCTTCAAAGCGCCCGCTATCAAAGAGTTGGCCATATTGTTGCCGTCTCCTATATAGCACATTTTAAGTCCGGCAAGTGTTCCTTTATACTCCCTTATTGTCATAAGGTCAGCCAACACCTGGCAGGGATGTTCAAAATCCGTAAGTCCGTTAATTACCGGTATGGTTGCATATTTTGCAAGCTTTTCCACTTCTTCCTGTGCGAAAGTTCTAATCATTATACAGTCAAGGTATCTCGACAGTACTCTTGCGGTATCCTGTATAGGTTCGCCTCTTCCTATCTGAAGGTCATTGCTGCTTAAAAACAGAGCATGTCCTCCCAATTCATACATGCCTGCTTCAAAAGATACCCTTGTTCTCGTGGAGGATTTTTCAAATATCATACCGAGTTTTTTGCCTTCCAAGTATTTTTTGTTAAGGTTATTCTTTCTTTCATATTTAAGCTGGTCGGCCAGATTCAATATCTTTGTTATTTCCTCTTTGCCAAGATCCATAAGTTTCAACAGATGTTTCATTATTCACATGCCTCCTTCAGCACTTTTACGGCTTTTGCCAGCGATTTTTTACATATATTCAACGGCGGCAGCATACGTATCTTATCCTTTGCCGTAAGGAATAATACGCCGTTTGCCATACATTTTTCCACTATTTCTTTGGCATCTTTTTCGGTTTTAACCGCAAGCATCAATCCCGTTCCGCTTATCGATTGCACCCCTTTTGCGCCTTGTAACAGTTCCCTTACTATTTTTTCCTTTTCAAGTACATCCTTTAAAAGTTTGTTGTTTATTCTGCTTACGACACTTATTGCTCCGGCACAGCAAACGGGGTTACCTCCGAAAGTGGAGCCGTGAGAGCCGTAGTCCAGAACATTGTGTGTTTTCTCGTTGAACAGGGTAGCACCTATGGGTAAACCTCCGCCCAATCCCTTTGCCGAAGTCACTATATCCGGTTGTATTTCGTAACGCATATATGAGTAAAATGCACCGGTTCTGCCTATACCTGTCTGAACTTCATCGATAATCAAAAGTACATCATTCTCTTTACACAGTTTTTCCGTATTAGCAACATAATCTTTATCCAGCGGTATAACACCGCCTTCTCCCTGTATAAGTTCCAGCATTACGGCACAGACATGTCCTGATTTGATATGCTTTTCCATCTCTTTTGTATCATTCACTTTTACGTGTAGGAATCCTTGAGTAAAAGGTCCGAAATGCTTATGGAAAACATCCTGTCCCGTTGCGGATAATGTAGTGACGGTTCTTCCGTGAAAACTGTTTTCCAATGTGATTATCGTATGTCTGTCCTGTCCGTATTTGTCGGAACTGTATTTTCTTGCCGTTTTGATGGCACACTCGTTTGCTTCGGCGCCGGAATTGGCAAAGAATACTTTACTCATACCGGACTTTTTGCACAGAAGCTTTGCCAGTTCCACCTGCGGGTAGGTGTAATAGAGATTGGATGTGTGCTGCAGTTTATCCAGCTGAGCGATTATTGCCTGTTTCCATTGCTCATCCGCAACACCGAAACTGTTTACCGCTATGCCGCTTCCCATATCTATGTATTGCTTACCGTTGGAATCATAAAGAAATTGCTTGTGTCCTCTTACAAGGTCCAAATCAAACCTTTTGTATGTATTGGCTATATATTGCTTGTCCAGTGCTTTAATATCCATTACCCGCCTCACGCAAACATTGTTCCTATACCTTCATCGGTAAGTGTTTCTATAAGTATGGAGTGGGGGATTCTTCCGTCTATTATGAATACCCTTTTTACGCCCCTTCTTACTGCTTCTATACAGCATTGTACTTTGGGAATCATGCCGCCCTCAATTGCACCTTCCCGTATCAGCCTGCTTGCATCGGATACCGAGATTTTGGATATTAATGATTTCTGATCGTTCTTATCCGACAAAAGACCCGGTGTGTCGGTCATGGAGATAAGGCATTCGGCATTTAAGGCCGATGCTATAGCCGAAGATGCCGTGTCTGCATTTATATTATAGGTATTCATGTCGTCATCGCAGCCTACCGTGGATATTACGGGAATATATCCCTTTTCCAGAAGGTCCTCAATAACCGATTTGTTTATGTCGGTTATCTCTCCTACAAAACCCAATTGCTCACTAATCTTCCTGGCCTTTATCAAGCTTCCGTCGTGTCCGCATATACCTATTGCTTTTCCGCCGTATGATTGCAGCATGGATACCAGATTCTTGTTTATCCTGCCGCACAGCACCATCTGTACGATATCGGCGGTTTCCCGGTCGGTCACTCTCAGTCCGTTTACAAACTCGGTTTTCTTGCCTATCTTGTTGAGCATTCCGGTTATTTCCGGACCTCCGCCGTGTACCAGTACCACTTTCATGCCTATGGAAGACATGAGTACAATATCTCTCATTACATCTTTTTTTAGATGCTCTTCGGTCATTGCGGCACCGCCGTATTTGACTACCACAATCTTGTTGTTGTATTTCTGTATATACGGCAGGGCTTCTACCAGTATATGTGCCCTTTGGGCATTGGAAAGTGTCATGTCAATTCTCCTTTTAAGTACGGTAATCTCCGTTTATCTTTACATAGTCATATGTAAGGTCACATCCGTATGCCGTCGCCTGAGCATCTCCCGAGTTCAGATTTATTAATACGGTTATTTCTTCATAGCTCAATATTGTTTTTGCAAGTTGTTCGGAAAACTGCACTCCGAATCCTTTTTCGCAGACTTTAACGGTAGTTTCCTTGTCATTTGAAAAAGAAACATCAATCTTACCTATATCCACATCCGCCCCGGAATAGCCTATTGCACAAAGTATCCGTCCCCAATTGGCATCGGCTCCGAACATGGCGGCTTTTACTAAAGAGGAAGATATTACCGATTTGGCAACGGTTTTACATATATCCTTTGTTTTGCCGTTTATTACCTTACATTCAATAAGTTTGGTTGCACCTTCTCCGTCCTTGACTATCATGCGGCTTAAATACGATGTTACGGCATTCAAGGCTTTTTTAAATATTTCATATTCTTTGTTTTTTTCTTTTATTTCACTGTTTTTTGCCTGACCGTTTGCAAGTACCGATACCATATCGTTTGTGGAAGTATCGCCGTCAATACTTATCATGTTGAATGTATCTTTTACATCTTCCGACAATGCTTTTTGCAGCAGTTCTTTTGATATATTCACATCGGTGGTTATAAATGCCAGCATTGTGGCCATATCGGGATGAATCATGCCGGATCCTTTGGCAATGCCTCCCATCTTGCAGGTTTTTCCGTTTATCTTAAAACTTACCGCCACTTCCTTAACCCTTGTATCGGTGGTCATTATGGCTTCGGTGCAGTGTATGCCGTTTTCTTTACTCAATCCGTCACACAGCTCTTTCATATGCGAAGCAATAGGGTCTAATGACAGTTTCTGCCCTATAACCCCGGTGGATGCCACTATTACATCGGCAGGATTAATGTTTAACTCCTTTGCCGCGAGATTACACATGCCCCGTGCTATCTCCATACCGTTTTCATTGCAGGTATTGGCATTGCCGCTGTTGCATATGATGGCTTTTGCATATCCGTCCGCCACATTCTGTTGTGTGACCGTTATTGGTGCTCCCTTTACAAGATTTTTTGTATAGACGCAAGCTGCGGTACATATAGTATCGGAAACAATAAGGGCGAGATCCCTTTTGGTCTTATTCTTCCTTATACCGCAGTGTATACCGTTTGCTCTGAACCCGACGGGTGCGGTTATTGAACCTTTTATATATTCCATTCTGTTATTTCTCCTTTATACCTTCAAACCGTAAGTTTCTTCTTTTCCGGTTATGACATTCAATATCTGTACCGCCGCACCCGATGCTCCTTTACCGAGATTGTCGTAAAGTGCGATTAGCGATATTCTTTCATCGTTTCCCGTAACAACTATTTTTATAGAATCCTTATCTTTGAAATCATCGGAAGGTATGTAACCGTTATAGCTTTCTCCTTTTATGTCCGAAATATCAAACAGCGGTCTGTTGCCGTATTTCTTTACAAAAATATCGCATATATCGTCAATCGTTACACCCTTTATTGATATATTGACCGTTACACACATCATACTGTATATGTCGCATACAACGGGATTGAAAAGGGGATAGTCGGATATGGAAGAATAGTGTTTCATTTCCTTCAGATGCTTATGTGACTGGGTAAGTGCATATATACGCGGTACCGACAGCGAACAGTCTCTGTTTTGGTCGGTATAATCGCTTATCATGGCTTTTCCTCCTCCCGAATAACCGGTGAGGGAAGTGCAGGAAAAAGGATAGTTCTTTTGTACTATATTGTTTTCTATCAGCGGTCTTACCAATGCTATGAATCCCGTGGCATGGCAGCCGGGAACACAGATACGCTTGCTTTGCTTAACTTTATCGTATATATCCTCTCCCATCTCCAAAAAACCGTATGTCCAGCCGGGAGCTGTCCTGTGCGCGGTGGAAGCGTCTATTACCACGGTATCGGGGTTGTTAATAAGGGAGACCGACTCTATAGCCGCCCGGTCGGGAAGACACAAAAAAGCTATGTCGGCACTGTTTAAGGCTTTTGCCCTTTTGTTTACATCTTTCCTTTGCTGTTCGGGAAGGGTAATGAACTGTATATCCGCCCTTGTTGCAAGCCTTTCATGTATTCTTAATCCCGTGGTGCCGTAAGAGCCGTCAATGAAAACCTTAACCATTCACAGCCTCCCTGATATGCTCTATCTGTAGGAGTACCGATTGTGCCGAAGGACCTCCGTAAGATATCCTTCTTTCCACACATGTATCCAACGATATCTCCTTATACACATCCTGCTCGAACAAAGACGAGTGGCTTTTGTAGATTTCCAAAGGCAGAGTTTCCAGTGTGTAATCGTTTTGTATGCAATAAGCCACTAACTGTCCCGTAATTTTGTATGCATCCCGAAAAGGCAGAGATTTCTTTACCAGATAATCGGCACAATCGGTTGCGTTTATGAACCCTTTATTTGCGGCTTTTTTCATATTATCTTTAAGGAAGACCGTCTCTTTCAACATAGCGGTAAAAACTTTCAGACAGGAGCTTACCGTATCGAAACTGTCGAATACCGCCTCTTTGTCTTCCTGCATATCCTTGTTGTATGCCAAAGGCAAGGATTTTTGCATAACCAACAGAGTATTCAGATCGGAAAAAGTCCTTGCACTCTTTCCCCGTATAAGCTCCGCTATGTCGGGGTTTTTCTTCTGAGGCATTACGGAAGAGCCGGTGGAAAAACCGTCGGATAGCTCCACAAACTTAAACTCCCACGAAGCCCACAGTATCAGTTCTTCGCAGAAACGCGAAAGATGCAACATTACCATGCTGTTGGCATAACAGGCATCTGTCGCGAAATCCCGGTCGGATACGCCGTCAATACTATTGAGTGAAGGCATTTCAAAGCCTAAAGCAGCAGCGGTCATATGCCTGTCGGTGTTATATGTGGTTCCGGCAAGGGCACCGCTACCCAGCGGACAGGTATTCATCATGGAATCGAAAGACATATATCTTTTCAAATCACGGTAAAACATCATCGCATATGCCATAAGGTAATGACCCAATGTAACCGGTTGTGCTCTTTGCAAATGGGTATAGCCGGGCATTACGGTGTGGATATTATCCGATGCATGATCAGCCAATACACCCAGCAGTTCTTTGATGTATTCAATCACATCGGATATCCGCTCTTTTACATACATCTTGAAATCGGTGGCGACCTGATCGTTTCTGGAGCGCGCGGTATGCAGCATCTTACCTGTATCACCCAACCTTTTTGTAAGCTCGTATTCCACAAAGGTATGTATATCTTCAAAACCCCTATCTATATCCAAACTGCCGTCATCTGTTTCTTTTAATATTTCTTTAAGACATTTTGATATTTTCTTTGCATCGGAAAACGGTATTATACCGGTTTTACCCAGCATTTCCGCATGAGCTATTGAGGCGGTTATGTCCTGTTTGTATAGGATATGGTCAATATCTATGGAAGAGTTGAACTTATCCGCCAGTTTGTCCGTATCGCTGTTTAAACGTCCTTTCCAAAGTTTTTCCATTTTAACCTCCGGCAAGCGCTTTTACCTTTATGGGCAGTCCGAACAGATTTATGAAACCCTCCGCATCTTTCTGGTTGTAAACATTGTCTTCTTCGAATGTGGCAAAATCCATATTGTAAAGGGAATAGTCGGAAACCGTTCCCGCATTGATAATATTGCCCTTATACAGTTTGAGTTTTACCTGTCCCGTTACATTTTCCTGAGTCTTGTCTACAAATGCCGACAGAGCTTCTCTTAATGGGGTGTACCACTGGCCGAAATATACCAGCTCTGCGAATTTCTCCGCCACAAGCGCCTTATAGTGCGAGGTGTCGCGGTCTAAAGTGAGCGATTCCAGCACCTCATGTGCATGATACAGTATGGTTCCTCCCGGTGTCTCGTATACGCCTCTGGATTTCATTCCCACAAGACGGTTTTCCACCATATCTACCAATCCTATTCCGTGCTTTCCGCCAATTGTATTGAGTGTTTTTATTACATCCGGTCCGCTCATCCTGTTACCGTTTACCGCTACCGGAATTCCTTTTTCAAAATCTACCGTTATATATTCCGCTTTATCGGGAGCCTGTTCCGGAGAGACGCACATCTCCAGAAAACCCTCCTTGTTATACTGAGGCTCATTGGAGGGATCTTCCAGATCCAGTCCTTCATGCGAAAGATGCCAGAGATTCTTATCTTTGGAGTAGCTGGTTTCTCTGGATACCTTAAGCGGGACATTATGCGCTATGGCATAATCTATTTCCTGGTTCCTCGACTTTATGTCCCAGATTCTCCACGGTGCTATTATCTTCATCTTAGGTGCGAAGGCTTTGATGGTCAGTTCGAAGCGTACCTGGTCGTTGCCTTTTCCGGTACAGCCGTGACATATGGCATCGGCATTTTCCTTTAATGCAATTTCCGCTATTCTTTTGGCGATAACCGGGCGCGCAAAAGATGTGCCCAATAAATATTTCTTCTCATATACCGCACCGGCTTTTAAGGTGGGGAATATGAAGTCATATACAAACTCTTCGGTAAGATCTTCTATATATAGTTTTGAAGCTCCGGTAGCAAGTGCTCTTGCTTCCAGTCCTTCGGTTTCGGCTCCTTGTCCGACATCTCCGCAGACCGCTATTACTTCGCAGCCTTCATAGTTCTCTTTCAGCCACGGTATTATTACCGATGTGTCCAATCCTCCCGAATATGCCAGTACTATTTTCTTTATTTTCTCATCAAATTTATTCATTGCACAGCCTCTTTCTGTTTAATTAGCATAATTATACAGCAAAATTGCATAAAGTCAATATATAAATGAATAAATATATTAAAATATGCATAAATATGAATATTTTCATATGCTGATATATAGACGCGACAGGTGTTGAATAACCATATCTACTTTTTCTTAAGCCAGCCTCTGAAAAGACCGCCCTGAAAGAGGGAGAGTAATGTAAAGAAGATATTTGCAATCAGGATGAATATAAAGGAGGGGAGCAATATACGGGTATAGTGTTTACCTGAAACGGAGCACTTATTGACAGCCGATCCCATCCGGATAAGAAAGAACAGTACTCCGGAATTAAAAAACAGGAGAAGTCCGGCGTTCTGTAAAAAAGCATAAAGAAGACCGGTGTTTAAGAAAAGTCCCGTTTGTATAATGCCGATTATGTACTGTATAAAGAAAATCGCCGTCTGAATCACAAAAACTATGCGGGTGATATTAAGCATGACACCGCCTCCTATCCCTACACCTCCGCACCAGTTAATACCGGCTCTATGACAGAAGTTTTCCATGACCTGCATCAGCGCTTCATTCTGTCGTCCTTCTATGAACCCGTTATTGGCAATACAATAAAGATTGGGATGCAGATTGTTCTTTAAGAAGAATAGTTCCGCCTCCTCCAAAAAAGCCGATACATGTGAAGGGGGACCGTCCGCGTATAAAGGAAGACAAAGCACTAACGAGTCCGCATCTTTCAGTTGCTCAAAAACAGGGGTATAATCCTTTTTGCTTCTTAAGTTTTTTGTGACCTTTTTACCCTTCAGAAAAAAACTCTGCAATGCCGCAAGGTATGCTGATGCACTGAAGCGCTTTTTGGGGCTGCAATTAACGAGTACGGTTTTCATACGGCACGCTCCGCTTCCGCAGCCGAGTGGAAAAACAGCACCTCGGATTTATTGTATCCGTCATTTACGGCATTTCTTTTTACCATGTAAATGAAAGTAGCCTTTTCCCGTTCCGTGATGTCGCCATATACAAGCACTTTCAGAAGAGCATGCTTTCCGTAGCGCAGTGTATGGTGCATCTCCCGTTGCCGATAAACGCAAAGGGGCGTGGAAGTCCCTATAGTGCGATCCATTACATTTTTAATCTTGGTACTGTAAGTCCCGTAAAGGTTTTTTGTTATAATAACCAGCTGGTCCGCACGCCCTAAAATGCGGCATGCCGTCTGAAGCTTATCTTTTATAAAGCATTCCGCCGGGTGTTTGACCCAGCAACCGAAACAACCTTTGCAGGGGGCATATTTTCCGTCCGCTTCCACTATCGCATCGCATTTTGTCAATAGCCGTTGGCTGTATTGCCAATCCAAGTCGTGCAGTATAACTTTCATAAGTACCGTGTCCCGTTTCTTTATACTGTCTAAATTTTACTATGACTTGATATGATTGTCTGCAAATTCTATGTAAAAGATGAAATGACAACACTGAAAACTCAATACATACATTTAAATACTAAAATCAACCGTTAGTTGAGTAAATACACAACCGCAGGTTGTGAAAAAACAATAAAAACAACCGCTGATAAGTTCAATACCTGTATCGGCGATACTAAAATTTAATCATGAAAGGTGCCGGTATTCAGCTTTGTAAGTGTTGAATACGGGCAAAGAAAAATATATATTATATAAGGAGAAGAAAAGATGAGAACATTAGGAAACAGAATTGCGGAATTAAGAAGAGGAAAAAACATCACTCAGGATGAGATGGCGGAAAAGCTCAATGTAACAGCTCAGGCGGTATCCAAATGGGAGAACGATATATCCTGTCCGGATATTATGCTGTTGCCCAAGATAGCACAAATGCTGTCGGTTACAGTGGACGAGTTGTTGTCCGATCAGCCGAAGAAAAGTGTGGAGCTTGTACCGGAAGAAAAGAGAAAGAGTATAGACGATCTGGTATTAAGAATTTATGTCAACTCCAAAGACGGTGATAAGGTAAAAGTCAACCTGCCCATGCCGCTGGTTAAAGCGGGATTGGAGATGGGACTCAAGATGCCGGAAGTATCGGGAAATGAAGCATTGAAAGATGTGGATTTTGCTCAACTGATAGCGCTTGCGGATAAAGGTGTGGTAGGTAAACTTGTGGAAGTGGAAAGTGTAGACGGAGATACCGTGGATATAGTGGTAGAATGACATGCGTATAAAGGTGAAATCGGATGACGGTAAAAAGATAAATCTTATTTTCCCCACATGGTTTGTTTTTTCCGACTTAGGTGCCAAAATAGCCGTTAAAGCCATCAGCAGGAATGCCGAGCCGCACGAGTTTAACCTATCAGGTAAGGATTTAAGCAGGCTGATGGCTGAAGTGAGGAAGATTAAAAAGAAATACGGACGGTTTGAACTGGTGGATGTACAAAGTGCTGAAGGAGACATTGTTAAGATAGTGCTGTGATAAAGAGTACAATGAGAAAAAAAAGATTAAGCTTTACTATATTGCTACTCATATGTTTACAGATGTTTGTATTGTGGAATAATGCTTTTGCCTGCCATGCATCGGATGATTTTGTTTATCGCAGGAATAAGAGCATGCTCTTTGAGCAAGCCGTGAATACAGATGATTATATTTTAAGAAAATGAATAGATAAGATACCTGATGCTGCATTTATGGTTTAGAAAAATCTACCCTGTGAACAGTAACGAAAATTATTTTTATGCATATTTTTTCACAAAACGCTTGACAACTCAGGGGGTTAAATGATATAAAGATATCGATACAAATATATCGATACAAATATATCAATATCTTTGTATTGAAACGGGATGTAAGATACTGTCTGCAAAATTCAAAGCACAGAATATGGCTTGCAAACCTGACTACTTACATGAAAGGAGTTGAAATATAAATGAAGCAACCTATATCACTGCAGCTCTACAACCGATTGACAAAATATCTCTACTATCTGGAAGGCTTAGGAGCTGATGCACCGGAGAACATATCCGCTACTACAATCGCAAAGGCACTTGAGCTTAACGATGTACTGGTTAGGAAGGATTTGGCAAGTGTCAGTAATGGAGGAAGACCTAAAACGGGATACGTTACAAAGGAGCTTATGGCCGATATTTCACATTTTCTCGGACACGACAACACTTCGGACGCCGTGCTGGCGGGTGTGGGCAATCTCGGCAAAGCACTTATGAGCTACGATAATTTCAAGAATTACGGTTTGGATATAGTGGCTGCCTTTGATATCTCCCCGGAACTTGTGGGCACTGAAATTAACGGCAAAAAAATATTTGCATGCGAGAAAATGAAAAACCTGTGTGAACGCCTTAATATTAAGATCGGCATTATTACAGTACCTGCGGAACATGCTCAATCGGTATGTGACATGATGATTGAATGCGGAATAAAGGCAATATGGAATTTTGCACCGGTAAATTTGAAGTTACCCGATGATGTAGTAGTTAAAAACGAGAATATGGCTGCGTCACTTGCAGTGCTGATAAAAAGGCTTGACCAAAAGGAGAAATAAGTATGGCAAAGCTGCCTCAGCTTGATTTTGAAGATATATACCGAAATACATACTACGGAGAAAGGACGGTTTTTAAGAATGGGAAATGACAGAAATACTTTTTCGATAAAATTTGATAAGGTTTGCGAGGTTCTGGATAAACACGAATGTTCGCCCAACAAACTTATAGCGATTCTGCAGGAGATTCAGGAAGAGTACAAATATCTCCCGGAAGACATAATGACATATATTGCAACGGCATTGGGAATATCGCCTGGCGTAGTATTCGGAGTTGCGACGTTCTATTCGCATTTTGCCCTTGAACCTAAGGGTAAATATGTGATAAAGGTATGCGACGGCACTGCCTGTCATGTCAGGAAATCCAAAGACATTCTGCAAACGCTGGAAAAGGAGCTTGGATTATCCGGTAAAAAGAAAACCTCCGATGATATGCTCTTTACTCTTGAAACCGTTGCGTGTCTCGGAGCATGCGGACTTGCGCCCGTAGTTGTAGTAAATGATGAAGTACACGGCTCTATGACAAAAGAGAAAACGATAGAACTGATAAGCCGTATCCGTGAACAAGAAAGACAGGAGATGAATAAATGAACGCTTCAATGTTGACAAAACAGATTATAGATCTTGAAAAGACCAGAGAAAATTATAACAAAGCATGCACAGCATATAAGATGCGGATAGTTATTTGCGCCGGAACCGGTTGTATGGCAAACGGTGCAATGTCGATTTACAACAAATTCAGAGAAGTTATTGCAGAGCGCGGTCTAAAAGCGGATGTTGTACTTGAAAAGGAAGAACATCATCACGTTGCGCATAACGATAAACATGCCGCAGCGGGCGAATCACAGACTGTCAATAACAATTTCCTGTTGGTGCAAAGCGGCTGTCAGGGTTTCTGTCAGATGGGACCGCTTGTAACCATTTATCCGCAGAACATTCTGTATACAAAAGTTAAAGTGTCGGACGTGGAAGAGATTGTCGACAGAACTCTTCAAAAAGGTGAGTCTGTGGACAGACTGCTCTATGAGTGTCACGATACAAAGCATCACGTAAAGGATATGAATAAGATACCTTTTTATGAGAGACAGAAACGAATTATGCTAAAGCTTTGCGGACATATCAATGTCAATGATGTGGATGAATATATCGCCAACGGCGGATATTTTATGGCACGCAAGGCAGTGCTTGAAATGACCGCGGAACAGATATGCAAGGAAATTCTGGATTCGGGGCTTCGGGGCAGAGGAGGCGGCGGGTTTCCGACAGGAAGAAAATGGGAACTGACGCGCATCAATGAAAGTGACACCAAATATATCATATGCAACGGCGATGAGGGAGATCCCGGAGCATTCATGGATCGATGTGTAATGGAAGGTAATCCTCACAGTGTTCTGGAAGGAATGATAATTGCCGCCATGGCGGTAAATGCCAGCATAGGTATGGTCTATGTAAGAACCGAATATCCTCTGGCTGTCCAAAGGCTGAAAAAAGCTATCAAATCCGCAAGGGAAAACGGAATACTGGGTGAAAATATTTTCGGTTCGGGTAAGAAATTTGACATTGAGGTAATTGAGGGCGCAGGAGCATTCGTTTGCGGTGAGGAAACCGCACTGATTGCGTCTATTGAAGGCCACCGAGGTATGCCGACCATGAAACCGCCGTTTCCCGCGGAAAAAGGATTGTTCGGAAAACCTACCGTTATAAATAACGTTGAAACACTTGCCACTATTCCCGTTATTCTTGAAATGGGAGCCGCCAAGTACCGGGAATTGGGAACGGAAACATCCAAGGGAACAAAAACCTTTGCACTTACCGGTCATGTCGCAAACACCGGGCTGATAGAGGTTCCGTTCGGGACAACTCTCAGAGAAATTGTAGGTGATATAGGCGGCGGAGTACTTGATGATGAGGGAAATAACTGCGGAGTGGATTTCAAAGCCGTGCAGATCGGCGGACCATCGGGCGGTTGTCTGACAAAAGAGCATCTTGACCTTCCTCTGGATTACGATAATCTCCGTAATGTAGGAGCCATGGTCGGTTCAGGCGGACTTGTCGTAATGAATCAAAATACTTGCATGATACAGATTGCAAGATTTTTCATGCAGTTTACACAGAATGAATCCTGCGGAAAGTGCGTTGTGTGTCGTGAAGGCACGCGGCAGATGCTTGCTTTATTGGATGAAATAATCGAAGGTAGGGCGGATGCACAGACGCTTGAACTTCTTGAAGAGCTGGCTGAAACCGTAAGAATAGGTTCACTGTGCGGGCTTGGCAAAACCGCTCCGAACCCCGTTCTTTCTACGCTTGAGTATTTCAGAGATGAATACAATGCCCATGTTTTTGACAAGAGATGCCCAACGGGTAATTGTGAAGCTCTCAAGACGTACAGAATAATAGCAGAGAAATGCAAAGCCTGCGGACTATGTGCGAAAAAGTGCCCTGTGGAGGCGATTGAAGGGGCAAAAGGTGTTCCGTATGTTATTGATGCGGAAAAATGTATAAAGTGCGGAGCGTGCATTAACGCCTGCAGATTTAATGCTGTTGTGAAAGGATGA
The DNA here is from genome assembly GCA_012838235.1 of Clostridiaceae bacterium. Taxonomy (GTDB): domain Bacteria; phylum Bacillota; class Clostridia; order DUPQ01; family DUPQ01; genus DUPQ01. The sequence goes on from DUPQ01000070.1 coordinate 67,422, forward strand.
ATCAATGTATATGAAAACTCAAACTGCCGTAATAGATAACTTTACAATTCAGATCGAGGATGAGAAAAACCTTTTGGAGCTGATTCGCAAAGCGAATATAGAGCTTCCGACATTTTGCTACCATTCGGAAATCAGCGTATATGGCGCGTGCCGTATGTGTATGGTTGAAATAGAGGGGAGAGGAATTGTACCTGCCTGCTCGACCAAGCCTGAGGGCGGTATGGTAGTACATACCAATACTGCGCAGATACGCAAGATGCGCAAGATGATAATTGAACTTATGCTTGCAAGTCATGATCAAAGTTGCACCACATGTCCCAAGAGCGGTGACTGCAAACTACAGAACATTGCCAAACAGCTTGGCGTGGATAAAATCCGATTTAAGCAAATGAAGACGCACCAAGAACTTGACTTGTCTTCTGATGCAATCATACGGGATCCGGGTAAGTGTATTCTTTGCGGTGATTGCGTACGTGTCTGCAATGAGATACAGTCCGTAGGCGCTCTGGATTTCGCTTATCGCGGCGCGGAGGCCAAAGTGGTCACCCCGTTCAATAAAGGGATTGGAGAAGTGGAATGCGTCAATTGCGGTCAATGCGTAAAAGTTTGCCCTGTCGGCGCCCTGATGCCCAAGTATCATATAAACGATGTGTGGGAAGCCATACATGATAAAAGTAAAACCGTTGTTGCGCAGATAGCTCCTGCCGTAAGAGTCTCACTTGGTGAATATTTCGGATACAAACCCGGCACGACAACCACCGGTCAAATAATTGCAGCACTTCGCAGAATGGGCTTTGATAAAGTTTATGACACATCTTTCAGCGCAGATCTTACGGTGATAGAGGAAGGTAGGGAATTTCTTGACAGATACTCCAAAAACGAGAATCTGCCTTTGTTTACCTCCTGTTGCCCGGCATGGGTAAAATATGCCGAGCAATATTACCCTGATTTGCTGTCAAATCTTTCTACTTGCCGTTCTCCACAGCAAATGTTCGGAGCGGTGTGTAAGGAGCAACTTGTGAAAGATCTTAAAATTTCTCGCGAGGATCTGGTAGTTGTTTCAATAATGCCGTGTACTGCCAAAAAATTTGAAGCACGCAGGGATGAATTTAAAACAAACGGCAATCCGGATGTCGACTATGTAATAACAACTAAGGAACTGTCGATTATGATTAAGGAAAGCGGAATTGAATTTGGCAAACTTGAACTTAGTTCTTTCGATATGCCTTTCGGATTTACCACCGGAGCAGGCGTTATTTTCGGAGCTTCCGGAGGAGTAAGCGAGGCGGTATTGAGATTTGCCGCATATTCGCTTCAGAAAGGTTTTGTCGGCGAGTTCAGGCAATTCAGAACCGGTGACAGGACTAAGGTTTCGGAAATCGAGATTGGCGATAAGAAACTTCGTCTTGCTGTAGTAAGCGGACTTGCCAACGCAAAAAAAGTAATTGATAAAATAAGGAAAGGCGAAGAACATTATGATCTTGTGGAGGTTATGGCGTGCTGCGACGGTTGTATAAACGGAGGGGGACAGCCGGTATCAAACGCAAGTAATGCGGTTGCTGACCGCGCAAAAGGATTGTATGACAATGATAAAATGCTTCAATTCCATGTGTCGTCGGAGAATCCGTATATAAAGCAGCTCTATAACGAAACACTGGTTGATGATAAGGCACACAGATTGCTGCATACTACGTATGAAAACAGAAGACGTATACTTCAGGATGATATAATAATCAACGAAGTTCCTGAAAACAAGAAACTGGAGATAACCATTTGTTTCGGAACAAGTTGTTTTCTGAGAGGAGCACAAACCCTCTACACTCAGTTAATGGAATATCTTTCAGAGAGGGAGTTGCTTGGAAAAACTGAGTTTACCGCTTCATTCTGCGGAAAACAGTGTAAAAAAGGACCCGTAATATCTATCAACGGAAAGAATATTGAGCACTGCACTTTGGAAATGGCTGTGGCGGAGATAGAAGCGGTTCTTCGATTAAAGATGTAGCAAAATACAATGGAGATATTAAACCGATGAGACAAAATACGATATATACCGTAACTGCAGATTGTCAGGACTGTTACCGATGTGTAAGCTCATGCTCTGTCAAAGCGATTAAAGTCAGTGGCGGTCAAGCTCAAATTCAGGACGATTTATGTATCAAATGCGGGACTTGTGTAAGAGAATGCCCACAACATGCTAAGGTAATACGTTCAAGTATTAACGAAGCCAAAGAATTGATTGCTTCAGGCAGAAAAGTTTCAGTCAGCATTGCGCCTTCATTTGCCGCTCTTTTTAGCGGAAAACTTGCGGCACGACTGCCTTCCGCACTCAGGCAGCTCGGATTTAACATGGTTTTTGAAACAGCCGAAGGTGCAAGCTACATTACAGATAAATCTTTTGCAAAAAGCGAGAAAGGTACCATATGTACGGCGTGTCCCGTGGTAGTGAGTTATATCGAGAAGTACAAGCCTGAACTTATCAATCTCCTTATAAGAGTAACATCACCGATGATTGCTCACGGCAGGATGATTAAAGAAAAATATCCTGATAATGCGGTGGTTTTTATCGGACCGTGCGCAGCAAAAAAAGAGGAAGCTCTGCGTCCTGAAAACGCAGGCGTTATTGATGTTGTTCTTACTTTTACCGAGATCAGGAAATGGTTCGAAGATGAGGATATTCACCTTGAGAATTGTTCGGAAAGTGATTTTGAATGCATTGGTGAAATTGGAGACAGCAGGCTTTTTCCTCTTGAAGGCGGGATGTTCAAGACCGGCGGTATACACAGTGATGTTACGGCCGCTGATGTTCTGCATGTCAGCGGTGCCGAAGACGTGATGACGCTTCTGGACAGCCCCGAAACATTGCTTCGTTATAGCAAGATTGAGCCGCTTTTCTGCAAAGGCGGGTGTGTAAACGGTCCCGGTTTTGAGAGTGATAAAAATGTTTTTGAAAGAAGACTGGATATAATTGAGTACACGGAGAAAGCTAAAAGAAAAAAACAAACCGATAGCATTGGAGATATCGCTTATTTCACGGAATTTTCCGATGCTGAGGTCAATGAAGACACGGTTACTGAAGAGCAGATATACAAGGTGTTTGAACACACGGGTAAGGCCGATCCCAAATTTCAGCTTGACTGCGGAGCCTGCGGGTATAAGAGTTGTGTTGAGAATGCAAAGGCTGTGGTTCGCGGTATGGCGGAACCCGAGATGTGCATTCCCTATATGCGAAGGCTTGCTCAACAGAGGTCTGACAGGATAATTGAGACCTCTCCGAACGGGGTAGTGATACTCAACAAGGAACTTTGTATAATAAAAATGAACCCTGCCTTTCAGAAGATGTTTATGTGCAACAACGGGCTGCTCGGGAGAAGAATCTCTTATCTTATAAATGCCGACGGATTTGAGAAACTGCTGGCCGGAACGATTGAGCACCATGAATCCATACAAGTTAAATATGGGATAAAATATCATGAGATTTTATATGCATTACGTGATGAGGAACAGTTTGTAGGCATTTTCTCGAATATATCAAAAATAAAGTTCGATGATAGTCAGCTTGATCTTATCAAGGCTCAGACAGTTGCACATGCGCGGGAGTTTCTTGAGCATCAGGTCAAATTTGCACAGGAGATGGCTCATTATCTCGGTAAAAGTACAGCACAGAGTGAAGAGATAGCACAACGTCTTATTGATTTGTATAAAAGCGATGCAAATATTAGTGACAACAAATGAGTAAAAAAATGAGATTTTACGAGGATAAAATATCACAAAAAATTAAGACCGGCGAAATTGTATGCGGCGATCATACTAAATGTCACAGGTCAGTTAACGGTACTGTTTTTGCTCTGTGTGATGGTATCGGCTCGGGCATATATGCAAATATCTCCGCTATTTCCTGTTCCGACAGGATAGTTGAATTGTTTAAGCTCGGTGTCTCATTACGTTCGACAGTGGAGACGGTTGCAGCGTCCATGCAAAGAGCAAGAACGGAAGATCATCCTTTTTCAGCATTTTCTGCAGTGGCAATCTTGCCTGACGGACAGTTTTCCATATATACCTACGAGGCTCCGCAAGCTATTATTATCAAGAACGGAACGTCATCTGTTCTGAAACCGGAGTTTTTTACCACAGGGTATGAAGTCGTGGGAGAAACAGTAGGTGTATTGGACATAGGTGATTCGTTAGTTCTGTGCTCAGACGGTGTAACACAGGCAGGACTGGGGCATGGGTACGGATTTGGGATCGGTATTGAGAATATTTCAGATTATATAAACAAGTTGTTGCAATCTGGAACAGATATACATGACCTGCCGGAAAAGATAACCGATATGTGTGCAAGACTTATGAACGGCAGATATGAGGATGATACTACTCTGGCCGTATTGCATTGCCAAGAGGCAAACGAACTTACCGTGATGACCGGTCCTCCATCGAAAGTTTCGATGGATAAGGAATATGTAGAAAGATTCATTTCCATGCCCGGCAAAAAAGCAATCTGCGGATCAACCACTGCGGATATAGTCGCACGTGAGACAGGAAGAAAAGTAGAAACACTCAAAATGGGCACCGCCTTCGGAATTCCTCCTGAATATGCCATAGAAGGAATAGATTTTACCGGCGAAGGTGCTATTATACTTAATCAGGTATATAACATACTCGATGAACCCGTTGAAAATTTTACCGCTAACTCTGCGGCTGAACGTTTATGCATGATGATGCTTGAGGCAGATGTGATCCATATGATGATCGGCAATGCTATGAATGATGCTCACGAAGTTCTGCTGTTTAAACAGGTTGGAGTGAGAGTAAGACGAACTGCGATCAAGCTTATAGCGGAAAAGCTCCGGGAAAAGGGAAAACTGGTTATAGAAACCTATTATTGATTATCGTGACATAAATATATGGAAGTATATACTTTCGGAGTTATTCTATGTTAATAACTTTATCATAGCCCTTTTTGTTCTCATCAATTATGAGATGATTTATATTGAATAGTGTTAGACTGTCCCGGGGTGAGAATAGTTTTTTCGATTTGCTCCGTTCAAGGCTGTATGCATCCGTTTGGTATGCTGAAATGAATGTTGTAGGTAGGAGGTATTGTACATGACGATATCAAAAGCATGGGATTGGAACAAGGAATTGAATTCCGTTTGGCTGCAACCGAGTGAAGAAAGCTATTATGTGGCACAGCTTTGGAAAGATAGGAATATAAAGAGGGTTTTGGATTTTGGTTGCGGATTGGGCAGACATTCAATATTTTTTGCAAAACAGGGGTTTTCAGTCAGTGCTTTTGATTTATCCCTTGAGGCAACGGAGTACCTGAAAGCATGGGCGGAAAGAGAAAACCTGTCTATTGAGGTTATAAATGCCGATATGATGAAAATTCCGTACGAAGATAACTTCTTTGATGCGATTTTTGCATATCATGTTATATCTCATACCGATTCTTCGGGGATTAAAGAAATAATTAAAGAAATTTCAAGGATATTGAAAATCGGCGGTGAAATATACGTTACACTGTGTTCAAAAGAGTCGGCATCTTTTAAGGATACCGATAATCCCAAACGGGATGCCAATACCGTAATCAAGACAAAAGAAGGACCGGAGAAAGGCATACCGCACTTTTATGTGGAACTTGATGATATTTTTTCTTTGTTTGACAATTACGGTATAGATAGAATCCGGCATACTGATGACTGCTATTTCGACGGTAAAAAGCAGAACAGTAAACATTACTTTATAAGTGCATCTTTAAGAAAGAAATAACAGGTTGCTTTGTGTTTAAATAATTTTTCACATTCAAGCTGCAATACAAGATTACTGTAACTGCATCCGGAGGCTATAATGCAACTCCCTTATGTAATCGTCATATCAGTGTTTTTCAACTTGTACCCTATTACTAATAATCTATTGAACAAAAAAATTGTATAGATGCCATAAATTTCATAGAAAAGAATATGGCAGTATTTTTAAAAAGTCAGAGAAAACGCTGCAAAATATGTTTGAAATGTCATAAAAACTGTTAAGGAATATGTTTGAAATGTCAGAGCTACGTCGTATTTGTCCAAGTACTCTTTCAAATTACATTAAGATTTCTTACCGGCTTTTCTGTTAAAGATTATCGCTAATACTATGAGTATGACAATACCTGCGGCATAAGGGATAGCAAGTGCTAAGGCTGCACCCGGAGGTGCGCTGTATCCGGCATATTTTGCTCCCCATTCAAGAGAGCAATAGTTATATGCGACTACGGCACACATAACGTTTGACAGTAAAATTGCCAGAATTATAAATATTTTAGATAAAACTTTCATTTGCTACCTTCCTTATCGCTGTTCCTTATCTCGCCCCTCTTTATTTTCCCGCCTATGGTTTTGGGCAACTCTTCCGTAAACTCTATAATCCTGGGGTATTTATACGGTGCTGTTACTTTCTTTACATGGTTCTGAAGCTCTTTTATGAGCTCTGCCGACGGTGTATAACCTTTTTTCAGTACTACCGTGGCTTTAACTATCTGGCCTCTCAATTGATCGGGAACCGCGGTTACGGCACATTCCACAACGGCCTCATGTTCCAGGAGGGCGCTTTCCACTTCAAAGGGACCTATTCTGTATCCCGAACATTTTATAACATCATCATGTCTTCCTACAAACCAGTAATATCCCTGGTTGTCGCGCCATGCCACGTCTTTAAGGTTATACACTCCGTTCTGAATGTGCTGCTTTGTAAGCTCCGTATCTTTATAATACCCTAAGAACAATCCTACCGGATGCTCGCTTTCCATATTGCGTACGGTTATTTCTCCTTCTTCACCGTCTTCACAGGCAATACCGTCCGCATTTATAAGCTGTATGTCATAGAGGGGAGCGGGTTTTCCCATGGAGCCGGGCTTGGGTTCAATCCACTTAAAATTGGCTATCATTACGGAAGATTCCGACTGACCGAAGCCTTCGGTAAGAGGTTTTCCGGTAATCTCTTTCCACTTTCTGAATATTTCCGGATTGAGCGGTTCCCCTGCGATACAGAAACGTTTTATGGAAGAAAGATCATATTGCTTTACATCTTCCTGAAGCATAAACCGAAACATGGTAGGGGGAGCACAGAATGTGGTCAGTCTGTACTTTTCCATCATTTTAAGAAGATTGGCGGGTATGAACTTTTCCATGTCATATGCGAATATGACGGCACCGCATATCCATTGCCCGTAAATCTTGCCCCAACCGAACTTTGCCCAGCCGGAATCGGATACGCTCATATGCAGTTTTCCTTTTTCCACGCACTGCCAGTACTTTGCCGTAACTATATGTCCTAAAGGGTAGGAGTAATCGTGATGTACCATCTTGGGCATTCCCGTTGTACCGGAAGTGAAGTACAAAAGCATGGTGTCTGTAGTTTTTGTAGCCTCTTTTCCTGCAGGTCTTTTGAATACATCGGAGCATTTGAAAGCCTCTTCAGAAAAATCCTTCCATATCTCACTTACAGTACTTCCCTTGTTTCTATCAGTGTTGTTATCCCTGTTTACAAGTATAAGGTTCTTAACCGTAGGACAATCGGGAAAAGCGCCTTCGGTCTGTGCTATTACGAAATCATCGTTTAAGCAAATGATTGCTTGCACATCGGCGGCATTTGCCCTGTAAGTTATGTCTTTTTTGGTAAGCTGTAACGAAGCGGGTATGAGTACGGCACCTATCTTGTGTAATGCCACGGCTATTATCCAGTATTCCCATCTTCTTCTCAAGATGACAAGTACCGTAGATCCTTTTTTTATACCTAAACTTATGAAGTAATTGGCCGCCCGGTTGGACAGTTTCTTAATGTCGGCAAAAGTAAAATGCATCTCGTTTTGCAAGTCGTCACACCAGACCAATGCCGGCATGTCTTTATCCTGCTCTGCCCATGCATCCACTATATCAAATCCGAAATTGAAATTGTCCGGAACAATTACCTTGTAATTTTGCTTGAAGTCTTCATAGGAGGCAAATTCCGTTCTGGGAAGGTATTTTTCTAACATATTTACTCCTATTCCGCTATAACCGTAAGAAATACTACAGGCACATCCGATGCGCAGGCCTGACCGTGAGAGTGAGTTGCATTGAAATAAATGCAGTCTCCTTCGTCTAATATTATCTGTTGATCATCAAAAGAAAATGCCATTTTACCTTTGATAACGTAGTTGAATTCCTGACCGGTATGGCTTACAAGAGCGGCCGGTTCATCCGAAGGATCCAGTGTTACCAACAGCGGTTGCATTATCTTTTTCGAATAGCGAAAAGCCAGATCGGTATAGTTGTACCCGGGATATCTGTCCACTTCCTTGCCGTGTCCGGCTTTTACCATATGGTATGTATCCAGTTTTGCCGATGTTCCGGTAAGTATCTCGGAAAGATCCACTCTGAACTTATTGGCTATATGGAATATGACGGAAATGGGTATGTTCTGTCCGTTTTTCTCATATTCGCGATATGTTTCAATATCGATATTCAACTCTTTTGCCATATCTTCCTGTGAATATCCGCAGGCATCTCTTATACCAGCAATCCTTCTTGCAATCTCCATTGTCTCTTCCATTACAGTTCACTCCCGATCTTAAGCGCTTTTCTGTTCAGTTCCATCATGTCCGCTTTTCTTGGCGGGACACATTTCAATAAAGCTTCCTCCAATGCGTTTTCCGTGCAGAATTTTGTTTCTTTCAGCATTTTACCCAGCATTATCATATTGGCCAGTCCCGGTAATCCGTTATCAGCCGCCAGGCGTGTTGCAGGTACATAGAAGACATTTATATCTTCTCTGTGCACTTTTTTGTCTATTATTGAGCAATCCACTAAAACGGTGCCTCCGGGTACTACCTTATCAATAAATTTCTCCAAAGAGGGAAGATTCATGGCCACCAATATGTCGGGATTTATAACCAGCGGCGACCCTATCAGGTCGTCGGATATGCAGACCGAACAGTTTGCCGTTCCGCCTCTCATTTCCGGACCGTAGGAGGGAAGCCAGGTTATCTGCCTGTTATCCATAAGTCCCGCATACGCCGCCATCTTACCTAAGAACAATATGCCCTGACCTCCGAAACCTGCCAGAAGAATATTCAGTGTACTCATTTTGTTGTACCTCCGACATCCTTATATACTCCCAAAGGATAGTAGGGAATCATGTTATCTCTCAGCCATTGTAAAGATTCCTGTGCATCCAATCCCCAGTTGGTGGGGCAGGTGGATAACACTTCCACTATGGAAAAACCTCTTTTTTCTATCTGGTAGGTAAAAGCCTTTTTTATTGCTTTTTTAGCATTTTGAACATTCTTTACGTTATCTACCGAGACTCTTTGTGCCAGTGCCGTCCCTTCCAGTGTTGCCAGCATCTCACATACTCTTATGGGATGACCGGAATAAGAAGTATCTCTTCCGTACGGAGTGGTCTGTGTTACCTGATTGGGTAAACTGGTGGGAGCCATCTGACCTCCGGTCATACCGTATATGGCATTATTCACGAATACCACCGTGATGTTTTCACCCCTTACGGCTGCATGAACGGTTTCCGCCGTTCCTATTGCCGCCAGATCTCCGTCTCCCTGATATGTGAACACTATATTTTCCGGTATGGCTCTTTTTAAGCCGGTTGCAACCGCAGGAGCCCTGCCGTGCGGAGCCTGTACCATATCACAGGCAAAAAAGTTATAGTTCATGACCGAACAGCCTACGGGAGCCACTCCCACGGTATGACCTTCTATTCCCAGTTCGTCTATAGTTTCCGCTACCAGTCTGTGTATTATTCCGTGAGTACATCCCGGACAATATGTAAAGGGTACATCCAACAGTGCTTGGGGTTTTTGAAATACTACAGCCATTACTTGACACCTCCCGTTAATTTCCTTATCTCATTCAATACCTCGTCGGGAGCGGGTATTATACCGCCCGTCCGTCCGTAAAAGGCAACCGGTTTTCTTCCGTTGACACAAAGCCGGACATCATCCACCATCTGTCCCATGCTCATTTCCACGCATAAGAAGGCTTTTGCATGAGCGATATGTTTTTCTATATACTTAGCGGGATAGGGCCATAATGTTATCGGTCGGATAAGTCCCGCTTTTATTCCTTCTTTCCTTGCCGTATTTACCGCGGTTCTGCATATTCTGGACGAAGCTCCGTATGCAACCAGTATTATATCGGCATCATCGGTCAGGTATTCGTCCGCCATCTGTTCTTCTTTTTTAATAACCTCATATTTCTCATATCTTTTCTTCACCAGCTCTTCCAATGCCTGCGGCGTAAGATAAAGAGAGTTTATTACATTGTGAGGTCTGCTGTTTCGGTGACCGCATGCCGCCCACGGCTTTTCTATAGGGCAATCGGTCGCATTAGCAGTTTTAAGCTCCACCGGCTCCATCATCTGTCCTAACATACCGTCGGACAGTATCATAACCGGCATTCTGTATTTGTCGGCATTGTCAAATGCCAGAGCAACCAGATCGGTCATTTCCTGTACCGTTGAAGGTGCATATACCATAAGATGAAAATCCCCGTGTCCCGTGGCTCTGGTAGCCTGCCAGTAGTCGGCCTGTGAAGGCTGTATGCCTCCTAAGCCCGGTCCTCCTCTCTGTACATTGACTATCACTGCGGGTAAATCGCTTCCGGCGATATAGGAGATACCTTCCGATTTAAGGCTTATTCCCGGTGAAGAAGAGGATGTCATTGCTCTTTTTCCTGCGGCGGATGCTCCCAAGACCATGTTGATTGCTGCAATTTCCGATTCCGCCTGTAAATAAACACCGCCTATCTTGGGCATTTTCTTTGCCATATAGGCAGCCAATTCCGTCTGGGGTGTTATGGGATATCCGAAGAAGTGCCTGCATCCCGCCATAATGGCGGCTTCAGCCAGCGCTTCGTTACCTTTCATCAATACTTTTGCCATATTATCCTACCTTTCCACCGTTATTGCCACATCGGGGCACATTATTGCACAGGATGCGCAACCGGTACACTTTGACTGATCGACAACCTGTGCGGGACGGTAACCCTTGCTGTTAATCTTATCGGGTGACAGTACAAGTATTTTCCTCGGACAGGCTGCTACACATAAACCGCAACCTTTGCATTTAGTCTCATCTATTATCGCTTTTGCCATTTCGGCCTCCTTCAATTAACTTCCCACGGCGTTTTTACAAACACTTCCACCGGGTAAAGATGCTGTGTTATTATTCCCCCCGTTGCCGATATTTCCTGCTCCTTAATCATACTTACGGGATATGTGGTGCACAATATCGGTAAGTTAACCGCTTCCGATACTTTCTCTGCATATTCCATGGACTCAAGTATCGTCTTGGCATCGGTATAGTCTTTAAGATGCGTATTATTCACGATATATGTCGCCTTCAATCGGGAAGCGGACTCTATGGAATAAAGCATCTCGGCAGCATCATGCACATTTTCTATCATGGCTCTTTTGCCGTTTATTACATAAAGCATATCATATTCTTTGCCTGTAATGTTGCGGAAAAACTGCCCCATTACCGTTGCACCGGCATCGTCTCCTCCCATATCGAACAGGGAATATCCGGATCTGTCGAATGCCGAATACATTTCAGCCGGTATTGCGGGAGCATCCAGGTTGGTGTTGGCATAAACGGGGGCTATTACCTTTATGCCTTTTGAATCCAACATTTCACTATGGTCGGAAGAGCGGAAGTAGGGATTTACTATATCCATATCGGTCAGTGTTACGGGATATCCTTGCTTTCTTAAATCCACGGCAAGGTTGACGGCAAAATTGGTTTTTCCGCTTCCGTAATGTCCGCATATGATTATGATTTTCTTCAGTCTCTTCATATTACCCGCACTTAAAAATTATTTACTCCGTAGTATATCATTTATTTTTGTTAATTTGAATATATATGTGTAAATAAGTACCGGAAATTCATTTTTATTGCATTTGTATGCATATATATGTAAAATGAGGGGTAACAGAACGGAGGTTGTCATGGAACTGGAAATATCGGAAATAGCCCAAAGAATCAGAACACTCAGGGAAATATTTGATTTTACTGTAGAGGAGATGGCGTCCGCTACCAATGTATCGGTTGAGGATTACATTAAGCTGGAAAGCGGCAAATCTTCCGACTATTCATTTACTTTCCTGTACAGATGTGCGGAAAAGTTCAATGTGGATATAGTGGAAATATTGACAGGGGAAAACCCGCATCTCGGACAGTATGCAATTATACGGAAGGGTAAAGGATTACCCATTAAAAGAAGAGAGTACTTCTTATACAGCCACCTTGCTCCCAATTTTAAAAACAAGACCGCGGAGCCTTTCTTAGTAAGAGCGCCTTATAACGAGAAGGAGTATAACGAGCCTCTGAAGATGAATAAGCATGAAGGTCAGGAGTTCGACTATATCCTGGAAGGTGCATTGAAATTCCAACACGGTGACCGTGAGGAAATGTTGTATGCCGGAGATTCGGTCTACTACAATTCCGGAATAGAACACGGTATGACGGCGGCTTTGGGGAAGGAATGTGTTTTTCTTGCAATAGTGATGAAGGATGTAAGTAAGGAGCGGTAATGAGAAATATAAATTTGAGATATGTTGATGAAAGTTATGATGAGTTCGGTGTGCTTAAGAGTTTTAAGCTTAAGTACCCGGACAACTTCAACTTCGGATATGATGTGGTGGATGACATAGCAATAAATGATCCCCACAGGAAGGCCCTTGTGTGGTGCAATCCCGAAGGAGAAGAGAGAATATATACGTTTGCAGATATAAAGAGGCTGTCCGACAAGACCGCCAACTATTTACGGTCGCTGGGAATAGAGAAAGGCGATAAGGTAATAGTCATTCTGAAACGCCATTACCAGTTTTGGTATACATCGGTAGCTCTGCATAAGTTGGGAGCAATAATGATTCCCGTTACATTCATGATAACCGCCCATGATGCCGAGTACAGGATAAACGCCGCTTCGGTAAAGGCGGTCATATGCACGGGTGAGGGACATGCCGCACAGGCTATAGATGATGTTCTGAATATTTGCCCCTCTCTTTCCGTCCGTATCATGGCACACGGTCATAAAGAGGGATGGAGCGATTTCGACAAAGGTGTGCAACTGGCCGATGAATACTTTGAAAGAGTGGAAACGCATGTAAAAGAACCGCTGCTTATGTATTTTTCTTCGGGCACTTCCGGTTATCCCAAAATGGTACTGCATAACCATACATATTCATTGGCACATCTTCTGACCGCAAAGCACTGGCATAATGTCCATCCCGAAGGACTGCATCTTACCATAGCCGATACCGGATGGGGAAAAGCCGTCTGGGGCAAACTTTACGGACAGTGGCTGATGGAGGCTGCGGTTTTTGCATTTGATTACGACAAATTCAATGCGGCGGAAATATTGTCCCTTATACCCAAGTATAAGATAACTACACTTTGCTGTCCGCCTACAATGTTCAGGTTTTTCATAAAAGAAGGGTTGGAAAAATTCGACCTTTCCTCGCTTACTTATGCCACCACGGCGGGTGAGGCATTGAATCCCGATGTGTTTGAAACCTGGTACAAGGTAACCGGCCTTAAACTTATGGAAGGATTCGGACAGACCGAAACGATACTGGCCGTATGCAACCTTGTCAATATGCAACCCAAACCGGGATCCATAGGCAAACCTTCACCTCTGTACGAGATAGACCTTCTGGATACCGACGGCAATGTATGTCCCACAGGTGTTACGGGTGAGATATGTATAAAGATATCAAACCGTTATCCCGACGGGTTGATGGACTGTTACTACCGCAATAAGGAAATGACCGACTGTACTATCTATAACGGGTACTACCATACCGGCGATACCGCATGGAAGGATGAGGACGGCTATTTATGGTATGTGGGAAGGAACGACGATATTATAAAGTCGTCCGGTTACAGAATAGGTCCGTTCGAGATAGAGAGCGTACTTAACAGCCATCCCAAAGTACTGGAAAGTGCGGTTACCGGAGTGCCCGATGAGATAAGAGGGCAGATTGTAAAAGCAACGGTAGTGTTGGCAAAGGGCTACAGTCCTTCTCCGGAACTGGTAAAAGAGCTGCAGGACTTTGTCAAGCATGAAACCGCACCGTATAAATATCCCAGAGTTATTGAATTTGTCCGGGAACTTCCCAAAACGGTTAACGGGAAAATCCGAAGAGCGGCGATAAGAGAACGGGATAGACAAGCTTGAGGAATGGAAAAATATGATATTTTATGTGAAAAATATACTATTTAGTGTTATACTATTGTTTAGAAGATTTTTTTAATATATTATTATACGAGTTATTTAATAATGAATTCAAATTGAATTGAGGAGTTGGAAATGAGAAAAAACACAGCAGTTAAATTTTTGATATCGGTAATGGTTGTAGTTCTGGCACTTTCATTAGCCGGTTGCGGACCCAAAGCCAGAGTAAGAGAAGAGGTTGAACTTTTCGTTGAGAAAGCAAATGCACTGGATTATCAGGGTATGTTTGATCTTATGGCACCGGAAACCGTAAGAGAAATAAGAGGGAATAAATCCGTTGCGGATTTTCTTAAAGAGAAGACATCTGCGGAAATTGCGGATGCTATAGTGAAACAGCTTCTTCCTGCACCGGTAGGTGATGCCGAGCAGTTCTTAAAGACACTTACCATGGAGTATGAAGGTGCTGATATAAGAGAGGATTTTTCTTCATTGTATTGTGTTGTGACATATGAGATAGACGGACAGAAATTTGAAAAAGACGCCGTATTCAATATGCTCAGGAAGAATGTTTCGGAACCCTGGACAGTGAGAGACATAGCTCTTTAATTCGGACCGATTCCTTGTAGAGGAATATAACTGAATAGTCTTTACCGAAAAGGTACGGACGGGTTTTTTAAGAGAGACAATAACAGGAGGAAAGTATAATGCTTTCCTCTTTATATGGAAAGAATACTCATCATTTGATATACTGATATTCAGGGAGAACAGATATGAGAACATTTATAGCGATTAATTTCCATCATGATGTAAAGGACCGTTTGTTTAACATAGAGAGAAGTTTGAAGAGCATGGCGGAAAGAGGCAGGTTTACTTCCAAAGACAATCTGCATCTGACACTTATCTTTTTAGGCGAGATAGCAGAAGACAGGGTAAAGCTTGCGCAGCTGTGTGTAAAGAACATATCGGCGCCCAAGTTTGACATGGTTGTCAACAGGTTGGGGAAATTCAGAAGACCGGACGGAGATATATACTGGGCGGGGCTGGAGACCAATCCCGTTCTCAATTCCATATACAGTCAACTCTACAGCAACTTAAGTTCCTATGACTTTTACATCAAAGACAGTGAATATGTTCCTCATCTTACACTTGCCAGAGATTATGTGCTGAAAGATAAAGAAGCGATGGAAAGATATAAAGAGAATTTCGAAAAGATAAGTATTCATGTGGAAAGCATTCATCTCATGAAATCGGAGATTATAGACAGAAAGCTTACCTATACCGTTCTTTATACAAAGGAACTGGATTAAGCAGAATATAATGTAAACAACAAAACCGTTAAGGATTTTTCCGGAAAGCACATAAAAAGAGCATCATACAAGATGCTCCTTTTAAGTTATGAATTAATATTTATCTGTCAATTCTTACGGTTTTCTTCTGCTCCAGCGATTTTTCTATGGCATTCATCACCAATACCGGCATCAGCAATTGGTCATCGGTAAGAGGCGATTTACCTGTTCTGACCATATCCACAAAGTCTTTGAATTCCGCAATGAATATTCCCGACATATCCAGATATCGTACATCCACATCGGTTTCTCCGTATATGACCGAAACGTATTTTTTGGAATTGGCAAACTGCATGGTTATATCATACTTGTCATAATGAGCAATTGCCGTTATATGCCCGTTGTTTAAGAATGCGGATATCGCTTTTATATCCATTCCGTAAACCGCCAGTGTCATTTCCACAAGATGAGATGCGTAGAAATAAAGTCCGCCGTATTCGCTCTCGACCGAAGCGGGGAAGTTGAGCACTCCGGAATATATTCTTCCGAAAGTCTCTTGCTCCACCAGTTTCTTAAGTTCCAGTATTTGCGGTGAGTATTTGCATCCCGAACCGCCGCTGACGGGCACTTTCTTTTGTTTTGCCGTCTTTAATATTTCTCTGGCTTCCGCCGGATCTATTGTAAACGGCTTGTCTATAAATGCGGGCTTTCCTTTTTCTATAAACGGCAGTGAACAGGATTTATGGTATTTACCGTGCCTGTTGGTCACTATGACACAATCCACCAGGTCCATCATTTCCAAAGGATTATCCACTATTACCGCATCGGTAATACCGCATTTTTCTATTATATTCTCCGACGGTGCTTTTTCCAGCGCATAAAAAGCCGTTATCTTAAAATCCTTGTATTCTTCCTTGAAACATATCTCTTTTGCAAAAGCAAGTGCATGTGAGTTTTCCGTTCCCAGCATTCCTACTCTGAACATTTTGTGACCTCCTGTTAACCTTTCTTGAAATATTCCGTAACTTTAACTATGGAATCAATTATATCCTGTATATCCTGTTCGGTATAGAACTCATTGAGATTGAGACGTACCGCGGTATCCAGTATTTCTTCCGCAACCGGACACAATCCTTTGGGATAGGATATGTCTTTTCCGTAATACTTGGAATCAAACGGAGCATGGGTGCCCTGATATCCTTCCTTATTCTGAAACATATCATAAAGATATACCACGGAAGGTATATATCCTCTCTGGCATCCTATTCCCTCGGCCTTTAAAGCTTCGGCAAATGTCGTTGTATCTGTGCCTACTATTTTGGGATCTATTCTGAACATATAGAACCAGAAACTGGACTGGTTGCCTTTTTTCACTTCATGAGGATAAACGCCTTTTAAGTGTTTAATTCCCTCGGTTATCATTTCGCCGTAGCGTTTTCTTGTGGCACATATTTTTTCCAGTTTATCCAATTGTGCTATTCCCACTGCGGCGGTAAGCTCGTTCATCCTGTAGTTGGGAGCCAGATATTCTATTACTCTTAAGGCGGCGCCTTTGGAAAATCTGTTGTAGTTCTTATCGGCAAACATGAATGTTTTAACATAAAGGTCGGGATTGTTAACTAAAACCAATCCTCCGTCTCCCGCGGAGATGTGCTTGAAATCGTTCAGACTGAAGCAGCCCATATCACCTATGGTTCCCGCCAGACGTCCTTTGTATCTGCACATAAAGCTCTGAGCACAGTCTTCCACCACAAAAACATTGTGCTTTCTTGCAATTGCCATTATTTCATCCATTTCAGCCGGATTTCCCGCAAGATGCACCACTACAATGGCTTTGGTTTTTTCGGTAATGCATTTCTCTATGCTCTTGGGATCCATATTGTATGTATGCGGATCCAGGTCTGCAAACACGGGAATGGCATTCTGATACATAATTCCTATTATGCTTCCCATGTCGGTGATAGGGGAGGTTATGACCTCGTCTCCTTCCGTTACACCCAAAGCGCCTAAAGCTACATGGATAGCTGCGGTACCCGACGATGCGGCCACACAGTGTTCCACTCCGTACATCTTAGCGAACTTGGCGCACAATGTCTTGACTTTGTTTCCCGACCAGTAGAACAAAGTGTTCTGATCCAGTGCTTCTTTGAGCTGGGTAAGTTCTTCTTCCCCGAATCTTCTTCCCGTACCGTAAGGTTGCTGTTTTACTTTCTCGCCGCCGTATAAGGCAAGTTGCTTTTTCATTCAGTTTTTTCCTCCTATAGTAATACTGATAAATAATCGGTTATTTCCGGTATTCTCTTTATAACTCTTCTTGCGTCTACTCTCTCCACACCCGGTCTCTCGGCAGCTCTGTCACAATAATCGGTCCTTGTGAAATCCACTATTATTTCCACCGGCTTGGAGACGGTATATGGCTTTATCTTATCCGCAAGCGATATTGCGGCTGCCGCATTTGATTCAATAATCTTTTCGCATAAATCAAAGTCATATGCTTCCGCTTTATTTCTCCCAATAGCTCTTTTAACCGCTGCAACCTGTATGTCTCCGAAGAAGTGTTTGGCTTCACTGCATGCCGCCTCATCTCCCGATGCGAATATTACCGGTGCGCCGTATGAGCCGAAAAAAGCTCCGCCCTGTACAAGTTCTCCGCATCGTATACCGTTTAAATAGTAGTTGTACCAGCTTACGGAAGACTGAACATGGTCCAAAAACGCACCGATTGTTCCGGGCATGGCATGAGTTCCCACAAACATAACGGCATCCACCTGTTTGTGAATACCTTGTTTATACAGTTCAATCAGATTTATATTTACAGCTCTTTTATCCAATGCTCCGTCAATGAAGTTTTTGCCTCTTCCGTGACCGTCGGTAACCGTTACGGTATCCGCTCCTCCGTTGAAGGCTCCTCTTACTGCGGCATTGACATCCGCCATAAGTCTTATCCTGGCATACTCGTAACCGTCGGTATCATAATCAATTTGGCTTATATCCGTTACTCCGCTTATACCTTCCAAATCCGTAATGATATGTATGTGCATATTTACCTTAAATCCCTTCTTAAGGTATTATACCACAGGAATATGTTCATAAACACTAAACATATCGGTATAATGTATGTATGCGTAAGAGGACATTTTCGGAAAACTTCATAAAGCCGCTTTCATTGTTCATATCCATATTTATATGCTTAAACTTCTTAAGCATATGCAACTCGGTTACGGTAATAGCTGCGGAATTAAGCTCCGTGCATCCCGATCATGTGCGAGGACTTTATGTAAAAGCGGATATAGCATCTTTGGGACTGAAAGAAGAAAATGTTGAAAGATACTCTGAATATATAGAAGCACTGAAAGAAAAGAAAAATTCAAAGATTGATATCGGTAAGATAAATGCATTTGAAAAGATAGTAGGCCTTATTAATGCAACAAGGTTAAATGCCGTGGTTATCAATGTTAAAGACGACCAAGGCTATGTCACCATACCTGCCGATTCGGAATATGTATTACAGGCGGGAAGCTATAACTATCAGCTAAAAGATATAGGTAAGACCATGGAACAGCTGAAAAAGTACGGTATATATACAATAGCCAGGATTGTGGTGTTCAAAGACGGTGTTCTGGCACAGAATGCTTCTCATGCAATAAAGTATGATGACGGAACGGTCTGGAAAGACTATTCCGGTGCCGCCTGGGTGGACCCGTATGATGAATGGGTGCGGCAGTATAACATAGAGGTGGCAAAACAGGCAGCAGCGGCCGGGTTTGACGAGATACAGTTTGACTATATCCGGTTTCCGGAAAAGTTTTCACAGTACGATGTGTCGAAAAAGTATCTACAGAATAAAATACGGCAGGATCAGCTGATACGGCAGTTCTTAAAAGATGCATATACGCAGCTTAAGCCGTATAACGTGAAAGTATCCGCCGATGTGTTCGGGTGTGCGGCATATCTTTGGGATGACCAACTGAATATAGATATCGGGCAGGTGTGGTACAACCTTACCCAAGAGGCGGATTATATAAGCCCTATGGTATATCCCAGCCATTACAGAGGTACAAACTGGTATACGCAAGGCGACCCCAACAAACATCCCTATGAAGTGGTAAAAGGTGCGATAGAAGACTCTTTGACAATCAATTCGGCGTTTGAAGACAAGGCGAGAATAAGGTTCTGGTTACAGGATTTTTCCATGTATGATTATGAGTACGGGCCACAGCAGATTGCAGACCAGGTCAAAGCTTTGCACGAGAAGGGGATAGATACATATATGTTCTGGAATAACAAGAATGTGTATGACCCGTATAATTACCTTATACTTGAAGATAAACATCCTAAAGTAATCCCGGACAAATATCCCGTTTACGATATAAAAAACAACAATCCTGCCGATGCGGCAAAAAGATACCTGGAAGCCGATAAGAATAAAGACTTGTATCACTCCTTTATCTTAAAAGCGGAAAAAACCCGGCAGAGCGAGTATGCCGACTATGTTAAAAACATGCAGTGGTCGGGAATTACCGCATATGAGTTTACCGGTTACAGAGAAAGCTTCAATACTGCACAGGTGTTTTTCAGCATAACAAAGCAGGGCAAACAGCAGAAAGCAGTACTGTTTATGCTCTTGGAAGAAGGTATCTGGAAAGTGCACGATTATTACATTATACGGTAAAGAATATTAAGAATTTGTAACAATTAACAATAAATTCAATTATATGGTATAATTTGCTTCCGAAGGAGGGTGGACTTGGCTAAAGAAGACATAAAAGTCATTTCGTATAACAGGAAAGCCGGTTTTGACTATGAACTTATTGAGTTTTACGAGGCGGGAATCGTGCTTACCGGTACCGAAGTGAAGTCTTTAAGAGCTGGAGCGGTAAATATGCGTGATTCTTACGGGTACATAAAGGATTACGAAGCATATGTATCGGGGCTGCACATCTCCCATTACGATAAGGGAAACATAAACAATGTTGACCCCGATCGTGACAGAAAGTTGCTGTTGCACAAGAGCGAGATAAGGAAACTGGTTCTGAAGATGCAGCAGAAAGGGTATACCCTTATTCCCGTAAAGCTGTACTTTGTGAAGAACAAGGTAAAACTGGAACTGGCTTTGGCTAAAGGAAAGAAACTCTATGACAAGAGAGATTCCATCCAGAAGGGCGAAGTCGAAAGGGAAATAAAAAGAAGAATGAAGGACAATCATACGGGGGCGTAAAGGTTTCGACGGGATGATTGAAATATTGACGGCGTGCAGAGGATTCTCGTTGGCCTCTTTAAAAAACGAGAGATTAAAATAAACGCAAAACCTAATTTTGCACCTTTAGCAGCTTAAGCTGGCTAAACATCCCACCGGAAATCACGGGGTCCGGATCGGGGTGTCATCTACCGTGAAAACCCGATAATCAAAGCTTTGAGGTTAAAGGGTAAACTATGAAGCTACCGATAAAGCACCCGGCTTACAGGGGACTTTAAAGGGAAATTAAACAGTAAGCTACGCATGTAGAAGTCGGTACGGACATTGTTTCGGACGAGGGTTCGATTCCCTCCGCCTCCACCAGACAAGAAAAGTCGACATTTTGTAGAAACACAAGGTGTCGACTTTTATATTGTCATGGCTTTTAGAGGGATTCATATGAACTATACAAAAACGATTCGCAACTATTGTCAGCAAAATGAGGGACATATTTTCGATTCTCAGCAGATGTTCAGAGATTTCTTTTCTATGGTCCCATACAAGACCTTCATAAAGATATTAAACCGACTGGAAGACGAAAACATACTGTCCTCGGTTTCCAAAGGTGTCTATTTATTCAATCCAAACAATCCGGCGATGCAGATTCAGCTATTTTAAAACAATATGCAGAGGATTATCGCGGAATGCTTGTCGGCTATGCCATGTCAACGTTTATTCTATCAGTGATTACCAGGATGATACCGTTGAGATATACACAAAGGTTATTCCGCAAGGTAGCCACAAGAACATTAATAAGTACCACTTAACCGGAATTGACATTCTTTTTTCAGAGAAGGTAAAAAGCCTCATTCACACCTTGGGATTAGTTGAGCACAGAAACAGTATCTGGAATATCGATTATCTAAAATATGGAGAAGTTCGCAATGCCGGATTGAGTATCTATTCAGACGCACTTTTTGATGAAATCAGCAAGGCTGTGAGATACCAGTATTCCACTATTGTTTCTTTTAATCTGTTATTGAAAGATATCGGAAAAGAGGACGCTCTTTACATTGACATCTTTCAGAAGAATGATGTCGGGAAATGAAACGACACTACCTCAGGAACAATAAAACCGATTTTTACAAATGGTGTCGTTCTTATGTTCATAAGGCTTTATATGATGTTAAGCGCTTTGAAAATAAAAACGGTGGATTAGACTTGATACTGGTTTGGGGTGAGTACTGCAAAGCGTTGGAGATAGTCCGCCAGTATTTGGTCATTAAAGCCGGACTTCCTACGGATTATCAATAGTTTCTGGATAATTATTTAATTCATAGAAAAGCATTTGCGCACAGCAAAGAAGCATCCATCATTATCAAAGAAATCTACCAAACCTGGCAGGAAGTATGTTTTCCACAGAAAAAGCCAAAAATCAAAACCATCGATTCTTTTTTGGTTGGACATCTTTTGAGAGCGGAAAGAATCTAGAACAGTATCAGCGCAAAACAGGCAGCGGAACTTGCAGGTATAAATGCCAAAACTCTGTACGCTTACGAAGAAGGCACACGGATGATAAAGCTGGATACACTGTATAAGTTATCGCAGATATATGATATAAGTATTGACGCGTTAATGGACCAAGCAAAACAAATAATCAGATAAAACAACAAGAATAAATGTGAAAAGATCATTATATGGCAAACTATAAATTAAAAGTTGTATAATAAAAACTGTGTAAAAAAGGTAAAGTGAAATGATTAATTCGAGAAATGATGTAATAGAGTTGCTGCGTGAATACACAATCACTCAGCGTGAGTATAAATGGAATATAAATCGTCCAGTTGCCTTTTTAAATGGAGTCGTTTTGGGAAAGTTCCGAGAAAATGATGCTTTAACCAGAAAAACTTTGAAAAAGGGTGTAACTGATGATGCATTATGTACTGAAATTAATGCTTATTTAGAACGCCATATTAAGAATATTGAAGAACTGGAATATCCTAATATTATGCAGCAAATGAAGCTTGAATCTTATAAAAAGCAAAAAAATGAATTATCCAATACTTTGATTGATAAGTGGATTAGTAAAAACTGTGGGTGGATAGTAGAATGTGTAAAAGAAATCTCTTACCCAGAGGAAAGGGTATTACTGTACTTGTATTATGCTTTTGATAACTATAATTTCCAAAGGCAACATCCGTTTTGTGGTGATTTGGACGAGCTAGATAAAGAATATAAAAATGTTTTTGATAAACATAGTCAATATAGATATGGTCTAGTTCCAGTTGATGGAGATAGGGAATTGATTCCTATTAATCCACCGCGGATTTATGATAAATCACTTAACAAAACCTTTTTTACAAAGAATGTTCCGATGAATCTACTGGAAAAAATTTCAGAGATGATGTCGAATGGATTAGTAAAAGATTTTTCAGTGAGACTACTCAATGAACCAGGGTATGAAGGAAAGTTGAATCGTGTGTATTTATTAGAAGAATTGGAACGAGGAAAAGTATTTGATTTCACCAATCTTGGAAATTATTCTATAACTAGATTATATTCGCAAAAATATGAAGATTGTATGTGGGTAGTAATTGACCCAACAAATATAACTTTTGAAGAATTGTGTGATGACTTTAAGATTTATAACGATATGATAGTGACACAGGTAGTTCATTTAGAGTATGAGGAGAAGGGTATGCATTACATTACGCATTTGGATCATGAATATGTTTTTTACACGATTGATGAATACAAAAATAAAATAATGGGTAATGTAACACAAAAAGGCACAGCAAAACATAGATTAAAGTCCTTCAAAATTGATAATTCAAGAATACCTTTTGACCATAGATTTAAAATAATTAGAAAAGATGAAAATGGAAATGATTTACCAGAGGAGGATGAACAAGTTTTATGTTATGTTTTGGAATGCTATTTTAGACACAAGGATTTATTAAAGGAGTATTTTCATAAAGTTTAAGTGGGAAAACAGACATCTGTTAATGTCGGTTTTGTGTTTTCCAAAGTAATAATGCTTAATTTCCAACGCTTAGCGGCATTTGCACCCACAGGTATTGATTTGCACCCATAAGCTAAAGTTCTATCAATATATGATTTCTCTTCAAGACAAGCAGATTGTTCATATAGCCTTCCTAAAGGAATGCAGATTTTTGCGATGTATTACCGGACTACTGTAGAGTATATAATTGTTTTTATTGCCCTCGGATGATATGATTTGGATAGCAAAAACAGTCCGTAAGATGAGGTGTTCAAATGAAAAGATGTATTATCATCGGCGGCGCACCGATTTGCGATTATGAATATATAAGGGAACGGGTGAATAAAGAAGATTTTTTCATCTACTGCGACAGCGGATTGAAACATAAGGAAAAACTCGGCGTATCACCGAATCTGATAATCGGAGATTTTGATTCTCACAGCAATCCGTATCTGGATATCGAGACCATTGTTTTGCCCGTAATGAAGGATGACACCGATACGGCTTATGCGGCCAAAGAAGCAATCAGAAGAGGTTTTCGGGATATTATCCTTTGCGGTGTCACAGGCGGGCGTCAAGACCATACCCTTGTGAATATATTCCTGCTGTTCAAATTCGACAGTTACGGTATCAAAGCCCGTATTATAGACGATTATGCCGAAATGGAAGTGCTTTCACCGGGACGCACGGTATTGATTGAGGATTGCTATCTGTATTTTTCTCTCGTAAATATGACCGGAATCGCACGTGGTATCACGATAAAAAATGCCAAATATAATTTAAGCAATGCAAAGATTGAAAGCGAAAATCAGTATGCTACCGGTAATGAAGTGCTACCCGGGAAGACAGCGGAGGTGTCCATAGAGGAGGGGAGAGTGTTACTTTTGAAGGTGAGAAGAGAATAACAGAATTGGAACGGATTGCTTGCAGGTTTGTTTGAATATCTGATACCGATTTATTATAGGAGGAACAGATGGATAAGATAATATTAATTTTGATTATAATAGCTTTACTGACTGTAATTGTGATTTGCTTTTACAGGAAGAATTCTGCCAAATCCGAGCATCCCGACAAATCGGAATTCAGCAACAGAGGTACCGATTACAAAAATCCCGGTGATTTATCACGCGGTATAATCTATGAACCGGATATGGCAAAAAAGCCGCTGCCGCCTTTTAAGGAAATCACGGTAGTTGACAATGATGATATCGCTATTAAAATCACAGCTGCGGATCCCTATCATATGTGGGGATATTCCTTACATGTGTATCTGGAGAATAAATCGGGCGGCGATACCTTCTACTCATTTGCTTTATCAAGTGCAAAGGTCAACGGGATCCGATTAAAAACTGATGAAGTCGCAACCGATGTCAACTTCTACATAGAGCTTGGCAAGAACTACAGTTATGCAAGCGGCGAAATCGCATTTATAGCCGAGGATCTTAAGAAAAAGGGAATAAATAAGTATGGAGATATAAAGAATATTGAGTTAGGCTTTATAGTCTATGAAACGCTGAATAAAGACAAGGTTATTTTTACCGGTACGGTAACGGTAAAACTTTAGAGAGGTAATTAATTGCAATGGGTTTTTGCAGTTACCTGTCTGTTGTTGACAGGCGGTTATACTACCCGACCGCTACCGATTTATAAATTTTACACATTGAAAGAGTTAGTGCAATTTCAATCGGATTATCGTGAAGCACTATCTTTAGATAAAGTCTTGGACAAAACCCCTTCGTTTTATCAAGCAACTTCCAAGTATGACAGGAAGTTTTTGAAGACCGCTCGCTAATACCGGTTTATGCAATAAAAACAGGGATTCTGATATATGTTTTGATATTAATTTAAATTACAAATAGAAATACAGGATTGGTATATCCAAATATGAGGGATTGAAATTACCAAATGTGAGGGATTGGTGTTGCCAAATGTGAGGGAATGTGATATTCTGCTTATATACACAGAGGGACAGTTAAATGAACAAGAAATTGTATAAAAAAAGAATAATTGATTCCGAGGTAAAAAGATATCTTGCCGCATTCGGTGCAGTTTGTATCGAAGGACCGAGATGGTGCGGAAAGACCTGGACTTCAGCTTTTCACTCAAATAGTGAAATTTACATTGCTGATCCGTTCGGAGGCTATCAAAACAGAAGACTTGCCGAAATGGACCCGTCTTTGGTTTTACAAGGAGAGTACCCCAGATTGATAGACGAATGGCAGGAAGTTCCGCAACTGTGGGATGCAGTCCGCTCAACTGTAGATAAGGTCGGGAAAAAAGGTATGTTTATATTAACCGGATCTTCTACGCCTAAGCACAAAGGAATTCTACATAGCGGTGCCGGAAGAATTGCACGCTTGCGTATGAATACAATGTCGCTTTACGAGTCGGGAAATTCCGACGGAAAAATTTCACTTCGGGATATTTGTATGGGCACAGCACCGTCTATCATGACGGGCGAGGTGGAATTAATACAAATAATCGATTTTATTGTGCGAGGCGGTTGGCCTGAAAATATAGGTATACCTTTGGAAGATGCGGCACTCCTGCCACTCCAATACCTCAATGCCATAATCGAAGACGATGTTTACAGGCTTGACGGAATAAAAAGAGATATGAGTAAAATGAAGAAACTTCTCCGTTCGCTTGCACGTAATGAAAGCACGACCGCAACAAACAACACTCTTAAAAGAGACATAAAAGATGTAGACTCGGAGGATATCGATAATAAAACCGTATCGGAATATCTGGATATTTTTAACAGGTTATTTCTAACAAATAACCAGCCTCCGTTTTCACCTTCAATGAGATCATCGACAAGGATAAAGCAAATGGAAAAAAGACATTTTTGCGACCCTTCACTGGCATGTGCCCTACTCTCGGCCACGCCGAAGAAACTGATAGGCGACTTGAATACACTGGGTTTTCTTTTTGAAGCACTTGTTGAAAGAGATTTGGAAATTTATGCCTCTTCTTTTGACGGTAAGCTATACCACTATCAGGATTATGATAATAAAGAGATAGATGCCGTTATTGAACTTCCGGACGGAACTTGGACTGCGTTTGAAATAAAACTTGGAGCAAACGAAATAGATGCCGCCGCTGAATCCTTACTTTCCGTCAAAAAGGCTTTTGAAAATGACTTGCCGGAAAAAGCGCCAAAATATTTATGTGTTGTTTGTGCTCTGTCAAATGCAGCATATATGCGTGAAGACGGTGTCTATGTAGTACCTGTTACGTCTTTAAGGAATTAGCTTTTTGTTTGAGTGCAGATTTGATTTCGTCAAGCAGTATATTTTTATAGACGGTTTGCCTTCCTTGCTACCGTCTTTCTTCTTTTATATAATAAAGGCAAGGACGGTAATATATTTTGATATTAATTAAAGGTCAATTCAATGAGGCTAAAGTTTTCACTTCCGAACTGGAAGAGACTGCAAGAGCCCAGATTCAGAATCTGGTAAATCAGTCATTTGTCAAAGGAAGTAAAATTCGGGTTATGCCCGATGTGCATGCCGGTGCGGGCAGCACCATCGGTACTACAATGACTATTAAAGATAAAGTAGTACCTAATCTGGTGGGTGTGGATATAGGTTGCGGTATGCTGACATGCGAGTTGACCGGTATAACGGAGGAGAATCTCAATCTACAGAAGCTGGACAACCTTATCCGTTTCAGAATTCCCTCCGGCTATGATATCCGCCGTAATCCTCATGAGTTTCTGGACAGGACAAGGATTGATGACTTACGCTGTCGTGAAAAAGGGAAGAATGACGGTAAACTGAAAATGGACCGCGCACGTCTTTCACTGGGTACATTGGGCGGAGGCAATCATTTTATCGAAATAAACAAAGATGAAAACAATAAACTATACCTTGTTGTTCATTCCGGTTCACGGCATCTGGGACTGCAGGTAGCATTGCACTACCAACGTCTGGCAGCTAAGTTGCAACCTGAAATAGAGCGGGATTTGGCATATCTGGAAGGTGAACCTTTGAAAGACTATCTGCATGATATGAAAATAATGCAGGAGTATGCAGTCTGGAACAGAAAGGCAATGGCGGAGACCATCATCACGGGAATGGAATGGCAAACAGGTGCACGGTATACAACCATTCACAATTATATAGACCTTAATACAATGATTTTACGAAAAGGTGCCATATCAGCTGATGCGGGCGAGATTGTGCTTATTCCGCTCAATATGCGTGACGGCTCTCTGCTTTGTGTAGGAAAAGGAAATCCCGACTGGAACTTTTCCGCTCCTCACGGCGCAGGCAGAATAATGTCGCGCAATGAAGCCAAGAGAGTACTGTCGATGAAAGACTTTAAAGACAGTATGGATGGAATTTTCTCCACATCCGTTCGTAAAGATACTCTGGATGAAGCACCGATGGCATACAAATCTTTGGAGAGCATACAGGAGTATCTGGATCAGACGGTGGATATATTACATCACCTGACTCCGTTATATAACTTCAAAGCTACAGGAGATTAAACCGATATCAGTTTTGATATACGACAAAATAGTTGACGTATATTTTTTACTATAAGTGTAATTTTCCATAAGTATAAAAAAGGGAACTGCTTACAAAAAATAAAAATGGGTAAATATGAGAATATAAGGAAACGGATGTAATTCTTAACATTATATGAAGATTATGTTGTTGCATTATCAGCTTTCGACTTGAATCTGATTAAAAAACTGAGCCGATAGACTATGTTTCGATAGCAGTAATTCAGAAAAATGTGTAAAATGCGGCCTAAAAAGTCAGAAAAATGTGCAGAAACGCGTTGAAAAAGCCGGAAAAATGTGTTAAAGTCTAATTGCTACTCTGAAAGGATGGTGATTTTATTGAAACGTAAACCTCTTCAGGACCTGATAAAATGGAAAGAAGACAGAGAGCGTAAGCCTATGGTGTTAAAGGGTGCACGACAGGTCGGCAAGACATGGCTTATGAAGGAGTTCGGAAGTAACTACTACGATAACTATGTTTATTTCAACTTTGATGAAGAAGATCAATTGAAATCTATTTTTGAGGCAAATAAAAATCCCCATCGTATTGTTGAGCTTCTTTCCCTGATTGCGGGTAAAAAAATACTCCCGCAAGAAACACTGATTATTTTTGACGAAATTCAGGAATGCTCGGAGGCTTTGAATACACTTAAGTACTTCAAGGAGAAAGCAAATGAATATCACGTTATTGCTGCGGGAAGTCTTTTGGGTACTCTTCTTGCTAAACCGAAATCATATCCGGTCGGTATGGTCAATGTACTCAATATTTTCCCTATGTGTTTTGAAGAATTTCTTGAAGCAACCGATCCTATGCTTTTTACATACTACGAAAGTATTGAGAAGAGACAAGAGATTTTTGATATATTCCATAATCGCTTAATAGATGCTTATAATTATTACCTCATTATAGGGGGAATGCCGGAATGTGTCTCATCGTGGGTTAAATACAAGGATCCTGCCGGAATATCAAAGATACAGCGAGAGTTGATAGAGATTTATGAAAATGACTTTTCTAAACACAACGGTAATGTAAACAGCGGGCGTATACTGCAGGTTTTCCGTAGTATTGTGGCACAACTTTCCAAACCCAACGAAAAGTTTATGTATGGAACTGTCAGAAAAGGGGGTAGGGCGCGGGACTTTGAAGAAGCTATTGAATGGCTGGTTTCGGCAGGTATGCTCAACCGGGTTTACAATGTTTCAAAAATGAAACATCCTTTGGCTGCATTTGATAAACTGGAGCAGTTTAAGCTGTTTGTCTTTGATACGGGATTGCTTAAACACATGGCAGGTATTGATAACAGTGCCATTCTTTTAAGCAGCGATTTTCAGTTTAAAGGACCGCTGACCGAAAACTATATTTTACAGCAACTTCGCGGTCAATTTGAGGTAGAACCCAGATACTACTCCGATAAGAATAATGAGTTGGATTTTGTCCTACAGTATGGCACTGCAATTATTCCGGTTGAAGTAAAAGGCGGAACGGATAAATCCGCACCTTCATTCAAGAAATATATTTCCGAGCATCAACCTGAATATGCTATCCGTTATTCCAAGCGCGGATATAAAAAGGACGGTTATATAACCAATATACCGTTATACCTTGCAGGAAAAACGAAAGAATTGCTCTGATTCAGTACATTTGCGTTTTATATATATTTTATGTAGTATAATTCAAGCATAGTGTAAAAAAAGAGGTGACATGTATATGAGTAAGGTAAGAATAGGAATCTTCGGTGTAAGAAGAGGTTCCTCTGTTGTGAGATACTGCCGGACACAGCCCGATGCGCAACTGGTGGCAATCTGTGATAACGGTAGATATATTACATCACCTGACTCCGTTATATAACTTCAAAGCTACAGGAGATTAAAGATAATATTATGAAAATAGTATTGGCTTATATTATTGAAATAATTCTTTACATAATCATAGTGTGGCTTATAGGTTACATTTCAGTTTTAATTCACGAAACGGGACATGCGATAGGATTTATGTGTGCAACCAAAAGCAGGGATTGGCGGATTACTATAGGTTCCGGAAGAAAAATACTGGAGTCCAAACGGTTTACAGTCAACCTGCTGCCGTTCGGGGGACTTTTTAAGCCGGGATATAACGGACAAATGAGTATAAAAAGGAATAAACTTTCCATGCTGGCGGGAGGACCTTTGGCAACACTTCTATTATTGATTCCTCTAATACTTCTGCGTATTGTAAAACCAGGTGAAACAGACATAGTAAGTGCGGGTATGCTGAAGAGAATTATAGGTTTTGCTTCTGAATATAATCTCGTTTTGTTGGTTGTAACGGTGCTGCCGTTTTCTTATCCGTTCGGTGTAAACAAAGGAATGGAGAGCGACGGTTTGCAGATATGGCGACAACTTAAGCGTAACGACCGGGATAAGTGATTGTCTCTCTTGGAATAGCTTATTGAACATCTGTTGGTTAGGGAATGCTTTCCTTTATTTGCAGTATTTATTCACTAACCCAATCATCTTGTCCATGTTATTTTCCTCGACGGGATAGAAATGGAAGGTTTTACATCTCTCTCCTACACCAATAGATAAAGCCTGTATTTTTGTCTCATCCAGGTCGCTCTCATGTAGTAAAACATTAGGGTCTGAAAAACCCAACATCAGTTTTTTATTATTGCCGACTTGAGAATAATTTTCATTTTGTTGATGCTGAATAAGTTTAATAACAACTTCCCCGCCCACTTTTAAACTGTATGAACCTGCCTGTTTACTGAACCTATACTTATGGCTCTTTTTTACGAATTCTTCAGCTAATTTTTTTAAATCTTTATTCCATTTGTTAATATTTATACTTTGAGCTTTGGGACTTCCTGGTGTATTGGTTTGTAGTTCATTACAATCATTTGCAATTTTCATATCCATCATTTTACATGCTTTACAGAAAGAGCTTAGTTCTTCATTATTATTTCCATTACACTTGCCAACTATAATGTCTTCCAAGTCTCTGTAGGTGAGTACTCCAAACTTTGATTGGTGCTTCTTAAATTCTTCATAACTGCCATCGTAGAGCGGAGGATGAATATTCTGCTTTTTTTCTATCTCACTGATGACTTTTTCTGAGGAAAAATCATTAGTAAGAGCAATGAAGTAATACTCTTCTACTCCTTTCAAAAAATTTTTCATTTCTGTTATCACGGGTAATTTTGCAAGTTTACGCATTTTTTCATCCCAATGTTGGGAGGTTTCAATGATTTCTTGGGTGTTATGCCCTTTATTGTCCTTGGGTATCTCTTTAAAAGCTTCCACAAAACGATAGCGGAAAGATAATTGGACATTTAATCTACTGGAATATCTTTTTACACTTGCAGGACTAACTTTCTGTGGAAGGTGGAAGGAACTCTTTGTATACTTATCAAGTTTAGCTTCTATAAAAAGTGCATATTTTTTTCCGTCTGATTCTAATACCGCAATCAAATCCGGGGCTCCAAATTCTGATAAGTCCGGTTCCACTAACCACTTGCATGAAGTAATATTTTTCCAAGGCACTTCCTTGCGGTTTAATAATTTAATTGCTCCGAAAAACTTATTAACTTTCTTACATGATTCTCTATTTCTATAAATATCCATTAAAATTCCATTGAGGATTCCTCGTTCACCGTAAAACAGAATGTCCGGGTATTTCATGATGTGTTCTCCTTTATTAATTTTTCTGCAAGTAATATAGCTATTACCTTCATTTTAGCACATGCTTGGGATTATTCAAAATAATTTCAAGAGTATGAATTGCTCGATAAGAATGTGACATTTATATAACTTATGATGCAACAAGAAAATATAGTCGCAAGAGAAGCAAAAACAATTTTAATGTTGTTAAGGGGGCTGAAAAAAGGAGGAAACAAGGTAGATATATTCGGTACAACAATTATGCATTTCATCATCAATGTGTATGTAGTATAATTCAGTCATAGTATAAAAAAAAGAGGTGACATGTATATGAGCAAGGTAAAAATAGGAATCTTCGGTGTAAGAAGAGGTTCCTCTGTTGTGAAGTATTGCCGGACACAGCCCGATGTCCAACTGGTAGCAATCTGTGATAAATGGGAACAGGGTCTTATGGATAAGAAAAAGGAGCTGGGTGAGGATATTGCTTACTATACCTCCTTTGACGACTTTATCAAGCATGATATGGATGCGGTGGTTCTTGCCAACTATGCAAACGAGCATGCACCGTATGCAATACGTTGTATGGAAAGAGGTCTGCATGTATTAAGTGAGGTATTACCTTGTCAGACAATGGCTGAGGCGGTGCAACTTGTGGAAACGGTGGAAAAAACCGGTAAAGTCTATGCATATGCGGAGAATTACTGTTTTATGGCCGCACCTTACGAGATGCGAAAGCTTTACCGTTCCGGAAAATTGGGAGAATTTGAGTACGGAGAAGGTGAGTACATGCATAATTGCGAATCCATATGGCCGATAATAACCCGCGGCGAAAAGCATCATTGGCGTAACAATATTTATGCCACCTTTTACTGTACCCATTCGATAGGTCCTCTTATTCATATAACCGGTCTTCGGCCGGTATCGGTAACGGGTTTTGAGTTACCTTTTAATGCAAGAATGGAGAGAATGGGAGCCAAATCGGGCAACACAGGTATGGAGATTATAACTATGGAGAACGGGGGGATAATAAAGAGTCTTCACGGTTTAGGGCCTTCTAAAAACTCTATCTGGTTCTGTATCTACGGAACACTGGGCAGAGCGGAGAGCTCCAGAGAAGATGCTCAATACGGCGGACACGGCCGTATTTTCACCAATCTTGACAGATATGAGGGTGAGTGTTTTAACCGTCCCGCTACCTATTGTCCCGGAGCGGATGAACCTTCAATTGTTCAAAAGTGGGGACACGGAGGCAGCGATTATCATGTAATGCATAATTTTGTCGACCGAATCTTGGGAAATACCGATGCTGACACTATTGATATATATGAAGCATTGGATATGTTTCTTCCCGGAATGTTTGCCTATCGCTCTGTATTAGCCGGCGGAATACCGATGGACATTCCAAATCTTCGGATAGCTTCAGAGAGGGACAAATGGCGTAATGACACATGGTGTACCGATCCCGCTGTTGCAAAAGAGCAGCTTGTACCGTCATATTCCAAGGGTAATCCCGATATCCCCGATGAAACATATCAGCGTATCTATGAAGAGTGGATAAACGGTGTATAATTCGGTTATATGTTTAATCAGTTTATATAAAACATATAATTATGATTGATTACAAGGAAAAAGAGGTGTTTATGAGTAAGGTTAAGATCGGGGTATTCGGTGTTAGAAGAGGTTCCGTTGTTATGAAATACTGCCAAACACAGCCCGATGCGCAACTGGTGGCAATCTGTGATAAATGGGAACAGGGTCTTACGGACAAGAAAAAGGAGTTGGGTGAGGATATTGCCTACTATACTTCCTTTGACGACTTTATTAACCATGACATGGATGCGGTGGTTCTTGCCAACTATGCAAACGAGCATGCACCGTATGCAATGCGTTGTATGGAGAAAGGTTTACATGTTTTAAGTGAGGTATTGCCTTGTCAGACAATGGCTGAGGCGGTGCAACTTGTGGAAACGACGGAAAAAACCGGTAAAGTCTATGCATATGCGGAGAATTACTGTTTTATGGCCGCACCTTACGAGATGCGAAAACTGTACCGCTCGGGTAAATTGGGAGAATTCGAATACGGAGAAGGGGAGTATATTCATAATTGCGAATCCATATGGCCGAGAATAACCCGTGGCGAAAAGCACCATTGGCGTAACAATATGTATGCCACCTTTTACTGTACCCATTCAATAGGTCCTCTTATTCATATAACCGGTCTTCGCCCGGTATCTGTAACGGGTTTTGAGTTACCCTTTAATGCAAGAATGGAGAGAATGGGAGCCAAATCCGGCAGCGCAGGTATGGAGATAATAACTATGGAGAACGGGGGGATAATAAAGAGTGTCCATGGAGGGTGTTCGAAAAATTCCATCTGGTTCTGTATCTACGGAACACTGGGAAGAGCGGAGAGTTCCAGAGAAGATGCTCAGTACGGGGCATATAGTCGTATTTTTACCAATCTTGACAGATATGAGGGTGAGTGTTTTGACCGTCCCGATACCTATTGTCCCGAAGCGGACGAGCCTTCAATTGTTCGAAAGTGGGGACACGGAGGCAGCGATTATCATGTAATGCACAATTTTGTCGACCGAATCTTGGGAAATACCGAAGCGGACACCATTGATATATATGAGGCGTTGGATATGTTCCTTCCCGGAATGTTTGCCTATCGGTCTGTATTAGCCGGAGGAATACCTATGAGCATTCCAAATCTTCGGATAGTTTCAGAAAGGGACAAATGGCGTAATGACACATGGTGTACCGATCCCGCTGTTGCAAAAGATCAGCTTGTACCGTCATATTCCAAGGGTAATCCCGATATCCCCGATGAAACATATCAGCGTATCTATGAAAAGTGGATAAACGGTGTATAATGCAGTCATTATGGAGAATATAAAGAGGTGTATATGAGCAAGGTGAAAATCGGAGTTTTCGGTGTGAGAAGAGGTTCGGTTGTTATAAAGTACTGCAGGACACAGTCCGATGCGCAACTGGTAGCGGTCTGTGACAGTTGGGAACAAGGTCTTACGGATATGAAAAAGGAGTTGGGTGAGGATATTGCCTACTATACCTCCTTTGACGACTTTATAAACCATGACATGGATGCTGTATTTCTTGCCAACTATGCAACGGAACATGCACCGTATGCAATACGTGCTTTTGAAAAGGGTCTGCATGTATTGAGTGAAGTGTTGCCCTGTCAGACAATGAAAGAGGCTGTTGAACTGATAGAAGCCATAGAAAAAAGCGGGAAGATATATGCATATGCGGAGAACTGCTGTTTTATGGCTGCACCTTACGAGATGCGGAAACTTTATCGTTCGGGTCAATTGGGAGAATTGGAATACGGAGAAGGTGAGTATTTGCACAATTGCGAATCCATATGGCCGAGAATTACCCGAGGAGATAAAAACCATTGGCGTAATAACATGTATGCTCACTTTTATTGCACTCACTCATTCGGTCCGTTTATTCATATAACCGGTCTTCGCCCGATATCGGTAACGGGTTTTGAGTTACCTTTTAATGCAAGAATGGAAAGGATGGGTGCCAAATCAGGCAGCGCCGGTTTGGCAATTATAACTATGGAGAACGGAGCAATCATTAAAAACATTAACGGTGTCGGATGTTCCAAAAATTCTCTTTGGTTCAGTATATACGGAACACTGGGCAGAGCGGAAAGTGCCAGAGAGGATAGTCAGTATGGTATGTATAGCCGTATTTTCACCAATCTTGACAGATATGAGGGAGAGTGTTTCGACAGGCCGAATACTTATTGTCCCGGAGCGGATCAACCTTCACCGGCTCAAAAATGGGGACACGGAGGCGGCGATTAC
This sequence comes from Clostridiaceae bacterium, assembly GCA_012838235.1. GTDB lineage: Bacteria > Bacillota > Clostridia > DUPQ01 > DUPQ01 > DUPQ01. Next base: position 103,080 of record DUPQ01000070.1, read on the forward strand.
TATATCATGCACAACTTTGTTGACCGTATTTCGGGAAATACGGATGCGGAGACTATTGATATATATGAAGCGTTGGATATGTTCCTTCCCGGTATGTTTGCTTATCGATCGGTGTTGGCAGGAGGAATACCTGTGAATATTCCAAATCTTCGGATACCTTCCGAGAGAGACAGATGGCGTAATGATACATGGTGTACCGATCCCGCCGTTGCAAAAGACCGGCTTGTGCCGTCATATTCCAAGGGAAATCCTCATATCCCCGATGAAACATATCAGCGTGTTTATGAAAAATGGTTAAAAGGGTAACTTTTTTTGCTGTAAAGAGTTGTATTTTTATGCACTTTGTATGATAATATTACCAGTTCCTAAAAAAACCTTGTTGTAACTTCTACAGTGTTGTGGTGCTGTAAAGGTCCGGGGTAGGCAGATTATTGAGTATATATTGCCATGATTGCGTCAGAGAACTGCAGTGTGCAAAAGATTATTATGTCTTTTAATTGCAGGTAACTTGTTTAAAGGAAACAACGGGTAACAACATGAATGCTGAATCGAGATTCCGGAAAAAGAAAGAGATGCTAAAAAGAGGGTTAGGTAAAATAAAAAGCACCGGGAACCTTGTCTTTACGGTGTTACTTCTTGTAGTAATCTTATTCGGGCTTATGTTCTTTTATTTTGAATTTGAGACTATAACAGGTGAGTATGAGGTCAAACTGGAGACTATGGCTTATGCGCTTTCCTCAGGTATACCTAAGGAGGTTCTTGACAGGTATAACGGGGACGGTTCTTATGCGGACGACAAGTTATACAGGGAAGTGACCGAAAACATCAAAACATATGTAGCAAAAAACGAGGATATTGTAGGTGTTTCACTTTTTGTCATACGGGAGGGACAATTAATTCCTTTTATACAAACAGGTGATATAAATAATCATGTATCGAAAAATTGCATACATGAAGTTATTAAATCTGCCCTTGATAATAATACAAAAGTTTCCTATGTGCCCGATTTTTCCGATATCCCCGAAAAAAGTGCATGTATTGCGGTGCCGGTTGCGGGTGGCGGTTCCGGGGGTTTTCTTGCGTTGGAAACATCTACAGCTGTACTCTATGAGCAGATTAAGAGTCAGCACCTTATATCGGTATCCATGTTTGTTCTGATTGTCATCCTTTACATTATTGTGGGAATTACTTTTATGAGGAGCGGTTCTCTTCGTGAGGATAAGAAAAGAATATCGGAATCGGTAAATGATTTAAAAGAAAAAGAAATGCTTTTCAGAAGTGTTTTTGAACAGGCTGCTCCGGGGATATCCATTAACAGCGTAGATGAGGAACTTGATACCGTTCCCGATTCGGTAAATGTCAACGACTCATTTAAAAGAATCACCGGATATACGCTGGAGCAACTGAAGAAGATCAGTTGGACGGAAATGACTCACAGTGATTTTGTAGATGAAGAACGAAAAATGATGCAGGACTTTTTGCAGGGGAATATAGACGGATATCAGATGGAAAAGAAAATAGTAAGAGCGGACGGAACGGAAAGCTGGATTAATATAGCCGTATCGGCACTGTATCCGGATAATCAGCAAGATCATAAATATCTATGTATATTGGAAGATATCGGCAATCGGAAAAAGATGGAATCTTCACTGGCGGAGAGTGAAAAGGATAAGGCTATTTTAATATCCAATGTGCCGGGTATGTTATTCAGAATCGGATGCGAGAAGAATTGGACTCTGCAATTTGTATCTTCCGGCTGCCTGGAACTTACGGGTTACCCTGCAGACAGATTTATGGGAAAGGAAGGCATTATTTTCGGTCAGTTGATAATACCGGAATATTCCGAATATGTGTATAAAAAGGTGCAACAGGCCGTTGCGGACAGAGCAAGATTCAGTATTGAATATGAGATAAGTACCGCATCCGGAGAGAGAAAATGGATATCCAATCAGGGGCAGATTGTATGCGGTACGGACGGTAAGCCGTTATATGTAGAAGGGCTGGCTATTGATATTGATGAAAGTAAGAAGCGGGAACTGGAACTGAGATATATAAACGAACACCACCCGTTGACCGACTTATACAGCAGAAGTTATTTCAGCTTTTTACTTAACAAGGAACTGGAAGAAGGTATTGTGGATAAAAAAGCCGCAATATTCATAAATATCCGCAACTTCAGTCTTCTCAATGCTACATACGGTTATGCGGCTGCGGAAGAGATAATTAAAGAACTTGCGGAGCAGTTAAGGCTGTTATGTACCGATAACTGTAGAATTTTCCATATATCCATAGACAGGTTTGTATTGTATGTAAAAGGATATGAAGGAAAACAGGAACTTGTAAGAATGTGCAACAAGATTACCGCCATGTTGTACGGGCGATTTGCAACCAGGTTGGTCGGAGCAAGTATCGGAGTATATGAATTCGAATCACACATGGCGGATGGAGAGATAGTTATAAGGAATGCATCAATTGCCGCGGAACATACCGACAGAACCAAAGTTTTCTCCTTTATGTTTTTCAATGCCGATATGGAAAAGAAAATAATGAGGAGTAATATCATTGAAGAGGAACTGGCGGAAGTATCATCCGGAACCGAAAAGGAAAAATTATATGCGGTATTTCAACCTATTGTCAGATTGTCGGATGACAGCATAGCCGGGTTTGAAGCCCTTGCAAGATTTAATTCTGATATACTGGGCAATGTGCCTCCCAATGAATTCATTCCGATAGCAGAAGAAAAACAGTATATTTTCGGTTTGAGCAGAAGTATAATCAGACAGTCACTGGAGTTTGTTAATGAACTGAGTAAAAAAGGAGCGGATGATGTGTTTGTATCGGTAAATATTTCGGTCATACAGCTGCTCCACGAGGATTTTGTAGCCGATATAGTTAATCTTGTCCGGGAATATTCGGTAAATCCCGATAAACTTGTACTGGAGATTACCGAAACAAAAGTTGCCAGGAATTATGCTAAAATAAATGAAAAACTCTCTTTGCTTCAGAATGAGGGCTTTAAAATTGCTATGGATGATTTCGGTACAGGTTACTCTTCTTTGGCAAGAGAAAGCGAAATGAATGTCAATTATGTAAAAATTGATAAGTACTTTATGGATAAACTTCTTGTGTATGACGAAAATCAGGCGGTTACATCGGATATTATTTCCATGTCGCACAAGTTGGGATATTACATTGTAGCGGAAGGGGTGGAATACACCGAGCAGAAAGAATATCTTAAGAAATACTACTGCGACTATATGCAGGGATACCTGTTCTCCCGACCGATCTCCGCAAAAGATGCATTGTTATTGGTAAAAAAACACCGTGCTCGGGCATAACACTTATTCCATGTTATTGCCGTATTTATTTCTTATACTTCAACCTGAAACCTAAAAGCGATTGCAAATCGTTATTTAATGCTTTTGAATGGTCGTGTTTATGCTTCAGCTTAATGACATTGCCGTTACTCAAAGATATATTCAGATCTCCTCCGGAAGAGGAACTGTCTTCATCACCTTCTTCGTAAGCCCTGAAAAGCAACTGGCTTATCATGTTATAGGGAATCTCCATATTCATGGGGCATTCAGCCAAAATAGCGGGCGGGGACATGGTCTCGTATTTTTTGTGGTAATAAGACCAGAATCTCATCATTTCGGCGCTGCCCTTGAAGAAACCTGTTCCGCTTGCTCTTATCTCAGCGGATTTTCTGGCACTCTCGGCTTTTTGAAACTCAGGTGTGATATGCGCAAGAACCAGCCTGTCGTTAAACAGAACGACATAGCATGTAATCATATTGAACATGGACAGTTTTTTCTGAGCCGTCAGAACCCTTACGACGCCGTAAGAAGCATGTGTCTGAGGGGTGCTGTAATTGACGGTATTCTGAACTTCTCCGGCTACTCTTGTGCCGCAACTCGTACAGAACAGTTGCCCCGGTTCAATCCTGTTGCCACAGTTAGTACAAAACATATTAATTACCTCCGAAATATATACTGATTATATACATAAGACGGAGGAATTTCAATAAATCATAAATAGTATTTACATTTGCTGTTTGGTGGTTTATAATTAAGTAAATCATAAACAACTAAATTACAAGGGAGTGCACGGATGTTTATAGGAAGAGAACGGGAACTAAATACGCTTAATAAGCTATATAACTCGGGGAAATTTGAATTTGCCGTTATTTACGGACGTCGCCGAATAGGCAAGACCGCTCTTATAAGTGAATTTGTAAAGAAAAAAGATACAATTTTCTTTACAGGAGTGGAAACAAACGCCAAGCAGAATCTGGATAATTTCTCAGGATGTATTATGGAATATAACACCGGAATGCCGATTGATTGGTCTTTTAATTCCTTTCAATCTGCATTGGAGTATGTTTTTGAACTGGCAAGAAGCAAACGGATTATTCTTGTCATAGATGAGTACCCCTATGTGGCTCGTTCATCAAAAAGCCTTGCTTCCACGTTACAGTATTTGATAGATAAGAATAAAGATAATTCAAAGTTATTCTTAATACTATGCGGTTCTTCCATGTCATATATGGAGGACAATGTTTTGGCATACAAGGCACCTCTTTACGGAAGAAGAACTGCTCAGTTAAAAATAGAGCCGTTTGACTTTTTTGAAACCTGTCATTATTTTTCAAACCTGTCAGATATTGATAAAGCTCTGGCATACGGTGTTATAGGCGGAACTCCGCAATATGTGTTGCAATTTGATGATAATATTTCCATAAAAGAGAACATCCTGAATACTTATCTCAATCCGACTTCTTTTATTTTTGAAGAACCGAACAACCTTCTGAAGCAGGAAATGCGTGAGCCTGCAATATACAATGCCGTTATTTCGGCTATAGCCGCCGGTAACTCAAAAATAAGTGAAATTTCCGGCAAGATCGGTGAGACTACAAGTTTATCTGCTACTTACATCAGAAACCTCATAATTCTGGGTATTGTAAAAAAGGAGTGGCCTTACGGTGAAAAATCCGGTCGTAAGACCATATACTCAATCGAGGATAATATGTTCCGTTTTTGGTATCGATTTGTGCCGCAAAATATTTCCGTTATCTCCCGTGGAGCAGCCTCCCTTGCTTATGAACGAATTGAACCCGAGCTTTCATCCTACATGGGGAGTGTATTTGAAGAAATCTGCAAACAGTACCTTTGGAAATTACTGATTAACGGCAAATGTGCCGTGAATTTCAGTGACATCGGGCGTTGGTGGGGAACAAATCCCAAGACCAGAGTACAAGAGGAAATAGATATTATGGGCTCATACAAAGATTCAGCCTTATTCGCCGAATGTAAGTGGACAAATGAAAGAACAGATGTAGGTGTGCTGGAGACACTGATAGAGCGCAGTAACCTATTTGACTATGAAAAAAAGCACTTTTATCTGTTTGCGAAAACAGGATTTACAAAAGGCTGTCATGACTATGCCGAAAAGATGGGTAATGTGACTCTTGTCACATATGAAGATATACTGAAAAGTACATAATAGAAGTATAAATGCAGTTAAAGATTATTTCGCATACAGCATGTATATTATTGCACTTACTATTCTCTGAGGCAGTATTTTGGATAACAGGACAAACAGTTTATATACAAATCCGACCGTGTAAATCTGCTTAAGTTTTCTTTTCTTTGCCAGTCTTACTATGAAATCGGCCACAACATCCGGAGGCAAACCGTTCATTTCATCCTTTTCCATTACCGCAACGGACTTTTTTATCCTACCGCCATATATTTCATTACCGGTAAGGTCGGTTTTTCTTGCGGATGTGAAACCCGTCTTTATATCACCCGGCATTATTGCGCATACGGAAATTCCGAAAGGCTTTATCTCATGAGCCAGAGCGGACACAAATGCGTTTATTGCGGATTTGGATACCGAGTAATATGTCTGAAAGGGGATAGGGATGGCTGCCGCTACCGATGATATGCATATTATCTTTCCGGATTTGTAATTTCTCATGTACGGAATAACCGCTTTTACGGCATTAACCGTGCCGAAATAGTTTACATCCATCTGTTTTTTTGCATCTTCATCGGAAATAAATTCCACGGCTCCCGCAACACCGAAACCGGCACTTGTCACAAGCAGACTTATCTTACCGCATTGCTTTATCACCTGTGCCATTGCATTGTTTACCGATAAGGCCGAAGAGACATCACAGGTCACATGTCTTATCCGGTCATGAACAAAATTCCTTCTGCTGAGGTTGTATACCGTATACCCTTTATTTACCAATTTTAATGCTGTCGCAAGACCGATACCGCTGCTTGCACCGGTTATTACGGCTACCTTTGTTTCCATTACAGATTATACCTTCCCAGTACTTTTTTAATAATCATCACCGCCTCGTCTATAAGTTCCTTTGTATGAGTAGCCATAAGGCTGGTTCTCAACAGACACTCGTTGGGAGCGGTTGCGGGCGGAAGCGAGCAGTTTACATATACGCCTTCATCATATAATTCTTTTGCTATTGTCAATGTGGTTATCATCTCATATGTATAGATGGGTATGATGGGTGTAAGCGAATCACGCGTCTTTATACCTTCTTCTTTCAGTCGCTTTCTGAAATAGCTTGCTATATCGGTCAGTTGTTTCGGCAACTCGGGATGAGCTCTTAAATGTCTCAGAGCAGCCAATGCGACCGCACAACCGGAAGGAGTCATGGATGCCGAGAAAATGAACGGTCTGGAATTATGGCGTACATAGTCAATGATTTTTTCGTCTGCAGCCATAAAACCGCCTAAGCTTGCCAAGGACTTGGAAAAAGTGCCCATATAAATATCCACTTCTTTCTCCAGATTGAAATAACTGGCGGTTCCTCTGCCGCCTTCTCCTATTACCCCAAGGGCATGTGAATCATCCACCATTACTCTTGCACCGTATTTTTTGGCAAGGTCCACTATTGCGGGAAGATCGGCTATATCGCCTCCCATGGAAAAGACTCCGTCTACTATTATGAGAATTCCTGCGGTTTCGGGTATTTTTTTAAGCTGCCTTTCCAGATCCGACATATCATTATGTCTGTATCTTAATAATGTTCCCTGCGACAATCTGCAACCGTCATATATAGATGCATGATTTTCCTTGTCGCATACAAGATAATCGTTATGACCGGCAATTGCCGAGATGATTCCTAAATTGGTCTGGAATCCCGTAGAGAAAACCAGTGCGGATTGCTGATGTAAGAAATCGGCAAGTTCCTTTTCCAGTTCCAGATGCAGTTGCAATGTACCGTTTAAAAATCGCGAACCGGAGCATCCCGTACCGTATCTTTCTACGGCTTCTATTCCGGCTTTCATAATATCAGGGTGGGTAGTCAGTCCCAGATAGTTATTGGAACCCAGCATTATCCTGCGTTTTCCTTCCATTATGACTACTGTATCCTGTTTTGATTGTAAAGAATGAAAATACGGATATATGCCCAATTCACGCACTTCATCCGCTTTTGTGTAGTTATAGCACTTGTTGAAAATATCCATATTACTACCTCCGTAAAACCCGGTACCATTGCATATAGCAATGACTGATGATTGTTTACCGATCAATGTTCCCCCCATTTTTTGATATAACTCATCAGTATTTATTACCAAGTAATAATTTATCTGTAATTATATAAATAACATGCATATTTGTCAACATTCAGCATGTATCCGGTAAGGGTTTTATAGGTGAAAGAGAAAGAATTTACTCCGAATTTACCGAAAGAAACTAATTTTTTACACATTCTCCAATTTCTTTCTGTCGGTTATGATGATACTGCCTCTGGACATTTTGATTAAATCTTCCTGCTGGAAATATTTCAGCATCCTGGTTACAACTTCTCTGGCGGTGCCTATGTGGTTAGCTATTTTCTCATGCGTAATATTCAACTCGTCACTTTCCTCTATATTGCTTTCATACAGAAGGAAAGAAGCAAGACGTGTTGCCATGCTTTTGAAAAGAACCTGATCTATCAACCACATGACATCGGTAAATCTGGAAGCCATAAGGTGGTTGGTATAGTTTGCAACCGCATTATTTGTTTCCATGAGTTTCTGATATACCCGAACCGGTATTATCAATATGGAGGTATCTTTTTCCGCTTCCACTATAATTTCGAATTGTATGTTGGACAGTATACAGGATGCGGAAAACAGACATATATCCATTTCAAATAACCGATAGAGAGTAAGTTCCTTACCCTGGTCGGAAATGATATATGCTCTTAACTGACCGGTTCGTACTATGTATAATCCGTCACAGTCTTCATCGCCTCTATGAAGAACGGTGCCTTTTTTAACATCCTTTATATACACCTTATCGTTTAACAACTGTTTCTGCTCCTCGGTAAGATGGTACCAGACGGGGAACAGGTTACTTATTTCACTCATGATAACTCCCTGATGCATTCTTATACGTTCACATTCCGATTATACCATACACGCATGTAAAGTTTTATTTATAATATTATTTATTTATAAATAAGAATTAACAAAACTATGTTATATATACAGGTTTTAATTGTGTTATTCTTCTGATATAATAACTGCATCGGTTGCCTTTGCAACGTTAATTTTAATAATTCATAAATCTTGTTTTGTATAAGGAGGAACAGATGGATTTTAAGAAAAGAGCTGCTGAACTTGTAAGCAAGATGACTTTGGCGGAAAAAATGTCACAGATGCAGTTTGAGTCACCTGCAATCGAAAGATTGGGCATCCCCGAATACTGCTGGTGGAATGAAGCGTTACACGGAGTTGCCAGAAGCGGAACGGCAACGGTATTTCCTCAGTCCATAGCAATGGCCGCATCTTTTAACGATAGACTGATGTATAAAGTGGCAACGGCAATATCCGATGAAGTGCGCGCCAAATACAATCAATACAGAAAATTGAACGGCACCAAGATATATGAAGGACTGACCTGCTGGTCGCCCAATATCAATATATTCCGTGATCCCAGGTGGGGAAGAGGGCATGAGACATACGGAGAAGACCCTCTGCTTACCGCTAAAATGGGCACCGCCTTTGTCAAAGGTCTGCAGGGCAACGATAAAATATACAGAAAGACCGATGCCACGCTTAAACATTATGCGGTTCACAGCGGTCCCGAGTGGTTACGTCACAGTTTCGATGCACATGTATCGGAGACGGATTTTTACGAAACATATCTGTATGCTTTTGAATACTGCATTAAACATGCCAAACCGGCTGCGGTTATGGGAGCATATAACAGGGTATACGGAGAGCCGTGTTGCGGCAGTCCGTTCCTTTTACAGAAGATTTTGCGTAAGAAGTTAGGCTTTAAAGGATATGTGGTATCCGACTGCGGAGCAATATGCGATTTCCATCTGCATCATAAGGTAACGGAAAATGAAGCGCAAAGTGCGGCATTGGCGGTAAAGAGCGGATGCGATTTAAACTGCGGTGATGCATATAAATGGCTTAAAGTAGCGGTAGCCGAAGGGCTTGTTAAGGAAAAAGATATTACAAAATGTGTGGAGAGACTGATGTATACGCGTCTCAAACTGGGTATGTTCGATAAAGAATGTAAGTATAACGATATTCCTTATTCGGTAATATGCAGTAAAAAACATAAGAAATTAAATCTTGAAATGGCGAGAGAAAGTATTGTACTGTTGAAGAATAACGGAATACTGCCTTTGAAAAAGAATACTAATGTTGCTGTAGTAGGGCCCAATGCCGACGACAAATCGGTACTTTTAGCCAATTACAACGGCACGCCCGATGACTATTATACATTGCTTCGAGGAATTCAATCGGTATGCAAAGGCGATGTTCTTTATGCAAGGGGCTCGCATGTTTTCGAAGACGAATCCACATGGAGATATTCCGAACATCCGCTACGTGAGGCGATAATAACGGCCGGTTACAGCGATGTAATCATCATGTGCATGGGTATCAATCCCTCGATAGAAGGAGAAGAATCAACACACAGAGGATTCAAGGGAGACAGAGACGAAATAGAGTTGCCGGCGGTACAGTATAAACTGTTTGACGAGCTGAAGAAACTGGGAAAACCCATCATTTTCGTAAATGTATCGGGCAGTTGCGTAGGATTGGCACATGCCGATAAAAATGCCGATGCCGTTATACAGTGTTTCTATCCGGGAGCATTGGGAGGAATAGCTCTTGCCGATGTGATATTCGGAAATGTATCTCCCTGCGGAAGGTTGCCCGTTACTTTCTACGAAAAGACATCGGATCTTCCCGATTTTGAAGATTATTCCATGAAGGGAAGAACCTACAGATTCTTTGAAGGGCAGCCGGTATACCGGTTCGGACACGGTCTTACATATGCAAATATAAAAGAAGAGTGGATTGATGACTATACCGTAAAACTGACAAATCCGAGTGATGTCGATACCGGTTATTCGGTGTTGAGATATGAAGATAAGACAAAGAGGAAACTTTTAGACTTTAAAAAAGTCCAATTAAAGGGAAACAGCAGTATTACTGTGCAGTTTACACCCGGTAAATAACAGAAAGGACTGATACTTATCAGAGTATCGGACGAGGAGCGGTGTTATGAAGAAAATTTTTGAACTGATACTGAGTAATATTAAAGAAGCTATGTCGAAATTCGTGGTGTCTTTTTGCGGAAGCGTTATCGCTTTTATACTTCTGACATTACAGATAATATTCGACTTCACGGAAAATACCGTAGTGCTTATGGCTATGTCCGTGGGCTTTGCCGTCATAGTGTCTGTAATGATGCAGATTATAAGCATAAAGTACAATTTTTCCAAAAAAGCCGATATCATACAGCGCATTGTTTCTGCATTGACCGCTGTACCGTGCTATTTTCTTATCGGCAATATAATGGAGTCGGATAGGACTTTTATGGGGTTTTTCGGGCTGATAATAGCATTTCTATTGATATCGTTATACGTGATGTATGATAACGAGAATAGTGATCTGGTCTTTCCTCAGATTATAAAATCGGCATTCTTTGCGGTAACGGTGGCTTCACTGTTTTTCGGAGGCATAACGCTGTGTATAGCGGCATTGGATTTCTTAGTGGTAGAGTTGGAGCAGTTTGACAAATGGATTATCATTACCGCCATGCTGTCATATATCGTTCTCTGCTATAACCTGTTCATTGCTATGTTGCCGGAAAAGACCGATGAAATAACTCTTCCCAAGATATTCAAGGTTCTGGTGCTGTATGTCGGTCTTCCCGTATACACGCTGCTGCTCGGAGTGCTCTATGCATATCTTATTAAGATACTTATAACCATGGAGATGCCGCAGGGTAAGATTAATCTTTTTGCTTCGCTGGCTTCTCTTTTCTTTATTTTCTTCTACCTTACCGTAGGAAGTTACGATAATGCGCCTGTGCGGTTTTTCAGAAAATACGGAGGATGGTTCCTGTTCCCGATAATTGTGGCACAGGCTATAGCGATATATATAAGGGTAAACGCATACGGACTGACCTCTGCCAGATGGGCATCAATACTGCTGAATGTAACGGCTCTGGCCTTTATAATCCTTACCCTTATCAAAGAGGGAAAATATACAAAGCATGTAATAACCGGCCTTGCCGTGATAGTGTTGATATCGTCATTGACTCCGTTGAATATAATCGATGTGCCGGTGTATGAACAGACATACAGACTGGAGAAGGTACTCAAGAGAAACAATATGCTTTCCGACGGTGTAGTGAAACCCAATAAGGACATTTCATATGCCGATAAGGAGATTATATCCAGCTGCTACGACTATCTCAACTATAAAGATAAGGCACCCGAATATGTCAGGTACACCAATTCTTTCTACGATATTTTCGGATTTGAAAAACTTAACGAGTACGGCAGTTTGGATGAATACAGCCTGATACATCTAAACAAGAGTAACAGTTATAACGCATTGGATATATCGGGATACAGTCGCTACTATATTGTCGATACGTCACGGGAAAGAGAATTGAAGATAGTTATTGACAATACGGAGTACAATATTGCCGAACATATTATGAAGATAAAAGAAGGTAATGACAGATCGGATATGGTATTTGACATTACAGAAGACATAAGGGTATATTTGACATATGTATACTATGAGATGAATAATGAAGGGGAAGTGCTGTACTTCAGTGCAACGGGCTTTGCTTTGGGTAAATAGCAATATATTTAACCTTGACATTTGTTATTTTGTTATATAATAACATGAGATTAGTGCCGGATAATTGACAGGAGGTAGACAATGGGCAGATACAGGTTAATAACGAGATCGGACTTTGACGGATTGGTGTGTGCCATGATTTTAAAGGAACTGGATATGTTGGAGGACATAATGTTTGTGCATCCGAAGGATATGCAGGACGGTATGATTGATGTTAACGAAAAGGATATTTCCACCAATGTACCGTATCTGCCGGGTGTTTATCTGGCATTTGATCATCATATCTCGGAGAAGGGAACCAAGGCCGTTAACTACATAAATAAACCTGATGCTGCCTCAACGGCAAGAGTACTGTATGAATATTTCGGAGGAGCAAGCCGACTTAAGATTTCCGAAGAACTCATGGCCGCCGTAGACAAATTCGATTCGGCACAATATACCATGGATGACATAGTTAATCCAAAAGGTTGGGTAATGTTGTCTTATCTTTTAGATGCAAGGACGGGCTTGGGCAGATTCAGAAATTTCAGAATAACCAACTACGATCTTATGATGATGCTTTTGGACTATTGCCCCGACCACACTATCGATGAAATCATGCGTCTGCCCGACGTACAGGAAAGAGTAAAGATGTATTACGAACATGAAAAACTTTTCCGTGACCAGTTAAAAGGTTGTGCGGAAGTGGTTAAGGATGTGGTAATACTTCACTTGAAGAACTGCGATCCCATATATGTAGGCAACAGATTTTATGTATATACTCTGTTTCCGCAAGCCACGGTATCCATTCATGA
>DUPQ01000071.1 GCA_012838235.1 Clostridiaceae bacterium
GAAAGTATGTCCGGTGGTAATGGCAGCGAGGATACACCCGTACCCATCCCGAACACGGCAGTTAAGCCCGCTTACGCCGAAGATACCTGGCCGGAGACGGCCCGGGAAAATAGGGAGCTGCCGGACAGCTCTTTTCTAAAAACACACTTGGTGTGTTTTTTATTTTGGGCATTTTTTTACACTCTTAATTTTTATTTAAATTTCTCTTTACTTTAAGCCGGTTATTATGAAATCTGTGTTTATATTATGTAAGAAATATTGTATAATAGGCGTAATTTGAATGTGAGGTGGAGATGAGCTTTTTTTCAATACTGACAATATTCGCAGGACTGACACTGTTCCTGTACGGAATGAACTTAATGGGAATAGGACTGGAAAGAGTGGCGGGACGCAAGTTGGAATCTGTCATAGAAAAAGCCACAAGCCGACCGATAAAAGGCGTTTTGATAGGTGCCGCAGTGACGGCCGTTATACAATCTTCTTCAGCTACTACCGTAATGCTTGTAGGTTTTGTAAACTCCGGACTGATGCGCCTGTCTCAGGTTGTCGGCGTAATCATGGGAGCCAATATCGGAACAACAATAACCGCCTGGATCTTAAGTTTAGTCAGTGTGGACAGCAGCAACTTTATTGTTAGAATATTCAAGCCGGATACATTTGCACCTATACTGGGTATTATAGGGATAGGTCTTGTAATGGCCGGAAAGAGAAATAAGAACAAGGATGTGGGCAGAATTCTTTTGGGGTTTTTCATACTCATGTTCGGAATGACCACTATGTCCGATGCTGTCAAACCGCTTGCCCAGATGGAAGGGTTTACCAAGATGCTTACCATGTTTTCCAATCCTATACTGGGTATACTTACAGGAGCCATATTTACCGCAATAATACAAAGTTCTTCGGCATCTGTCGGTGTTTTACAGGCTTTGTCCACTACCGGAGTTGTAACATTCGGAAGTGCCGTTCCTATCATATTGGGTCAGAATATAGGGACATGTGCGACAGCTTTGATTTCCAGTATAGGAACAAACAAGAACGCAAAAAGAGCTGCGTTGATTCATCTGTTCTTTAATGTTATAGGGACTGTTCTTTTTGCATCTTTGTTCTACGGTCTTAATGCCGTATTTGATTTTGCATTTGTTAACTCGGTATTGAATCCCGTAGGAATTGCAATTTTCCATACCATTTTCAATGTACTGACAACACTGGTCCTTTTCCCTTTTACCAAGTTGTTGGTGCGGTTGTCCGAAACCATTATTAAAGATAAGGGCACGGTAGTAGAAAAAATAGTTCTGGATGAACGCTTTCTGAATACTCCTTCCATAGCCGTTGAGCAGTGCAAGAGATATATAGTAACAATGGCCAATGTTACAAAGGAAACCATACTTATGGCAATACCCCTGGTAAAGCATTATGATGCGAAGAAAGCTCAAGTTATTGTGGATAATGAGGATCTCATAGATACCTATGAGGATAAATTGGGATCTTATCTTGTCAAATTAAGCGGACGGGAATTGAACGATAAGGACAGCAAGGAAATATCCAAGATTCTGCACAGTATAAGTGACTTTGAAAGAATAAGCGACCATGCGGTAAACATACTGGATGTAGCCAAGGAGCTTTATGACAAAGATATTACCTTTTCCGAGCAGGCATATAAAGAGTTGGATGTTATGGCTTCAGCTGTGGAAGAAATACTGGATCTTACTGTTGATGCATTCCTTAATAATGATTTTGAGAAAGCATCCAAAGTGGAACCTCTGGAGCAGGTGATAGATGAGTTGAAAATTATTCTTAAGAATCGCCATATAGAAAGATTGCAGGGCGGGGGCTGTACAATTGAATTGGGATTTATACTGTCCGACCTCATAAACAATTATGAAAGAGTTTCCGACCACTGCTCCAATCTTGCGGTTCTTACAATACAAATTGCCGAAGGCTTATTCGATACACATGAATATCTGCAGAATGTAAAACAGTCGGATCGGACCCACTATATGAAGTATTATCGGAAGTATCACGATAAATATGATGTGGCCAGGATAGTGGATAATAATATAAAAAATGAAGATCCGGTTGCACTTCCCAAGCAGAAACCATAAAGTACATATATAAAAGGCTATGGCGGCAACTATTGCCATCGGCTGCCTTATCAGTGATAAAAACACAGTTTTATCACAAATCGGTGCTATAATTAACTAAAAGAAAGCATTCCGGAGGTTTTTGATGCTTAACAAGATATTAATAGTGGAGGATGAACCCGCTTTAAGAAATCTTCTGAAGACCTGCCTGGTTAAGGAAGGCTATCAGGTGCTGGAAGCAAAAGACGGACAGGAAGCTCTGGACATATTCTACGGAGAAAACATATCATTGGTTATACTGGATATAATGTTGCCCAAGCTGGACGGATTCGAGGTCTTAAGAACCTTAAGGCTGGAATCGGATGTTCCCGTTTTGATTCTTACCGCAAGAAATACCGAATATGATGAACTGCAGGGCTTAAGACTGGGAGCGGACGATTATATAACAAAACCTTTTTCGCCGGCCGTACTTGTATCAAGGGTTAAGGCGGTATTAAAAAGAGCCGGAATATTTGCCGATAACGATATTACCGCAAAAGATATACTTATGAAAATAAAAGAGCACGAAGTTTATGTCAAGGGAGAAAAGATTAATCTTACCCCCAAGGAATTCGATCTTCTTCAATACCTTATACAAAACAAAAATATTGTGCATTCCAGAGAAAAACTTTTGTCGGCGGTATGGGGATATGATTTCTTCGGAGATGCAAGAACGGTGGATACTCACATGAAATGTTTACGCACAAAACTCGGAGACTCGGCGGATATCATAAAAACCGTACGCAAATACGGATATAAACTGGAGGTATAAAATCAGACTTCGCAATAAGCTTATGCTCATAATCTTGTGTATACTTCTTATCAATATCATTGCTACGGTATTGTTCAGCAATGTTGTATTTGAACGTTTCTATATAAATGCTAAGTATAACGAACTTAAGGATTATGCAGGAAAAATAAATAAGTATTTTGCGGAAATGGATATTTCCCTCCCTGATTTCAGGGCTAATCTTATCAACGCTTTTGACGAGATTGAACGAAATAATATTGAAATAATCTGGTTTATATATAATCCCACGATTAATCATGCGGATATAGGCTATGCGACCAAGATTACCGGAAGGTATCTTGCTAACGATCCTCCCGACACCAAGGAAGTGGAGGAATATATTTCCGCACTCATAAACAGCGGTGAATTGAACTCCATAGAGAATGTTTATGAATATAAAACCAGTGATATAAATGCGGGCAAGCATAACATAAATCTTATAACGCTGGTATTTGAAAACCATGATGTGCGGAGCAATAATATGCTGCAATCATACATAGTCTTAAGTTCTCCTAAGGAGTATATTGCCACAACCGCAAAAACTGTAGAGCGATTCGTGCTGCATGTTTCACTTGTGACATTGCTTATGGGAGTAATAGCGGTGGTTATTATATCGGCACAGATAACAAAGCCCATAATCAAAATGAATAAGGTGGCAAACAAGATTGCGAAGTTGGATTTTTCCGAAAGCTGTGAAGTGAAAGGGAAAGACGAGATAAGCGCTCTGGCGGGAAGCATAAATGAAATGAGTGCAAAACTGCAGGAAAGCATAGATTATTTACAGCAACGGGCACAGCTTTTGAAAAGGGATCTGGAAAAACAGGAAGGCTCAAATAAATTGAAGAAGGAATTTATAGCATCGGTTTCTCATGATTTCAAAACGCCTCTGTCGCTTATAATAGCGTACAGCGAGCTGCTGACCGACAAAGACAAAGACGATGAGGAGGCCAAAAACCAACTGATGATTATTACCGATCAGGCTGTAAAAATGAATCTGATGGTCAATCAGCTTCTGACGCTGTCGCAGTTAGAGAGCGGGACAATAAAAAAAGAAGACAGTATTTTTTGCTTGAGCGAAGCCGTGGAGTCGGTAGTGAAGGATTTGCATATCATGATTGAGCAGGCACAAATCAACCTGACATTCAATTATCAGGATGACTACATAGTCAAAGGTGATTACAACAAAATAACGCATGTGATAACCAATCTTCTGGAAAATGCAATTAAATACTGTGATGAGAAAAAGATTATTAATATTAATATAAACGAGATAGACGGTAAGATAAGGACAAGCATATATAATACACACCGGGGAATACCCGAACAGTCATTGCCCAATATTTTCAACAGCTTCTACAAAGAAGACAAATCCAGAGGCGGTAGCAGTAAGTCGTACGGATTGGGATTGTCTATCGTAAAAGCCGTTATGGAAATGCATAACGGAAAGTACGGCGCGTACAACAGCAATGCCGGAGTGGTATTCTGGTTTGAACTGGAAAAGCAGGATATATGAGATAAGTCGGTGTGTTTCACATGATTCATAAGATATTTTCACAATTTTATCACAAGCGACCGATATAATAGGGATTGTCATCAATATGAGGAGGATATGATATGAATAACGAGTATAAAACCAGTGAAAACAACCCCACAAATTTGTATTATCAATATAACAATATGCATAATAACCGGCAGGATAAGAAGATGACATCAAGAAAAACGTTGGTGACCGCAGTAGTGTTATGTTCTATATTTTCACTGTTGATAGGTATTGCGGGAGGATTTATCGCAGGCAGATTGCATAAAGGTGTTTTTGAATGGAGATATGAGTTTACACCGCAGGAATCTTCGTCGGTAATCGAGCGGGAACGGCCGAGAAACAATGATAAAACCCCTATTTACTCCACATCGGAAATAGAAAAGCAATATGCTTCGGTTGCGGAGATATATGCCGATTCCGTAGATGCGGTTGTAGGTATTGTAGTGGAAACGGAATCCGGTTCCGGGTGGTCTACTTACACACAGACAGGTTCGGGATCCGGTGTCATAATAAGTGAGGACGGGTACATAGTAACCAATAATCACGTTATAGAGAACGCAAAAAAAATAACGGTTTACCTTAATGACGAAGAAAGCTATACCGCTAAACTTGTAGGACTGGATGTGCAGCTGGATCTTGCCCTTTTAAAGATAGATGTTGACGGTCTTGACTATATGGTGTGCGGTGACAGTGATGATGTAATGGTAGGTGAAGTGGTGCTGGTAATAGGTAATCCTTTGGGATACCTTAATCAGAGTCTGACGGTAGGTTACATAAGCGGACTGGAAAGAGAGATTGTTTTAGGTAATGAAAAGATGGTTCTTCTTCAGACCGATGCAGCAGTCAATCCCGGCAATTCGGGCGGAGCACTCATAAACATAAAAGGTGAACTTATAGGAATAATCAATGCCAAGTCCTACGGAAGCGAGATTGACGGAATAGGTTTTGCCATACCTATTAACGATATCAAGGATGTATTGGACGATATAGTCAATTTCGGATATGTTAAGGGCAGACCGTTTCTGGGAGTGGGACTTATGGATGTAACTTCGCAAAGTACTCTTAACTGGTACAATATGATGTACGGAATGAATCTTACCAATCTGGGTGTAAACGTTACCAAGGTTCAGGAAGGTTCCGCAGCTGATAAAGCCGGTATGAAGATGTATGACTGTATAATCGAATTTAACGGAGTTTCCGTACAGAGTGCAAGTCATCTGAAAGAACTTATAGACAGCTGTACTGTAGACCAAGCGGTGGAAATAGTTGTTGCAAGAGGTAACGAAACATTAACATTAACCGCAATAATAGGAGAGGAAATACCGGAAACATCCAGATAGAATATATGCTTAAAAATATATTATTGACAATAGAATACTGCGGTAAGAATTATTCGGGATGGCAAAGACAGCTTAACGGAGTTTCCGTGCAGGAGAAAATAGAGGATGCCATAGAAAAGCTTACCGGACAAAAGATCGGTATTAACGGCAGCGGACGTACCGATGCAGAAGTGAATGCTCTGGGTCAGTGTGCCAATTTTAAGATAGACTGCACAATTCCTCCTTCTAAATTCGGTATGGCACTCAACAGTATGCTGCCGGAGGATATAAGGATAGTCAATTCAGAGGAAGTGGACATGGATTTTCATGCACGTTACAGTGCTACGGGAAAACACTACAGATATACAATACTAAACAGAACGGCGCCTTCGGCAATATATAAACACACTACATATCATATGAAACATCCTCTGAATGTGGACAAAATGATAAAAGCGGGCTCATATTTTGTTGGCAAACAGGATTTCCGCGGCTTTATGTCGGCCGGAAGTAAGATTAAGAAAACTGTAAGAACCATATACAGTCTGGATATAACCAAAGACGGAGACCTGATTATTATAGATATAAAAGGAGACGGGTTCCTGTACAACATGGTCAGGATAATAGCGGGAACACTGACGGAAGTGGGCAGAGGTAACATACCTGTTGAGGAGGTAAAAGACATTATACAGAGTCGCAATCGTTCCCGATGCGGGCCGACATTAAAGGCAAGCGGCTTATGCCTTATGGAAGTTTACTACGATTAAATTATTTGTTAAAAATATTTTAATTATTTATCAAATATATGTAATTGATTTATTGTAGCCGGGTTTTTCATGCGGTATAATATAAGTATCAATACACATATGAATACATACAACGAAAGGAGACAGTTTTATGAAAGTTTCAATTGTCGGAAGAAGAGTCGATATTACCGAGGAGATAAAAGACTGGACGGAAAAGAAATTTGCAAAACTGGACAAGTTTTTTAACGGAAACACCGAGGTAACGGTAGTTGTTGAAGCTTTAAAGCAGAACAAGCATACAAAGGTGGAGGCCACCATAGTATGGAAAGGAGTTATCTTCAGAGCCGAACTTTCCGGTAATGATCTATTGGGACAGATTGATAAGTCGGTAGATATTATTGAAAGACAGGTAAGAAAGAACAGAACAAGACTGGAAAAAAGATTTCACGGGGATGTGCCCGATAACTGGCAGGGTATCACACAGAGTGCGGAATATTCCGAAGCCGCATATAACGTAGTAAGAACAAAAAGATTCCCGGTAAAGCCTATGTCGGTTGACGAGGCTATAATGCAGATGGAAATGCTCAATCATGAGTTTTTCATGTTTGTAAATGAAGAAACCAATGAGATGAACGTTGTATATAAAAGGAAGGACGGAGATTACGGTTTATTGGAACCGTACAGATAAACAAAAAAACAACCGGCTGAAAGGCCGGTTTTTTTGAATATAAATATAGTTAATAGGAACAACCATTTAAAGTAGGATAAATTTATTTTCTGAATATAAAAAGATATTCGTGAGCAATCAATAGAAAATTGTGTTTTACGCTGTTTGTTTTCCAAAATCCTGTAGCACTACAATTATGTTGTTCCTTGATTATCAATTCTTTCAGTTTAAAGCCTGATTCTTCAAACACACGCATAACCGAGAAGGACATTGGAACCATGTTTCCTTTTTGTCTGGTGTCACCCATTAAGACTGCACAAAACTTATTCTTTTTCAGAACACGGTAGCTTTCAGCAGCGACTGCTTTCATTTCTTTAATAAAATCATTGACTTTCAAATTTGATAAATCTTCCTCTATATTCTCGCTATATTGAATAATATCGGCATAGGGCGGATGGGTGCATATGAGGTCAATACTGTCATTAGGAATAAAATCTAATTGACGAGCATCTCCTTTGCGAATATAGACCTTGCCGTTAGCTCCTTCATGTTTAAAATCTATCTTTTCTCTGCAACGAGCAAGTGCGCTATCATTTACATCGACACCGATTATGTTCCTGTTCAGCAATTTAGCTTCTACAAGTGTAGTCCCACCGCCAACAAACTGGTCAAGCACTAAATCACCCTCTTGTGAGTATCTGAGTAAAATATTTCGAGGAACATATGGGGACCAGTTACCACGCCATTTTGCATCATGAGTTGCCCAATTGCCACGGTTGGGAAAAGACCAATGTGTTGTTGTTTCCAGTTCAAAATCTTCAGGCTCCCATTTTGTAATATTTTTTGCCATTATCTAAAATCCTCTACATTTAAGCCAAATCTATTTAACAATGCATTCATAGAAAGCCACCTGCCTTCTTTTGTAGGATAATTACAATCTTCTTGTCCCCATATCCATTTATATACTTTTAATATTGTTTCAATAGGAATTCCGACCGTATCTCCAAGGCATAAATCTGCTATAACATCATCAGGTTCTAAACCACAACACACTTTATAAAGTCCTTTTATCACTAACAACGCATGGTTTTGGTTATAATCATATTTTTTGGCGATATCATCGCTAATTTCACCGTGACTTATTAACCATAAACTTTGTTCGTGTGGATTATAGATAAAGACCATAAAATCATCTCTTGATAACCTACCAAAATTTCTTTTGCCTCCCGGCTTATTTATAGCGATTATTTCACCATTTGCTAAATTCTCAACCTTATACAATAGATACGGTATATTATTTAGCTCATCCCTAAAAGCATTTTGCTTTTGGTTTTCAATTCGTAACGGAACTAAATTCACATTGTATTTAAATTCATTCTTTGACATTGATACCTCAAATCATTATTTCTTCGATTATTCCGTCTTCCAAGTCCTTGATATTGTATATGTGTTCCATTGCATCAAAAGTTTCCTCAAGATTGTTTCTAGCGCTTATCCAACCTTTGCCATCTGTAAACCACACAAAAGTAAAACCTGTAACAACTGCGGTTTCCATTGCAAGATTTTTGTAACTACGAGCAGTTTCATTGAGTTTACTTCCACTACTGCTATAAAAATTGGTTTCTATACCGTAGACCATTGTAGGTGTTTTTGCAACAAAATCAAAACGCTTTTCCATTTTTCCCTGATTGGAAATGGCAGAAAGGTTAACTCCCCATTTCTCACTAATCTGTTGAATATACATTTCTTTGAAATAATTTATATCTTTAACAAATCCGGCCTTTTTGATAAAGCTTTCAACTAAATTTTCCATTAGGTGCCCGCCACGGTTTTTTCGACCGTTGGAATCCAATCCTGTTTCTACTCCTGTGGCATAATCAATCAAATTGTTTACAACATGTTTTTTTAATAAATCAAAAAGTCCGGTTTTTTTCATAAAGTATTTATATCTTTCGTATTGAGTAGGATTTTTTAGCTGAATATTCTCTGGATCAAACTGGAATAAATAACCGCCATTTTCGTCCTGGCAATATATTTCGTTTGCTCTAACAGCTAAAAGTAAAGGAATACACTTCAAGACTTCAGGATACTTTTTAATTAAATTCTCAAAATCCACTTCAATATTTTTCGAGCCGATAAGAGAATTTAGGATATTAAGTTCCACTTTAATATTATCTATATTTTTATGGACTTTCTTAAAATCTATGTAGTAACCATAGTCAGCGATACTATTACGAAAACTCAACAACCATGCATTAAAATCTCTATCTGCCATATACAATCTCCCTTAAAAATTTGATATAAGTAACTCTTTTATCTTACCTCTTGCTTCACTGTTGCAGTTAATCATTCGTGTTGCTTCAACTCTTTTGATATTATGAGATGAGTAAATATTATCAAAGAAATTATCTTCTGTATCGGAGTTTTTAGGATCGGAATTACTTACAACAATTTTAGCACCCTTTCGATGCATAGCGTCAACAAATTTAGCAAGTTCAATCTGTTCCCCATCATTGAACAGATTTTCCGTATATGCGGTGAAGTTTGCAGTATCGGTTAGAGGGCGATATGGAGGGTCGATGTAAACAAAAGTGTTTTTGTCAATGAAATTTGCGGACTCTCTATAATCTTTACATACAATCGTTACATTTTGCAGTTTTTCGGAAACAGCATGAAGATTTTCCCGGTCACATATCAAGGGGTTCTTGTAAGAACCTATGGGAACATTAAACATACCTTTCCTGTTAACACGGAACAAGCCGTTGAAACAGGTTTTATTAAGGAAAATCATAAGAGCAGCTTTCTCCACATTGACATTTTCGTTTCCGTTGAGCTTCAAATGGTTGAAACGGAATCTTTTCTCTAAATAGTACTTTTTACGTGAATCTGTGCTCATCGGCACAAATTCCTTTTGCATAACGGTCAGCATATCTACTAATTCATCAATATCATCCCTGATAATACGATAGGTATTGATAAGTTCCGCATTAATATCACTGATATATACCGCTTCTAAATTGTATTTGCTTAATATATCAAATAATACCGCTCCGCCACCGACAAAAGGTTCCGCATACTTTGTTATTTTACCTTTCTTAAACGGATAGTACTTTTCAATTTCGGAAAGCAACTGCCCTTTGCCGCCGGCCCATTTCAAAAAAGGCTTAATTTTCTTTTCATTATTTTTTGTGTAACGAATACTTCTTGCATCAATCGGTTTTTTAGCGGTAACAGGAATAATCCACATATTTCCGACCATAGCTACATTGTCAATTCTGTCTTCGGAACAAAGATATGCAACGCGCCTTTGAGAAATGCCCCACTTATCAGCAGCTTCTTTTGCAGACATAAATTCCATAAGGAAACCTCCATATACTAACAGTTATATATTATTCCATATCTCGAACAATAGCAATATCATTTTATGCAATGAGTGAGACTTTTTCGGGACAGATTAATATTGTATATCCGTTATGTTATACTAAACGGGAAAGGACAGTATTTTAATGCAATCGGAAAGACTTGACTATGCCTTGAATATGCTTTTGGAGGGTGAAGATATAAATCTTCTGAAAAAGCATGCCGAACGGATAAGCGAAGATTACAGAGACGGTACAGGTCCGAGTAAGCGTATAGTGAATGATGCAAAAAAAGCTAAAGCATATGCTGCATCCAGAATGCCCGCAACATACCGGGCGGTATATGACAGCTTAAGGTATGTTATTTCCGTATCGGACCTTTGTGTAAGTTCCGTTCTGGATGTCGGAGCGGGAACTGGGGCCGGTATATTTGCATGCACCGACCTTTTGCAGGCAGAGGATATTACACTGCTGGAAAGAGAAGAGAGTATGATAAGCATAGGAAAGCAGCTTTTTTCCTGCGATTCCCTGCTTTCTTCAGCCCGATGGATTAAAGCGTCTGTGCAGGATATAGGTACGGATAAGAAGTATGATCTTGTAACCGCATCATATGTAATGAATGAACTGAATGAGGAAGATATGTTAAGAACGGCTGAGAAATTATGGGATATAACAGGTGATACTCTGCTGATAGTGGAGCCGGGTACTCCTAAGGGATATGCAAATATTCTGGTTATAAGGGATATTCTTTTGCAAAAGGGAGCATATATTACCGCTCCGTGCACTCATGCCGGCAAGTGCCCTATGGTTGAGGATGACTGGTGCCATTTTTATTGTCGGGTGCAAAGAAGCAGGCTTCATAAGCAACTTAAAGGCGGAGAAGCTCCTTTTGAAGATGAAAAATACTCATTCATGGCTTTTTCGAAAAAAGAAGCACAGTTGCCTGAACTCAGGGTGCTGAGACGTCCTAGGATTTACAAAGGGCATATAATGCTGACAGTATGTTCAAAAGAAGGTATACAAAATATCACCGTTACAAAGAAAGAAAAAGAAAGATACAGAGATGCCGGGAAGCTTAAAGCGGGAGATGCTTTTTATTGATTAGGTTTTGTGTTCATGACTATATCTTTCAGTCTTGACATGAAGTATCTGTAGTTTTCAAAAGTTACGTTACTTAATACCATATGGTCGGGACCGGGTATGAACCTGCCCAGCTTTATAAGTGCCTCGGCTTTTTCCAGCTCTTCATCCATTGCTTTTTTGCCGTAAGCCATACAGTCTTTGTTAAGTCCGCCGATTCCTCCCATGCCGGGCAGTTTTTTCCGGACATTTGCGGGGTTGCAACCGGCCAATGATTCGAACGGATATAGTGCGTTAACGCCCGCTGCATACATCCATTCGGCAAGAAGGTCGGTATTGCCGTCACTGTCCACAAGCAGTATGGGAATATCGTGTGCATCGGCAAAAGCCCTTATGGTTCTGTAATGGGGCGCTAAAAACTCGTTGAAGTGTTCGGGAGATATAATGGAACCGCATTTGTAGGCCATGTCCTCCCAGCTTTCTATAAGATCGAATCGTATTTTGTCGCAAAGTCTTTCCCACAGTTCCAGCAGCATATTAATATATTCGGTAATAATTTCTTTTACCGTATCGGGGCTGTCGTAAAACATATATCCGAGATTCTCATCGCCGGCAAGCCTTCGGATAAATCCGTAAACACCTCCGCAGGTAAGCTGAAGCGGATAATCTCTGTTTTTGTAAATTTCGGCAAGTTCATCTATATCCCGAGGTATTCTTTTTTCCACATCACATACGACATACGGTCTTATCTTTTCCCAGTCATCTGCGGTTTTCAAAGCGTACTCTATAACTCCGCTATGATAATCACTGTCTTTAGACCATGTCCTTATTTCACCTATACCGTTTCTATAAATCCGTACCGAACCCCTGTCTTCAATACATATATCCTCAGGCAGTCCGCAGAGATTGTAGTTTGCCGGAACTATTGCCCAGCCTCTGTATGTTCCCTCAAACCCTATAAGTTGATCCATATATCTTGATAGGTTGGGTCGTTTTTCCAGCCACGAAGGAAGCGCATGGTTTGTCCCGCCGAAGACCCTCATAAAAGGGACCCTGTCCACTTCCTGACCGGTAAGAGTCCTGACAAAGCGAAGACGTGTGTTTAACTGTGCTGCCATATCAAACCTCACATAGATTGATTACAATAAATGAATGGTATCATACCGGATATAACACTTCAACACATATTGTTTCTTTCAATAGAGACTTATTAATGGTAAAATATCCTGGACGGTAAGTATAAAGAGGTTTGTAATGTCATTAAAAAGCAACAATATAGCGGATAATCTGAATGAAGAACAACTTAAAGCGGTTACCCGTACAGAAGGGGCGGTTCTGGTGCTGGCGGGAGCGGGTTCCGGAAAGACAAGAGTGCTGACAAGAAGGATAGCATATATTCTCGAGCAGGGTCTTGCCCGTCCGAGTCAGATACTGGCCATTACCTTTACAAACAAAGCCGCAGACCAGATTAAGCAAAGGGTATATGCTCTATGTGAAGAAGATAAGAAGATATATTTCCCCTGGATAGGCACAATTCATTCCTGTTGCTTAAAAATGTTAAGGCAATATCCCGAGGATGCAGGTTACAGAAACAACTTTCTCATATACGATACAGATGATAAAAAGAGTGTTATTAAAAACTGCATGAAACAGCTCAATATCTCCGATAAAGCTTTTCCGGTCGCTTATGTCGCTTCGGAGATAAGCAGAGCCAAGGATGATCTTTTAGGATATAAAGAATATGCGGCTGCAAACGCAAACGATTTCCAGAAAAAAGCGGTTGCCGGGATATATGAACTTTATCAGATTAAGATGAAAGAGTACAATGCCATGGATTTCGATGACATAATACTCAACACATATTTTCTTCTGAAAGATAACAGGCATATATTGGAGTACTTCCAGAAAATTTTCAAATATATACTGATAGATGAATTTCAGGATACCAACATAGCCCAATACAGGATTTTTGCAATGCTTTCCATGAAACATAAGAATCTTTTTGTGGTGGGCGATGACGACCAGTCCATTTACGGTTTCAGAGGAGCTAATGTAAAGAATATACTGGGTTTTGAAAAGGATTTTCCCGATTGCACGGTTATAAAGCTGGAAACCAATTACCGCTCCTATGCAAACATATTGACAGCCGCCAATGCCGTTATTAAAAACAATGTCGCAAGAAAGAGTAAAACCCTTAAGACAAGCAAACCTGAGGGCAGCAGGATAAACGTGTATAAGGCATATAATGAGCTGAATGAAGCCGTATATGTTGCAAACGAAATAAAAAAACTTATGGAAAAGGGATATTCCTGTAAAGACTTCGCGGTACTGTACAGGACAAATGCCCAGTCCCGGGTATTTGAAAGGATTTTTCGCGAAAGGGGTTTAAACTACAGGATATTCGGAGGTTTGAGCTTCTTTTCCAGACAGGAAGTAAAAGATGTGCTCGCATATATGAGAGTGGTTTTCAGTACCGACGATGATGCGTCGCTGTTTAGAATAATAAATCAGCCCAAAAGAGGTATCGGCGATACCACCGTAAAAAGAATACAGTCAATAGCCGCCCGTGAATATCTTTCTTCCTATGAGATTGTTAAAAATGCAGACAGATATGAGCAGCTGTCTTCGGCAGCGGAAAAACTTAAGGCTTTCAGCGATATGATTGAGCAGTTGAAAGAATATAATGTGCCGGGACAATTGGAGCAGCTTTACGACAACATTCTGAAACTTACCGGAATACATGAATACTATATATCGGAGGATGTTAATTTCGGCAGAGAAAGAGTGGAGAATATAAAAGAGTTGAAGAGTGCTATTGTTACGATGAATCAATCACAGCAGGAAGATTTCGGAGAACTGCTGTCTTTGGAGACTTTTCTGGAAAATGTCACATTGGCTACCGATGCCGACAAGGAAGAAGAATCGGACGACTATATTTCCATAATGACTCTGCATTCGGCAAAAGGACTGGAGTTCAGGGTTGTATTTCTGGTAGGTATGGAAGAAGGGTTGTTCCCGTCAAATTTGTCCATGAGCGAGGGTGCCCACGGCTTAGAGGAAGAGAGAAGGCTGTGTTATGTAGGAATAACAAGGGCTATGGATATACTGTATTGCATACATGCCGAGGAGAGAACCAGATACGGCAAGACCGAACCGTGCGAACAATCACGTTTTCTGAAGGAAATACCCAAAGAACTCATAAACAGCGGTAAACGCGCTTTCTCAAGAAGAGAAAAGAGCGGTTCCTCCTTTGATTGGTTTACTTCATCGCAACCGGTGTCGGTGACAAAAGGCGGGAAACCTGTGAATATTCCGGGCCTGAAAACTTCGACGGAAGCTTCCGTGAAGAAACAGGATTACAGCATCGGCGACAGGGTAATGCACAAGAAATACGGGGAAGGTTCCATAAAGGATTTATATGACGATAACGGAATGGATATAGTGGAAGTGAATTTCGATATGGCCGGAGTAAAGAGAATGGTACTGGAATTTGCCAAGCTGGTGAAAATTCAGTGATTCTCAATATCTCATATCTTAAGTACATTGCGATTAATACCGTTATGGAATATAATTTAAAAAGATGTTATTTAAGAGTTTTTAGATATTTGTACGAAAGGATATACATAAAATGAAATGCCCAAATTGCGGACATGAGGAAGACAAGGTTATCGATTCAAGACCGTCGGAAGAGGGTTATGCCATAAGAAGGAGACGTGAATGCCTGAATTGCAAAGAACGTTTTACAACTTATGAAAACATTGAAAGAAAACCCATAATCGTAGTAAAAAAAGACCAGTCAAGACAGAACTTCGATAAAGCAAAACTGCTTAACAGATTGATGATAGCATGTGCCAAACGTCCCGTTTCCATCAACAAGCTGGAAGACATTGTAAATGCCATGGAACTGGATTTTCATAAGCGTCATTTAAGGGAAGTGACATCCAGAGAAATAGGCGATAAAGTACTGGAACACCTTATTGACATAGACTATGTGGCATATGTGCGGTTTGCATCGGTGTATAAAGATTTTGACGATATGGACACTTTTATAAAAGAAATAAACCTGGTTAAGGAAAAACATAAAAAGCAGGAGACGGAATAAATGACACAAGGGAAAAAGGATGTAGAGCAGATTACCGGAAGAGACATAGATTTTGCAAAGTGGTATACCGATGTAGTAACAAAAGCCGAACTCATAGACTACTCGCAGATTAAAGGGTGTGTGGTGTTGCGGCCCTATGCTTATGCATTATGGGAAAATATACAGAAAATACTGGATGACATGTTTAAAAAAACAGGTCATGAAAATGTATATATGCCTATGTTTATACCCGAGTCGCTCTTACAGAAAGAAAAAGATCATGTGGAAGGATTTGCCCCCGAGGTGGCATGGGTGACTTTGGGAGGTTCGGAGGAGCTTACCGAAAGAATATGTGTACGACCTACTTCCGAGACGCTTTTCTGTGACCATTACAAGAATATTATAAAATCGTGGAGAGATCTGCCTAAAAAATATAACCAGTGGTGTTCGGTGGTTCGTTGGGAGAAAACCACCAGACCTTTTTTAAGACACAGAGAATTTTTGTGGCAGGAAGGTCACACTATACATGCTACGGTTGATGAGGCCAGAGAAGAAACTCATCGGATGCTGGATATATATGCGGATTTCTGTGAAAATTATCTGGCAATGCCGGTAGTGAAAGGGCAGAAAACCGAGAAAGAAAAGTTTGCGGGTGCCGAAGAAACCTACACGATAGAGTGCATGATGCATGATAGAAAAGCATTGCAAAGCGCCACCAGCCACTATTTCGGCGACGGCTTTGCAAAAGCGTTTGATATCAGGTTTACCGATAAGGACAATACTTTAAAAAATCCTTTCCAGACATCATGGGGAATGTCCACCAGAATAATAGGCGGCATTATAATGACTCACGGCGATGATTCAGGGCTGAAATTGCCTCCTAAGGTAGCACCGGTTCAGGTTATGGTAATACCGATTGCCCAACATAAAGAAGGTGTTTCGGAAGCTGCCGATGCGTTGCTGGAAAAACTGAAACTTTCCGGATTAAGAGCAAAAACCGATGTGTCCGATCAGTCTCCGGGCTGGAAGTTTGCCGAATATGAGATGAAGGGTGTACCCTTAAGACTGGAGATAGGTCCTAAAGATATACAGAACAATCAGTGTATTGCAGTCAGAAGAGATACAAAAGAAAAGATTGCGTTAAGCCTTACCGATATAGATAAATCGGTAAAGGAGCTTCTGGACAAGATACAGAAAAATATGTTTGAAGAAGCAAAAGCCAATCTGGACAATAACACTTTTGTTGCATACTCCGTAGAAGAGATGAGAGATATAATACAGACAAAAGGCGGATTTGTTAAAGCCATGTGGTGCAAAGATTTATCGTGCGAGCTGGAACTTAAAGAAAAAGCCTTGGTCTCTTCCAGATGTATACCTTTTGTGCAGGAAAAACTGTCAGACTGCTGTGTATGCTGCGGTAAGCCTGCAAAACACATGGTTGTCTGGGCTGTGGCATACTAAAATCTGATGAAAAGTGTAACGGTAGCTGCCGTAATACTGGATAATACAACAAGAACATTTGACAAGGTATATAACTATCTTGTACCTGAAGATATGTACATGTATCTTGAGACCGGTATGCGCATTTTGGTGCCTTTCGGAAGAGCCGACACCAAGAAGGTCGCATATTTTCTGAACTTCGTGCCCTATACCGAAAAACTGAAAGACATAAAAATGAAGTACATAGCGGAAATATTAGACGATGAAGCGGTACTTTCAAAAAACATGTTCATTCTTGCCAAACAGATAAGAGACCAATATTTCTGCACATACGGACAGGTATTAAGTGCTATGGTTCCTTTGGGCTTAAAGGTATCGGTGGAAAAACTAATACTGCAGGAAGACGGAACGCTTACCCTGTTTAATACATATCTGCATTCGCTGGAGGGCGGTATAAAGGAACTTAACAGGTTACTTAAAGAAGACAGAATTAAGATTGTCGAGCAGGGTGTGCGCAACATCAAAAAGAAGTTTGAGAAAGCGGCAAGGCTTAAGATAACTTCCGAGCAGGTGGCGAATCTCATATACGGGGATGTTATAAAAAATGAAAGACACTTAAGGGTACTGGACTTATTATCAACTTATGAAGATATAACGGTTAATGATTTTTCCTGCTATGAGAACATTTCCCGAAACATTCTGTCAACGTTGGCAAAAAAAGGATATATAGAACTTTTCGATAAACCCTTAAAATCTGACACTGTTTCCGAAGAAATTGACGAAATACAACCGAGTGATAAAATACCTACCGCCGAGCAAGCATATGTGACCGATACCGTTTCTTTGTCGATAGAAAAGGGCATATATGACAAATACCTTATACACGGCGTAACGGGCAGCGGCAAAACCGAAGTGTATCTGAATCTGGCCGAGAAAGTTGTAAACAAAGGTAAGGATGTTATTGTATTGGTTCCGGAAATAGCCCTTACTCCCATGATGGTCAGACGCTTCACACAGCGGTTCGGAAACAATATTGAAGTTATGCACAGTCGTCTTTCCATGAAAGAACGATATAATGCGTGGATGAAGATAAAAAGAGGCGAAGTCAAAATAGCTTTGGGAACCAGAAGTTGTATATTTGCACCTTTTGACAACCTCGGCCTTATTGTTATAGACGAGGAGCATGACAGTTCCTATATATCCGACAGAACGCCCAAGTATCATACCAATTTTGTTGCAGATAAACGGGCGCAGATGGAAAAGGCCGTTTTGGTATTAGGTTCGGCAACACCTAAAATAACTACGTATAAAGTGTTTGAAAAAGTCGGAAAAGTGCTTACCATGACCAACAGGGCATCGGGTAAGTTGCCGGAAGTCACGCTTGTGGACATGCGGGAAGATGCCATAAACGGAAAGCTGTCAGTGTTCAGTACAACTTTACTGAATGAAATAAAGAAAAATCTGGACAATAAAGAGCAGACCATACTGTTTCTCAACAGACGGGGATATTCCTCAATACAGCTATGCACATCCTGCAAAGCCGTTGTGAAATGTCAGCATTGCGATGTTACCTTAACATACCATAAGGGGAAAAATAACCTCATATGCCATTATTGCGGCCACATGCAGAAAAAGAGCAACATATGTCCCGAATGTCATGAAGAGGCTATTATGGAATACGGCACCGGTACGGAAAAATGCGAAGAACAGTTGCATGAATTGTTTCCCGAAGCGACCATAATCAGGATGGATCAGGATACCACCGGTATGAAGAACTCCCATAAGGAGATATTGGAACGTTTTGAGAAAGAAAAGATAGATATTCTGATAGGCACTCAGATGGTAGCAAAGGGCCATGATTACCCGCTGGTAACGCTGGCTGGAATCTTAAATGCCGATGCTCTGGGATGCGGAGCCTTTTACGAATCCAATGAAAACGCCTACCAGCTCATAACTCAGTCGTCGGGCAGAGCGGGGAGAGCCGACTTAGAAGGAAGGGCGATAATTCAGGCATATAATGTGGACTCGCCTTTAATAACCGGTGCTATCAGGCAGGATTACAAGTCCTTTTACTTGTCGGAACTTAAAGTTCGTAAAGTTTTGTCCCTTCCCCCTTATACCAATATGGCTTTCTTAATCTTTTCTTCCTCCGAGAGACATTTAAGTGAAGAATATGCCGATATAGCCTACAGACTGTTAAGCAAAACATCCATGACGGTATATGCTCCTTCCAAAGCCGGGATTGCAAAGCTGCATGATAAGATAAGAACCAGAGTTATAGTCAAACACAAAGACACAAAAGAGTTTATGGAGAATATAACCAAGGCATATCTGTTCATGATAAAGAAACTTCCCGGTAAAGTGACCATGAGCATTGATGTTTTTAAAGATGAATTTGATGTTTTATAACATTCAAACACCGTTTGATGTATAATAAATCAGTATGAATAATTAAAGAAAAGGAAGGTGTCATATGCTGACAGATATCGAAATTGCTCAAAATGCGGCAATAAAACCCATTACTAAAATTGCAAAGTCCATAGGAATCAAAGAAGAAAGCTTAGAGTTGTACGGACCGTATAAGGCGAAAGTGAAAAGTTCCGCTTTAGCCGGAAAAGAGCAAGACGGTAAGCTTATACTTGTCACGGCCATTACGCCCACACCTGCCGGTGAGGGAAAAACCACAACCAGTATAGGGCTTGCCGACGCATTAAGGAAAATAGGGAAAAAGTCCATGCTGGCTTTAAGAGAACCTTCTTTAGGTCCGGTATTCGGAGTAAAGGGAGGTGCCGCAGGGGGAGGATATGCTCAGGTTATTCCCATGGAAGATATTAATCTTCATTTTACCGGTGACATTCATGCAATAACCGCTGCAAACAACCTTTTAGCGGCACTGGTTGATAATCATATTTATCAGGGAAATAAACTTAAAATAGATCCGAGGCTTGTAACCTGGAAAAGATGTCTGGATATGAATGACAGGCAGTTGAGATATACAATTGACGGTCTCGGAGGCAAATCCAACGGAATGCCCAGACAGGACGGTTTTGATATATCGGTAGCAAGCGAGATTATGGCGATACTTTGCTTAAGCGACAGTATAGAAGATTTAAAAGAGCGGTTAGGCAGAATTATAATCGGATATGATTTTGAAGGAGAGCCGGTAACGGCATCAATGCTCAATGCGCAAGGGGCTCTTGCGGTGCTTCTTAAAGATGCAATAAAGCCTAATCTTGTACAGACTCTTGAAGGCACACCGGCATTCGTGCACGGAGGACCTTTTGCCAATATAGCCCACGGCTGTAACAGTATCATGGCCACTAAGTATGCATTGAGATTAAGCGACTATCTGGTAACCGAAGCGGGATTCGGTGCGGATTTAGGTGCGGAAAAGTTCTGTGACATTAAATGCAGAATTACCGGACTGAAACCCGATGCGGTGGTTATTGTGGCTACGGTAAAAGCTTTGAAGTATCACGGCGGCGTAAACAAAAAAGAATTGGGAATTCCCAATGCGGAAGCGGTGGAAAAAGGTATGCCCAATCTTTACAAACACATTGAGAATATAACCGAAGTATTCAAGGTTCCCGCAGTAGTGGCAATTAATAAGTTCTCCAAAGACACTCAGGAAGAAATTGATGTCATAAAAAAAGGATGTGCATCGGTTAAAGTAAAAGCGGTGGAATGTCTGGTATGGGAGAAAGGCGGAGAAGGCGGAATCGAACTGGCAAAAGAAGTGGTAAGACTTTGCAGAAAGCGGAGCAGGTTTGAGTACTGCTATGACAGTGACCTTTCCATAACGGAAAAGATTAAGGCCGTTGCCACAAAAATATACGGAGCGGACGGTGTGGAATTCACATCGGAAGCCAAAGCCGTGCTTAAGATAATCAACAGCAAAGGCTATAACAATCTTCCGGTATGTATAGCAAAAACGCAATTTTCCTTTTCCGATAATGTAAAACTGATCAACAGGCCTAAGAACTTTACTATCACCGTGCGTGATTTACGTATATCAGCGGGAGCGGGATTTATCGTAGCTCTTACGGGAGAGATAATGACAATGCCGGGACTGCCTAAGGTGCCTGCAGCCGAAGCCATAGATATTGATAATGAGGGTAAAATAACGGGATTGTTCTAAATAATACATTAACTGTGCTATCATATCCTTAAGGGGGGTATATTATGGCGGATTTAATGATGAAAAGAATACCGGCATCCGATTGGCAGGACGCATTACCTTTGGGAAACGGTTATGTAGGTGCCATG
Source organism: Clostridiaceae bacterium (assembly GCA_012838235.1). Taxonomy (GTDB): domain Bacteria; phylum Bacillota; class Clostridia; order DUPQ01; family DUPQ01; genus DUPQ01. Next base: position 21,409 of record DUPQ01000071.1, read on the forward strand.
GTTTACGGCAACATACAAAAAGAAAAGATATTACTCAATCACGAAAGGCTTTTCCGCTATCAGAAGCAACCGGATTATGAGCCTTTCTACAAGTATCTTCCTCATGTCAGGAAACTTATGCTGGAAGAGAAGTACTCCGAGGGTGAAAAATATTTCAATGAAAAATTTAAAGAGTGCTGCAAAGAGGTCTATAACGTAGATCCTTATCAGCCTTTTTGCGAGATCTGTCTGTACAGAAAACCCGATGAAACTTTTACCGATTACAGCGCAACACTGGATTTTGTCTCCGCCGTTGCGACCGTTCGGTGGAAGGAAAAGGATACAGAGATAATACGTGAAAACTTTGTGTCATACGATACCGGATGCATATGTACGAGTATGTTCTCTTCGGATAACAGACCTTTAGACCTGAAGATAACCGTAGATTCGGTTGCGGGAGGAGAGAATTATGTGGACAGTTTCACCTGTATTCAAGACAACTGTCTCGTGTTCAATTCACAGTATAAAGACGGCAGAAAGCACGGAGCGGTGATTTTTGTTAATACAGATAAAGGCAGCGTGGAATATGACGATAAGTTCATATCCGTCAAGGCAGCCGGAAGAATATATCTGTTTGTAATGCTGTACATATATGAGGATGAGAAAAAAGCAATAAACAGGCTTATCAAAACCGTCAAGCAATATGATTACAGTCAACTGAAAAAAGACCATATTACCGTTTGGAATAAACTTTATAACACCGCAAGCCTTACGTTAGGTGACGAAACGAAGCTTATGTCCAACGAGGAGATTCTTTTAGAGGCATATCAGAACAAAAAGCCTGCAGACCTGTTTCACACCATGTTTAATTACGGTAAATACCTGTACATATCATCATCAAGAGAAAACGGATTACCTGTTAATCTGCAAGGCATCTGGAACGGTTCATATGAGCCCAAATGGGATTCGGATATACATAACGACGAGAATGTTCAGATGTGTTACTGGGCTTCACTGCCCTTGGGGTTGTTTGAGTCTTCATTGGCACTGTATGACTATTTTGATTCCTTTATTCCGCATTTCAAGGAAAACGCAAAGAAGATATATAACTGCAGAGGGATTCTTGTTCCCATATGCATGAGTACTCACGGAAAAATATGCGGCACATCGGGAAAATGGAACTCGTGGATAGCTGCGGGAGGCTGGATTGCCGCTCACTATTACGATTATTGGCTTTTTACGGAAGATGAAGAATTTCTGAAGCACAGAGCGGTTCCGTTTATGAAGCAGGTGGTGCTGTTCTATGAAGATTTCCTCATCACAGGCGACAACGGAAAGTATATCTTTGTTCCGTCTATCTCTCCGGAAAACGTTCCGATACATGAAAATCGCTCCATGATGTGCGTAAATGCCACCATGGATGTGGCAATTGCGAAAGAATGTATAACCAATCTCATAACCGCATGTAAGCATCTGGGCATTGAACGGGAAAACATTTCCAAATGGGAGGCCATGCTTTCAAAAATGCCGGAATATGAGATAAATGAGGACGGAGCCATGAAGGAATGGTTGTATGACGGTCTTAAAGATAACTATTACCACAGACACCAATCGCATATATATCCGCTGTTTCCGGGAAATGAAATTACAAAAGAAAACAATCCTAAGATATATGATGCCTTAAAAACCGCTGTGGACAAAAGGCTGCTCACGGGATTTGTACAGCAAACCGGCTGGTCTTATGCACATATGGCAAATATCTATGCAAGACTGGAAGACCAAGAAAGCGCACTGGCATGCTTAAACTATATATTGAGATCGTGCACCGGAGCCAATCTTTTTACCTATCATAACGACTGGAGAGACCAGGGGCTTACAATGTATCCGTTCGGTAAAAATCCTCCGTTCCAGATTGATGCCAATTTAGGATTTACGGCTGCCATGATTGAGATGCTCATATTCTCCAAGCCGGGATTTATACGCATCTTGCCGGCATTGCCTGACGATTGGAATAAAGGGAAGGTCAAAGGACTGCGTACCAGATGCGGCTGTATTGCGGATATCGAGTGGGATTTGAAAAAGAAGCATATAACGGTGAAACTGGCTTCATTGAAGAAAGAACCTGTTGAGATAGAGATAACCGCGGGCTTTAAAAAGATTGAATGTAAAGAGGGTACTCTGTTATCAAAAAGAGATAACAGATATTTAACCGTGCAATCTGATAAAGGAAAACAGGTTATTTTGGAAATCGGCATATAACAAGGGTGAAAAAAGCAAACCGTTGTTGTATAATTTTATTGGAGATAAAAAAATGAAAGATAAAGGATTTATTATTAAACAGATGGAATACTTCGCCGAGTACAGAGACAGGGAAGTATTCGGGATGACGCCTTATGAAATACTGGAGTATAAACTTTTCACTTTGGGTTACTACCATGACCAAAAAGGTTTTGAGGTGCCGGAGGATTTATTCTACTGCTCTTACGAACTTATTGATCAGTACATGAATAAAAAAGGTAAAGTCGGATATATGCGTGTGTATAGTCCTTTGGAATATTACCGTGCATGTGAGGATATAAAGACGGAAATAAATATATCGCATATAGAAAACGGGGTGCGCATTCTGTCGGTAACCGAAACATATATCGATTATTCAGCAAAAATTGAACCCGAAGCCGTGATATATCCCAACTGCTTTATTGAAGGCGACAGTTTCATAAGTGCCGGAAGTTTAATAGGACCGGACAGCAAGATTGTGTCTTCCAAGATAGGCGGGAACACAACGGTTTTGAAATCCGTTGTGCTGCAAAGCACCGTAGGTAAGAATTGTTCAATAGGTCCTTTTGCATATATTCGCCCCGATACAACAGTTAAGGATAATGTAAAAGCCGGAACATTTGTAGAACTGAAAAAAACAGTTATAGATGACAATACGACAATACCGCATTTTGTTTATGCGGGAGATGCCGAGATAGGCAGGCATTGCAATATTTCCTGCGGTGTCATTACCGCTAATTATGACGGCAAACAAAAGCATAAAACAAAGATAGGCAATAATGTGTTTGTAGGGTGTAACAGTACTTTAGTTGCACCGGTGGAATTGCAGGATAATACTTTTGTTGCGGCAGGTTCTACTGTTGTGGAAGATGTAAAGTCCGGTTCGCTGGCAATTGCAAGAGCACAACAGGTAAACAAAGAAGGCTGGATGGAAAAGACCGGCAGGATGAAAAAGGAATAGATAGGGGGAAGGTATATTGGCCAGAAATGATATTAAAATTATGGGAGGCAACGCTAACCTTAAGCTTGCTGCGGAAATAGCAAACTATCTCAGAGTGCCGCTTTTGGATTCAAAAGTGGGTAGATTTGCCGACGGAGAAATTCAGGTTATGATAAACGAACTGGTAAGGGGATCGGATGTTTTCATAATTCAGTCCACTTGCCCTCCGGTTAATGAAAATCTGATGGAACTGCTGGTAATGACCGATGCTTTAAAACGCTCATCATGTGCCAGAGTAACAGCCGTCATGCCGTATTTCGGTTACGCAAGACAGGACAGAAAGGCTCGTGCGAGAGATCCCATTTCCGCAAAGCTTGTAGCAAACTTACTTACCACCGCAGGTGTAGACAGGATACTGACTATGGACTTGCATGCACCTCAGATTCAGGGATTTTTCGATATACCCGTAGATCATCTTGAAGGCTTGATAATATTCTCCGATATGATTGCGGATATTATGAAAGGGCAAGATAAGTCGGATTTCATATTGGTTGCACCGGATATGGGCTCGGTAAGCAGAATAAGGAAGATGGCGGATTTAACCGACCTTCAGATAGCCATTATCGATAAAAGAAGAGAAAAAGCCAATGAATGCGAAGTGATGAATATAATCGGGGATATCGAAGGTAAGACCGCGATTATAATTGACGACATGATAGATACCGCAGGTACCATAACCAAAGCCGCAAACACCGTTGTGGATATGGGAGCAAAAAGAGTATTGGTATATGCTACACACGGAATATTATCTGCAAATGCCGTATCGAAGATTAAGAATTCCAAGATTGAGAAAATGTATCTTCTGGATACGGTACCCGTACCTGAAGAAAAGATGATAGACAAGTTGGAGATAGTGAATGTTGCAAAATTGTTTTCCGAGGCTATCTACAAGATATATACAAACACCTCCATGTCCGCTCTTTTCAAAATGCCGCCGAGCGGTAGAAATGAAAAGTAATGGACAGATATTTAATAGCGGGGCTGGGAAATATAGGGCTCAGATACAGAAACACAAGACATAATGTAGGTTTTATGGCGGTTGACAAATTAGCCGATGTTTATTCTATCAAAGTTAAAAAAAATCTCTGTCAGGCCAATGTCGGGGAAGGCTTTATCAATAATATTCCCGTTATTCTTGCCAAACCTAAGACTTACATGAACTTGAGCGGTCAGAGTATACGCGCACTTACGGACTGGTACAAGATTGATATTTCCAGACTTATTGTCATATATGACGATATGGATATTCCTGTGGGAGAACTTCGTATACGGTATAAAGGAAGTGCCGGTTCGCATAACGGAATGAAATCCATACTGAGCCATCTGGGTACCGACCGGTTTATCCGTATAAGAGTGGGAATAGGAAAGCATGAGCATATTGAGGCTGTGGATTATGTGCTGGGCAGATTTCCCAAAAGCGAAAAAGAGATTATAGACAACACTTTACAGGACTTGACAAAGGCTGTAACATGTATTGTGACGGAAGGTACAGATATAGCTATGAACAGATATAACAAGAAGAATGACAGAGGTGATGTATAGCTAAATGAATCCTTTCATACAGGTCTTTTCCGATATCCCTCAGCTTATAGGGGTAGCGGACTGCATAGCGTTGAAACAGACCCCCGTAGGATTGTCCGGACCGGGGACTTCTTTATGCCCGTTAATAAGCCACATAACAGCCTCATCGGTATCAAGAAAGCTGTTAATAGTGACTCATTCCAGAACTGCCGCTTTATCTGTACACCGTAATCTGATTGCTTTTTACGGTGATGATGCGGTGCATATACCGGCCAGAGAGTTGATGCTTTTTGATATTGACGCATACAGCGGAAATGATAAACAGGCCAGGCTTAAAGCGTTATACAGAATAGCGACAGGCGATTTTAAGGCGGCTGTTGCCTGCACCGAAGCACTTACAGTAGGTACGGCTTCCAGACAGGTATTTTTGCAAAATCTCATAAATCTGAAAACCGGCGAACAGCGGGATATGGAAACATTAGGAGATATGCTGATGCGTTTAGGATATGTAAGGAAAGCTCTGGTTGAGGAACAGGGACAGTACAGTATAAGGGGCGGCATATTGGATATATTTTCCTGCAATTACGATAACCCGATAAGGTGTGAGTTTTTCGGAGATGAGATAGACAGTATAAGGTTTTTCGATGCCGATTCGCAGCGGTCTGTAGAAGAGACTGATAATGTTGTCATAATACCTTACAGCGAGTTTATCTTGGACCGGAATGATGAGAAAATACTTAAAGAGAAAATTACCGACTCTTGGGACTTGCAGCAGTTTAACGAGGGTGACTATGCAAAGATTATGGACAGATATTATGCCGCGACCGATAAATGTGCTATGACCGGCACATATTTCGATAAAGACATACTTACGGTTATACATGACGATTTGCAATGTCATTCGGTGGCGGATACCGTATACAAAGAATATGCAAACGCCTGCGTCAATCTTTTGCAAAAGAAAAAGACCTTCAAGGAAGCATGTGAAATACAGAAGGATATATATTCACTGTATTCCTGCCTTAAACCGCAACTGATACTTGTATATGAGAAGTCGAATTACAGTATTCCCCTTTACCGGGATTTTGATATTACGTTCGAAGAAACATGTTCCTACAAGGGAGATATGGAGCTGTTTTTGAACGATATTTCCGAGTACAGAGCCGCCAATATGCGGATATTCATTTCTTCCGACAGAAAAAAACATACCGAATACTTAAAAGGTTTCTTTGAAGATAACGGATATACGGTACATGTCATTCAGCCTAAGGAAAATCCCACCGTTATTCCCAGGCACATATATATAATTGAAGACGGTTACGGTGAGAGTTTTGTGTCCAAAGAAGCAAAGATAGCCTGTATTTCGGTAAGCCGTATATTCCGCAAGAGTACAAGAGGTAAAACCCGGCAGATAAGGGATGCCGATTTCTTTGCCGAGATTCAACCAAATGACTATGTCGTGCACGATCATCACGGAATAGGCATATATCAGGGTATAGAAAAGATTGAAATAGACGGAATTATTAAGGACTATATCAAGATTGCATATAAAAACAACGACATGTTATATGTACCGGTAAATAAAATGGATTTGGTGCAGAAATATGTGGGCACATCGGACAGGGCTCCGAGAATTACCGGACTAGGCGGTCGTGACTGGGAAAAACAGAAGAGTAAAGTCAGAAGTGCCGTTCGCGATATTGCAAAAGAACTGATTGAACTGTACGGAAAGAGAAGTTCCGTAAAAGGGCATGCTTTCAGTGAAGATACTCCGTGGCAGATTTCTTTTGAAAACGAATTTGAATATGAGGAAACGCAGGATCAGATTCAGTGTGTGGAAGAGATAAAAGCCGATATGGAATCGACAAAAGTTATGGATCGCCTGTTGTGCGGGGATGTTGGCTACGGTAAAACCGAAGTGGCTTTACGTGCGGCATTCAAGGCGATAATGGACGGTAAACAGGTGGCCTTTCTTGCTCCCACCACCATGCTTGCTTTGCAGCACTATAACAACTTTCGGGAGCGAATGAAAAATTATCCCGTAAACATAGATTTACTTTGCAGATTGAGGGATAAAAAAAGACAGACTGAAACTGTAGAGTATATAAAAAGCGGGAAGACGGATATAGTTGTGGGAACGCACAGACTGCTGGAAAAGGATGTGTCATTTAAAGACCTCGGTCTTCTGGTAGTGGACGAAGAACAGCGCTTCGGAGTGGCTCAGAAAGAAAAGATTAAAATGTTAAAACCCACAGTGGATGTACTATCGCTGACCGCAACACCAATCCCCCGAACCATGCACATGGCACTGTCCGGTATAAGGGATGTCAGCACCATATACGATCCTCCGGAAAAACGTTTTCCGGTACAGACATATGTTATGGAGTATGATCCGGAGTTCATTAAGCAGGTAATCTTACGGGAAAAAGACCGTAACGGACAGGTCTTCTATCTGTATAACCGCGTTATGGATATGGACAGCAAGTTTTATCATCTTAAAACACTCTTAAAAGATCAAGTCAGGATATGTGTTGCACACGGACAGATGCCGGAAAAAGAGTTTGAAAATACCATAATAAAGTTCATAAACCGAGAATATGATGTTTTACTGTGTACCACAATTATTGAGGCCGGGATAGACATATCCAATGCCAACACTCTCATAATAGAAGATGCCGACAAACTGGGGTTAGCACAGTTATATCAGATTAAAGGGCGTGTGGGCAGATCGGACAGGGTTGCCTACGCATATATCACCTACAAAAGAGGCAAAGAACTGACCGAAGAAGCTTCCAAGAGATTACAGACCATAAAAGAATATACAGAGTTCGGTTCGGGAATTAAGATTGCGATGAAGGATCTGGAGATAAGAGGGGGAGGAGACCTTTTAGGAGCAAATCAGTCGGGGCATATGCAGGGTGTAGGCTATGACATGTATGTCAGGATTCTTTCGGAAGAGATTGCAAACTTACGAGGAGAAAAAGTTAAAGGTGCAGTTACCGAAACAAGTGTGGATTTAAATATAAGTGCATATATCGACAAGTCCTATATATCCGATGACTTGTCCAGACTTAAGATGTATAAGAGGATAGCAACGGTCGCAACGGTTACGGAAAAGGAAGACATAATAGACGAGTTGACAGACCGGTATAATCAGCCTCCCGGTCATGTCATTAATATAATAAATGTGGCATATGCAAAGAATCTGGCATGCAGATTGGGGATATCGGAAATTGTACAGACAAACAAAGGTTTTGTAATGATATATGAAAAAGAGCATGCTATGCAATTTAATGAAGTAACCGACATATTGGATAAAGAACATAATAAATATAAGGTAAAAGCGCAGGAAGATTTACAAATAAGGGTGGATACCGATAAAAAGAATGAGGAATTGTTGGATTTTATAACAAAAATACTGGAAAAAGCTGTTGAATCAAAATAAGGCTTGATAAAGAGCAGTCGTTTATTATAGAATAGGTAGACGGAAAACGGTTTATTTACCTTAAAAAAAAGGAGATAGGAAATGGCAGTCGCTAAAGGCAAAAAAGAAGATGTCAAGAAGAAGAGCAGCAAGGAAATATCCAAAGAAGAAACAATAATAAGGTACGGATTTCTGACGCTTGCCGTTATCATCGGCCTTTGTTTGATTTATTTCGTTATAGCCAGTTTGATACCCAATAACTATATTAAAATAGGCAATCATAAAATTGCCGAAGAAGAGTTCATGTACCAGACCAATACACAGTATAAAGTCTTTGTAAACTATTATCAGGACTATATCAAGAATCTCGGATTTGATTTATCAACACCGGAAGGCATATCGGCTTTCATGAAGACGGCATATGATAATCAGCGTTCATTCGGTCAGATGTTGTTGGAAGGGGTGGTAGATTCCATACAGGAACAGTATATTATGTTAGACCAAATAAAAGAGACGGGATTTAAGATTGATGAAGAAGAGCTGGAAGAAAGTTTCGCAATACAGATGGAAGCTATTCAGAGAGCAGCCGATGAATCGGGTTATGATCTTGACAAATATGCCAAGCTATTCTACGGTACCACATTCAAAGCAATGCAAAGAGTTATAAAGCAGACTTTGAGAGCACAGCAATATACAACCTATCTGGAAGAACAAAACATCAGTGCCGTAACCGAAGAAAGAGCACGTTCGTATTACAATTCGGTTGATGCCGACGGAAATGCCGTCAGAGATGATATAGACAAATTAACGGTAGTTACCATTTTAAAACGTACCGTTGACGATGAATTTCAGCCTCTTGCCGAGGATGTTGTAGCCGCAGCTAAAGTAAAAGCCGCTGAGATATTTGAAATGGCCAAGAGCGGCCGCGATATTTATGAACTGGCGAAGCTTTACAGTGATGACCTGAAGGATCAGGAAACCGAAGAGTCGGAGGAAGAAACCGAGGATACCGCAAAACCGGGCGAATTTACATTTACCAAGAAGGAAGTAGGAACAACCGAGTTAACACAGTGGGCACTTAAGGCTTCCGTGGGAGATATTGATCTTATAGAGACCGAGATAGGTCATGTAATAATAAAGCTTATCGACAGAACCGATTATGAAGACGTGAAGGATGACATATTCAAGCTGATTGCTTCCAGTGATTTTGAGGTTAAAATGAATGAATATAAGGATATGGAGCAATATAAGGTAGGGCTTTACAAACCGTATCAGGAACTGTATCTTACTTATGCGATAACACAGTAATACGGTAATAAAAACAAAAAAAGAAACCTCCGCAGGTCCGACAAAGAAAATGAACGGATAGGCGGGGGTTTTTGTTTGCTTTGACTTGAATATATAATTTAACGGTAATATAATGTATGAGTTAAATACTTAAATTTGAGGTGGATATAAAATGACATTTTTAGAAAGAACAATTCAAAGAGCCAAGAGTAATAAAAAGACCATAGTATTGCCGGAATCGGAAGACATAAGAACGCTTAAAGCGGCATCGGTTGCACTGAAAGAAGGTATAGCCGATATAATTCTTTTAGGAAATAAAGAAAAAGTTAAGAAAAACGGCAAGGGCTTGAATATCCCCGAGGAAAAGGTATTGGAAATAGATAAATTCGACAGAATTGATGAATATGCAAATATGCTGTATCAGCTGAGAAAAGAAAAGGGTGTTACATTGGATATTGCATATAAGCTTTTGGAGAATCCGTTATACTTTGCCGTTATGATGGTAAAAATGGGCGATGCAGACGGAATGGTGGCAGGTGCGGTAAGCTCTACAAGTGATACCTTAAGGCCGGCTCTTCAGATACTGAGAACGGCAAAAGGAACCAAGATAGTCAGTGCATTTTTCATAATGTGTGTACCCGACTGCCAATACGGAGCAAACGGTGTGTTTGCATACGGAGATTCCGGTCTGGTGGAAAATCCCGATGCGGAGCAACTTTCCGAAATAGCCATTTCCACTGCAAAATCTTTTGAATTGCTTGTGGAAGAACAACCTGTTGTGGCAATGCTCAGTTATTCCACATACGGAAGTGCAAAATCCGAATTGACCGAGAAAGTTATACAGGCTACCAAATTGGCAAAGGAAAAAGCTCCCGAGCTGCTGCTGGACGGCGAACTGCAGGTAGACGCAGCCGTAGTAAAAGAGATAGGTCAGAGAAAAGCACCGGGAAGTTCTGTTGCGGGAAAAGCCAATGTAATGATATTCCCCAATCTGGATGCGGGCAATATAGCATATAAATTAACCGAAAGACTGGCAAAGGCGGAAGCTTACGGTCCTCTGCTTCAGGGAATAGCCAAACCGGTTAACGATTTATCCAGAGGCTGCACGGCGGAAGATATAGTGGGAGTTATTGCAATAACTGCGGTTCAGGCCCAAAGTGTTTAATATATATCATTAAGGTCAGGTTAACATGAAAGTATTAGTAATCAATACAGGCAGTTCTTCATTGAAGTATCAGATGATTGACAGCGAAAATGAAAAAATGCTGGCAAAGGGATTATGTGAAAGAATAGGGCTACCCAACGGCATTCATACATATACATGTGCTGACGGCTCATCAATTACCGATGAATGTGTAATAAGCGACCATTCCCATGCGTTTAAGTTAATGCTGGATGCTTTAGTATGTCCCGCAACGGGAGTATTGAAGAGCATATCGGAAATAGATGCGGTAGGGCACAGAATAGTACACGGCGGAGAGCGATTTACCAAGCCCGCTTTAATAGATGAGGATGTAATAAAGGCGATAGAGGACTGCGTGGACCTGGCACCGTTACACAACCCCGCAGGTATATTGGGAATAAGAGTGTGTCAGAAAGTATTGAAAAATGTACCTATGGTGGCGGTTTTCGATACCTCATTTCATCATACCATACCCGATTATGCATATATGTATGCTCTTCCGTATGAAATGTATGAGAAATACAGAGTGCGTAAATACGGATTCCACGGTACCAATCACAAGTATGTGGCTCAAAGAACTGCGGAATTAATAAACAGACCGCTGGATAAAATAAAAATAGTATCCTGCCATCTGGGAAGCGGAGCATCCATATGTGCTATTGACAGAGGAAAATCCATAGATACTTCCATGGGATTCACACCGCTTTCGGGATTGGCTATGGGAACCAGGAGCGGTACCATAGATCCGTCCATAATTTCCTTCATAATGGAAAAGAAGAATATGACGGTGGAAGAAGTCAACTATTATTTAAACAACAAATCCGGTTTATTGGGAGTATCGGGAATAAGCAGTGATTTTCGGGATCTTGTCAAAGCTAAAGATGAAGGCAATAAAAGAGCTACACTGGCACTGAACATATTTGCTTACAGGGTTAAAAGATATGTATGTGAATATGTGGGAGTAATGGGAGGAATAGATGCTTTGGTATTTACCGCCGGTGTGGGTGAAAACAATGCATATATAAGGGAGCGTATAACCAAGAATCTTGATATATTCGGAATAAAAATGGACAGAAGGAAGAATAACAACGCAAAAGGCGAAACCGATGTAAGCAGAGACCGATCCAATGTAAGAATACTGATAATACCGGCAAATGAGGAATTGGAGATAGCCAGACAGTGTAAAAGCCTGCTGGAAGACGGCAAGTAAAGGAAAATTGTCTTGACAAGGCATAAGAGGTAACCATATAATAGCACTTGTCGGTTTTTTGAAAGGTATTAAATGAAGATTGACATAACCGATATTATAGAGAGAGACGGCGCTGTAAAGCATTTTGTAACCGATGTCGACAAGTTGAGTGACCGCAATACCGGCAGTGGTAAGTCTATTGTCGATGTACAGGGTGTTATTCACATTGAAGGTGAGATTTACAACCATGAAGGTATCCTGGACATTTCGGCGCAAATCTTCGGGCAGTTGAAAGCGCAATGCTACAGATGCCTTGAAGACATTACTGCCCCTTTCTCTGTGCATATGGAAGAGACTTTTGAACGCGCGAACGGTTCAAAAAACTTGGATAACTACGAGTATTCCGGTCACATACTGGATATCTCCCAGGCGGTAATCGATTCCGTATATTTAAATATCCCCTACAGAATGTTGTGCAAGAGCGATTGTAAGGGGTTGTGCCCTAAATGCGGAAGCAATCTTAATCAAAAAGAATGCGGATGCATTGAACAAAGCGAAGAGAACGGGAGATTTTCCGCTTTGAAGGATTTATTTAAAGAATAATGTTAGTAATGCAGGAGGTGTAAAATGGCCGTACCCAAGCGTAAAGTATCAAAACAAAGACAGCGTAAAAGAAGAACTTTCTATAAACTGGAAGAGCCCAATCTTGTCAGATGTTCACAGTGTCATACTCTCAAACGTCAACACAGAGTATGTGACGAATGCGGATATTATGACGGAAAAGAAGTAATAAAAAAAGAAGAGGAAAAGTAATGTTATAAGGCGATGATATATCGCCTTTTTGCTATATGGAAAACAAGGCAATTGCAATTAAACAGATATTGAAAGGAAGTTTAGCGAAGAGAGCCGGTATAAAACCCGGCGATTTTTTGCTTTCGGTAAACGGCTTCGGTATAAAGGATATTTTCGATTACCAGTACCATATTTCCGATGAATCGGTGCTCTTGGAAATAATAAACGGCAAGACCGGAAAGCTTACGGGAGTGGAGATTAAAAAAGACATTGACGAGGACCTGGGAATAGTCTTTGAAAAGGAACTTATAGATGACGAGAAAGTTTGCCGTAACAAATGCATATTCTGTTTTATTGATCAGTTGCCCAAAGGTATGAGAGAAACGCTGTACTTCAAGGATGATGATGCCAGGCTTTCTTTTTTGACCGGAAACTATGTCACATTGACCAATATGTCGTATGAAGAAATAAAAAGGATAGCTTCTATGCATTTATCTCCCATAAACATATCGGTACACACCACCGATCCGGAATTGAGATGTACAATGCTGAACAACAGACATGCAGGAGATATTTTGGATAAAATGGCTGTACTTGCAGAAGCGGGAACAGACTTAAATTGCCAGATAGTACTGTGTAAGAATGTAAACGATAAGGCTCATTTAGACAGAACAATAAAGGATCTTTCATGTATAGGACAGCCGCTTAAAAGCATTTCCGTAGTACCCGCAGGGCTTACCCGTTACAGGGACGGGCTGTATCCGTTGGAGCCGTTTACCGAAGAAGAATGTATTCAGATTATAAATCAGGTTCAAAAACATCAGAAAGTATTCAAAGAGAAGTCGGGATATAACCTTGTTTATGCGGCGGATGAATTTTATATAAAAGCCGGTCTGGAGCTTCCTTCTTTCGGAGAATATGATGATTTTTATCAGATAGAAAACGGTGTAGGATTGATGACACACTTCATACACGATGCAAAAAATTATCTTGAAGAGATATCAAACAGCAAAAAACTTCTTAAAAGGGCGGAGAAAAACACAAAGCACAAAAGTATAGCGACCGGAGTGCTGGCTTATCCTTTTATAAAAGAACTTACGGATAAAGTTAGCATGTACGCAAAGAATATGAAAATCGATGTATATGAGATTAAAAACAATTTTTTCGGAGAGAATATAACGGTGACCGGACTGCTGACGGGACAGGACATTTCGGAACAATTGCAAGGAAAACAGTTAGGGGAGCAACTCCTCATCTCCCGTACCATGCTGAAGGCAAGCGATGAATATTTTCTTGATGATATGTCCTACAAACAACTCGGTAAGAAACTCAAGACGACAGTTACCGTTACGGGCAATAACGGAGAAGAATTCATAAAGACACTTATAAAGTAAATAAAACATATCAAGACGGAATGAGTACAAAGGTAAAGTAAAATATTGCAAAAGTGTCAAGTAAAACATTGCAAAAGTGTCAAGTAAAACATTGCAAAAGTGTCAAGTGCATGATATCCTTTTGGTATTAGATAAGAAGACGAGGTATTGTAACGAGTAAAGTGAAGTACAGAAAAAGGATAGTTGATGAACAGCTGGATTTCAAATTAGAGGCATTCGGAGCCACTCTTATTGAGGGGCCGAAAGGTTGCGGAAAAACTACAACTGCTAAGCAGAAAGCAAAAAGTGTTGTGGAATTTCAAAATGAGGATGAACGTGAAAATTATCTGATAATTGCCAATACCAAACCATCCGAGTTATTAAAGGGTGAAAAACCCAGACTTTTTGATGAATGGCAAGATGCTCCGAAAATATGGGGAGCGATACGAAAAGATATTGATGATACAGGCGGGGTAGGAAAATATATTCTAACAGGTTCCAGTTCAAACACTGTTAAAACTCCGCATACCGGAACACTCAGAATATCCAGGCTAAAGATGTATCCTATGAGCCTTTATGAGAGCGGAGAATCCAACGGAGAAGTATCTCTTAAAGAATTGTTTACCAATCCCGATTCATTTGATGGATGTCGCTCTGATTTAACAATAGACGAGATTAAGTTTTCCATATGCAGAGGAGGCTGGCCGGGAAGTTTGGATAGAAGTACTCCTAAAACTCAGTTGGCTATTGCAAAAGATTTATTTAATCAAACATGTAATGTGGACATAAGTAATATTGACGGTGTAAATCGGAATCCTCAGTGGGCCAAAGCTATTTTAAAATCATATGCTCGTAATCTTTGCACCTTAGCAACAACAAAGACCATTTTAGCGGATGTCAATGCATCATGTGAAATGTCTAAACAAAGTTATTATGATTATGTATCGGCTTTGGAAAAACTTATGATTATTGAAGATATTGATGCATGGAATCCTGCAATCAGATCAAAAACATCTATACGCTCCTCGGCAAAAAGAAATTTCATTGATCCGTCTATTGCGGTGGCTGCTTTCGGTATATCGCCGGAATACTTTGACAGAGACTACAAAACACTCGGCTTTTTATTTGAATCTTTATGTATTAGAGATTTAATAGTGTACTCCTCAAACAATGACGGCAATCTTTCTTATTACCGTGACAGGCTCGGTTTGGAAGCGGATGCGGTTTTACACCTGGACGACGGGCGATATGCACTTATAGAGATAAAACTGGGTCAGAGTGATGTAGATGAATCAGCCAAACACTTGTGTGAAATTGAAACTTTGATTAGAGAATACAATGAAAGTAATAAAAAAGTTTCTCTCAATATGCCGACCTTGAAAATTATACTTACCGGTACGCAGTACGGTTATCGCAGAGATGACAAAGTTTTTGTGATACCTATAGCTTGTTTAAGAGATTGAAAATTTTTTATCTTACATCACATTGTGTTCTGTGCAGATTATACTCTGCAATGTGCAATAATTTTAGCACTATGATAAAATATGCATAAAGGAGGTGGTTTTGTGGCTGCATATACTGTTTCGGAACTAAAAGATATTGTCGGGAAATTAGCCGCTAAATATGGAGCAGAGCGTGTATATCTCTTCGGTTCTTATGCTCGTGGAGAAGCAAAACCTGAAAGTGATATTGATTTGCGAATAGACAAAGGCAGTATTCGCGGATTGGCTTTTGCCTCTTTACTCGGTGATTTACAAGATGCTCTCGGAGTAGAGGTTGATTTGATTTCTACCGCCGGTATGGATAACGATTTTTTACGTGAAGTTCAGAAAGATGAGGTGCTGCTCTATGAAAGAGCATGAGCGTAATGTTCGCATTTTATCTTCAATTATTTCTTATTGTGAGCAAATAGATACAACCGTCAGGCATTTCGGGAAAGAATATAAGATATTCTTAAACAATCCTATATATCACAATGCCGTCTCTCTTTGCGTGATATTAAACTGATGAGAAACATAGTTGCTCATCGCTCCCGCTTTAGAAGCATTTTGCCGAAATATTCTTAAAAAAGAAAGTTAAAACCCGATTGCATAATAAACCTAATGAGTAAAACGGATAGGTTTGTTTCCGCATAGCTTTTTATCCCGGCTAATTCCTTGCCGTATCTTATATGCAATTCTTGAGAAAACACCATGTATATGGTATTATTTATCCAGTTTATTTGAAAGGCGGAGCGGGGAATTTGGCACAGCCGATAGTGGCCGTAGTGGGCAGACCTAATGTAGGTAAATCAGCATTTTTCAATTATCTGGCAGGCAGAAGGATATCCATAGTGGAAGATACCCCGGGCGTGACGCGCGACAGAATATACACTAAATGCGATTGGTGCGGTCGGGAGTTTGTGCTTATCGATACCGGAGGTATAGAAATCGGTTCTTCGGACGAAATGTATAAACAAATGAAAAGACAGGCGGAAGTTGCCATTGACACTGCCGACTTTATAATCTTCATGACCGATATAAAGAGCGGACTTACTGCGGGGGATAAGGAAGTTGCATCACTGCTGCATAAATCGGGAAAGCCTGTGGTAATTGCGGTAAATAAAGCGGATTCGCCGGGAGAGCCTCCTGCGGAATTATATGAATTCTACAACCTGGGACTTGCGGAAATCTTTCCCATATCGGCTATGCACGGACTGGGAATAGGCGAACTTTTAGACTATGTTATGGAGCATCTTCCCGATATTCAGGAGCAATCGGATGATGACAGTATACATGTGGCAATAATAGGTAAACCCAACTCGGGCAAATCTTCTTTACTGAACAGAATAACCGGAGAAGAGCGTGCCATTGTCAGTCCCGTTGCCGGAACCACACGCGATGCTTTGGATTCATTGGTAATAAGGGAGGAAAAGAAATATACCTTTATCGATACGGCCGGTATCAGACGAAGCAGCAAGATATTTTCCGACATAGAAAAGTACAGTATCATAAGAGCCTGGTCGGCCATTGAGCGATCGGATGTATGCATACTTATCGTGGATGCATCGGAAGGGATTACCGAACAGGATTCCAAGATAGCGGGATTTGCCCATGAACAGGGTAAAGCTGCAATTGTCGCATTGAACAAGTGGGACCTTGTGGAAAAAGACAACAAGACCTATCAGAAATTCGTAAATTCCGTCAGGGCGGAGTTGCCGTTCATGCAATATGCTCCGGTCATATCTATTTCATCACTTACCGGAAAACGAGTGGAGAATCTGTTTCCTCTCATAGACAAAGTTTATGAAAATGCAAACAGAAGAATATCCACAGGGGTGCTGAATGATGTTCTCAACGATGCAATAGCTATGGTTCAGCCGCCGTCGGATAAAGGAAAACTTTTAAGAATTTACTACATGACTCAGGTATCGACACAACCGCCTACGTTTGTTATCTTTGTAAACAGTAAGGATCTCATGCACTTTTCCTATGAAAGATATCTGACCAATACACTAAGAGATACGTTTGATTTTGAAGGTACACCTATAAGGTTTATAATACGGGAGCGAGGTAAAGAGAATTGAATATTTTACTGCATGTAATATCGGCTGTTTTCGGATACTTGGTGGGTTCTTTGAACTCCGCCATACTGGTTTCACGCTTTTATAAAAAAGATATCAGGAATGAGGGCAGTAAAAATGCGGGTCTTACAAATGTGTTGAGAGTTTTAGGCAAAAAGGCTGCGATAGCGGTACTTTTGCTGGATTTGCTTAAAGGAGTTATAACCACCGGTTTGGGATATATATTGGTTAAAGATCAACTGTCCGGTGCACTTGTAGCCGGTATATTTACCGTCATAGGACATATATTTCCCGTGTTCTTTAAATTCAAGGGCGGAAAAGGCATACTGATTTCACTTTCCGTGTTGTTGATGACCGACTGGAGAATAGCACTTATAGGGCTGGGGATATTTATAATAATCGTGGGGCTGACGAGATATGTTTCCTTAGGTTCCATTACCGCAATGTTTCTTTCTCCGCTATTTGCATGGTTGCTTAATCATGAGCCTTTCTTTATCATATCAATGGGCTTTTTAGCCGCTCTTACCATATTTATGCACAGAAGTAATGTCAAGAGACTGCTGAACGGTACCGAAAACAAACTGTCTTTCAACAAGACCGGAAACGGGGAAGGTAAATGAGCAACCTCATTGTTATAAACACCTCATTCAATCCGTGGTATAACCTTGCACTGGAAGAGTATCTTTTAGATAAAGTAACCGATTACGATAACATATTGTTTCTCTGGCAGAATGCCAATACGGTAGTAATAGGCAGAAATCAGAATGCCTGGAGAGAATGCCGCACTGAACTGTTGGAATCGGAAGGCGGAAAACTGGCAAGACGGTCTACGGGAGGGGGAGCGGTTTATCACGATTCGGGTAATCTGAATTTCTCTTTTATACTTCCCAGAAGCAGTCAGGATTTTCTTATACAAGCAGGTATAATAACTAAAGCGGTCGGTAAATTCGGTATAAATGCATATGTCAACGGAAGAAATGACATAGTTACGGATCAAGGCAAATTCTCCGGAAATGCTTTTACATACAGAAAAAACAGAGCCTTGCATCACGGAACGGTGCTTGTGGATGTAGACCGGGAGAAATTGGGCAGATACCTGCAGGTCAGCAAAGAAAAAATGCAGATAAAAGGCATTAAAAGTGTGCAAAGCAGGATTGTCAATCTCAAAGAATATGACAGCGGCATAACGGTAGAGCGGGTACGTGACGCGATAATGCAGGCTTTTGTTGAGGAGTTCGGCCAATGCGAGATAGCGGACTGCTCAAAAGAGATAGATATATTTGACCGCAAATTCGACATGGCGGAAGTGCACAGAACATATGAAATATATTCCTCCTGGGAGTTCAGATACGGTGAAGCACCCAAGTTTGATATAGAGTGGGCAAACAGATTTTCCTGGGGAGAGGTGGTCATCCATCTTACATTAAAAAACGGTGTTATAATTAAAAGCAGGATATATTCCGATGCTTTGGACGAACTGTTCATAGCTAATATACGTCAATGTTTCGACAATGTACCTTTTAAGAAAAAAGATATGGCAGAAGCCGTGGTGAAACAACATCCCGACTCACCGATGGCAAAAGATATTGCGGAATATATTCTAAGTAAGGAGATGTAATGTTTTTTAAGGATTTGCATATTAAAGATATTGCCGATATACCGGTTTTAAGTCTGGCTTACATAGGCGATGCCGTATACGATCTTTATGTTAGGGAGCATCTTTTGGCAAAAGGATGCTTCAAACCTACCGATTTGCATAAAATGGCGGTCGTCTATGTAAATGCAAAAGGTCAGAAACAGAGCCTTATGAAGATAATGGATATTTTGACGGAAAAAGAATTAAACTGTGTGCAAAGAGGCCGAAATGCCAAACCCAGGAGCAAACCTAAGAATGCCGATGCCGCAGACTATTCCTACGCTACCGCTCTGGAGGCTCTTGTGGGATACCTTTATATCAACAAAGAATACGAAAGGCTTGATTACCTGTTGGGTATCATGTTGGATATATGATGGAAGAAAAAAACACCGTTATAGCGGGAAGAAATCCCGTATTGGAAGCCTTAAAGAAGGATTGTCTCATAAGCCGGATACTGGTAAGTGTCGGTGAAAAAGAGGGGTCTATACTGAAAATACTTTCCGAAGCGAGAAAGAAGAATATTCCGGTAAAGCAGGTATCCAATACCAAGCTTGACTCTATTATTCCGGCTCATCAGGGTGTTGTGGCATATATATCCCCGATAGAGTTTTATGAAATATCCGATCTTCTGGATGTGGCAAAAGAAAGAAAAGAGCCTCCCTTTATAGTAATACTGGATCAGATTGAGGATGTGCATAATCTGGGAGCAATTGCCAGAAGTGCCGAAGCTGCGGGATGTCACGGTATTATAATCCCCCTTCACAGGTCGGCTCCCGTAAATGCCGCCGCAATGAAAGCCAGTGCAGGTGCCCTGTTGCATATAAAGGTGGCCAGAGTGACCAATCTCAATGCGGCCATAGAGCAGCTGAAGAAGCAAGGTTTATGGATATGCGGAACGGATAAGGATGCAAATAAGCAATATTACGACGCCGACCTTAAAGGACCGCTTGCCGTAGTTATAGGTTCCGAAGGAGCCGGTATGTCCAGGTTAGTAGCAAAGAACTGCGATTTTACCGTAAATATACCTTTATCGGGAAATATAACCAGCCTGAATGCATCATGTGCAGCGGCAATAGTAATATTTGAAGCCGTAAAGCAAAGAAAAGCGTAAAACCGATGGAATACCTGTTTGTTGACGGTTACAATATAATAAACGCATGGTCGGACATATTTGACAAAAACAGCCCCCTTGAGGACAACAGGAAGGCATTGTGCGATATATTGTCCGATTATCAGGGGTATACGGGTTTTCGGATTGTAGTGGTTTTTGATGCGCATCTTGTACCGGAAGGAATAGGCTCACTTATGCAGTATGATAAAATAAAGGTGGTGTTTACAAAGAAAAATCAGACTGCGGACAATTTCATTGAAAGATATGTGGCAAAAGAGTGTTACAACAATAAAATAACGGTTGTCACCAACGACTATATGGAACAAAAGACTGTGTTGCACAAAGGTGCACTCAGAATGACGGCATCGGAATTACAAAGAGAGATAATAAAGAAAAGACAAAGCGCATCGACAAGCGATAAACAATCCAACTTTATAATAGACAATCTGGATAATGAACAGAAAAGGAAACTGTTAAAGATAAAGCATGAAGACCGAAAAGATAAATAGCATTATAAAAAAAGCCAAAGCGGGCGATGAAGTTTCCATGGAATATCTTTTAAAGGAGTATTCGTCCCTTGTGCGTAAAAAAGCGACCGGTCTTTTTCTGATGGGAGCGGACAAGGACGATCTTTTACAGGAGGGAATGATAGGTCTTTTCAAAGCCATACTGAACTACGATGAAACAAAAGAAGCTTCCTTTGATACATTTGCGGCACTGTGCATAAACAGACAGATGTTTTCCGCAATAAAAGGAGCAAACAGAAAGAAACATAAACTTATCAACGAATACATTTCCATATACACGGAGGATAAAGAAGATATACCTTTAGCCATACCGGATGAGAAGTATAATCCCGAGGTAATAGTTACCGAAACCGAAGCATTACACAATCTTGAAAACATGATACGTAATAAATTGAGCAGTATGGAAAGTAAAGTTTTAGATATGCTTATTGAAGGTCATAGTGTTGCCTATATGAGTAAAAAAACAGGTAAAAATGCAAAATCCGTGGACAATGCCATACAACGTATCAAAAGCAAAGTGCGTAACATTTTGAAAGAAGAGCATTGAAGTATCGGTTTTATATGTTATAATAGCCTAGTCGCTGACATAGCTCAGTCGGTAGAGCACCTCATTGGTAATGAGGAGGTCGGCAGTTCGATTCTGCTTGTCAGCTCCATAAGAAGGGTATGATATGAGGTCATACCTTTTTTTTTACCTGTCTGTGTTGATAGTAACACTTTTTATAATTCAACTGACAAAGCCGGAATCTGAAAACTTGATATCGAAAAAATCGACATCAAATAGGGGCGAACGATAGACATGTTCAAGTAACATTTTGCGTCTTGAACAGAGGAATAAGAAAGCAGGCACTTTACCTTATACGACGGAAATTTACCGAATACGACGGGAATATTGCATATAAAAAGATATACATTTATAATGAAAACAGCCATGAAAGGAAAGGGGCAATAGGTTTGTGAGTGTAAAATTTCGCTTTATTCATGACGATGCACTGGGTAATGATATAGAAATTACCGTACGTGCCGCGGAAAAAAATGAACGAGTGGAAAAGCTGTTATCAAAACTTGCGGAGAGTTCCGGCCAACTTATATCCGGTCAGATTCTTTCGGAAAAGTACGATATAGACACTTCCGATATCATTTTGGTTATGCGAGACGGTCGTTATGTTACTGCGAAAACAGTCAGAGGAGACTATATTATAAAAGATGCACTGACACGCGTGGAAGAAAGCCTCAACCCCACATGGTTCGTAAGAATATCGCAGTCGGAGATAATAAACCTTAAGTATCTTAAGAACTGGGATTTCGTTGGCGGAGGAATAATTCAGATAAAGATGGAGAATGGAATAATAACTCACTCATCGAGGCGATATGCTACACAAATTCGCGATATGCTTCTTAAGAGGAGGGCAAAACGATGAAAAAACGTTTGATTATCAGATCTCTTATCGGACTTGTTGTCGGCGCACTGGCAGTACATGCAATTACTCTGTTTGTTAATTACATCAGCAGAGGTGAAATTTTAATCTGTATGCCGGAACTTATAGAAAAGCTCGGACTTACCAAAGCCATAATTGTTCAGACCGTACTCGGTGCGCTGATCAGCATGATAGCCATCGGCGGAACGGTTCTGTTTGACATAGAAACATGGAGTTTACTGCGTGCCACTGTGGCGCACTGTGCACTTATACTGTTTTCATATTTGACGGTAGGATTATTGTTGAGTTGGTTTTCTTTCCACATAATTCCTATCCTCATAATGACGGGCGGAATAATAATTGTCTATGCATTGATATGGCTCATAATGTACGCTATCTGGAAAGCGGAAATACGAAACATGAACCGCCTTACGGAAGAGTACAAAAAAGATATAGAAGCAAGCGAAGATCAATCCTCATAAAAAGTAAAGCATATAACAAAAGGTCGGCCGGAAGGGTCGATTTTTTTGAGCAAATTTTCAGTGAAACTACACTTTATCACTGTTTTTTAACCGTTTATGACGGGAAATTACCGAATACGACCAAACCGTTGAATGTAGAAAAAACAACCGATATACTCGAGTCAGATCTCAACGATTTTTTAATTGATTTAATATTTGTCGGTACGAGGAGGAAGAAAATGAAAAACATTGGAAGAAGATTTTTTGCATTACTGATGACATTGGTAATGTTACTTACCATGATACCCGCAACGGTAACTGCCAATCCGGGTGAGCCGGAAGTTTTTATTGTAGCGGGAAGAATAACCGATAGTGTTACAAAGAAAGGCTTAAGCGGAGCAACGGTAAGATTGGGAGAATTCTTTGATACTACCGATGCTTTCGGGTATTATCAGATAGATGCCCGTGAGGCGGGAACGTATGAAATATCCGCATCACTTAGAGGCTATACTACGGTTACGGATAACAATTTTGAGTTAAACGGCACAAAAGACTGGTTTGCCGAACTGACACTTGATTCAGACCCCTGCATAGATATATATGCATCGGTCAAGTGTGTTTATTCCGGTATTCCGCTAAAAGGAGTAGAGGTTCGGGCAAGACACAGTAGCGAGGGACTATTTTACGATAATACCGACAGTGACGGAAGTGTCGTATTCTACAATTTACCTAAGGGAAAATATACTTTTGAGGTAAACGTAAACGGTAAGCCGGGATGGGAAAGCTATATATCAGGTGAATATGACGTAACACAGGACCACTTACTAAACTGTTCTTTAAAGCCTAAATATAAAAGCCTTACGGTGGAAACCTACGGCTTTTGTGCTTTTACCGAACAGGATGACAGTCCTTTACGTAATGTCTATGTAAGACTTCACGGCCTGGATCCTAATGATCACGATGTGGAGCTCATATCTCCCGCACCGATAAAAACGGGAGAAGACGGAACGGTGGTATTTGATAAACTTGTACCTATTGATTGGTTAATAGAAGTATATTCACCGGGATATGATCCCATGGAAAAGTTAGTAAAAGCCAAAGCTGACGGAACATTTGAACAGGACACGGTTCGAATGGATATGGAATTTCATCCCGGAACATTGATTGCAAAGCTTGATTCGCTATATGATGATGACGAAAGATATTGCGGTCTGGAAGTACATCTTTGCGGTAATGATGCCATAACGGAAGGTTTGACACGTACCATCACTGTCGAATCATGGCATAGGCCTAAAAGGGCTGCTATTTTTGAAAACCTTTTACCGGGGCAATACAAGATTTATACTTACGGAAGTTGCGAGAACATTGTGCGAATAAATGCGGGAGACCTACAGGTTTATTTTAATCGACTTGTGGATTCGTCGATTTCGCCTCCAAGAAGGCTTTCCATAACTTTCCAGGGTGAGACACAGGCTGTTGCCAAGATGGGTCGAGAAACAGAGGTGGAATTACCTTTGGATGTTGAAAAGGCAAATTATTCGGGTTTCCTGCATAAAATAGATATGGATGAGGAAGGTGCTCTTATAACTTCGCCTGCCGCCAATACCGTAATGACATTGCATCCTTCGGAATATTTTCCTCAGAATCCCGAATACGGTAAAACCTATACCGTGACAACCGATGAGTTCGGTTTCTATTCTTTCAATGTTTACCCCGGATTATATGGTGTGACCGTTTCCGATATGGACGATTACTGGGGAGCTTTTGCAACCTATCGTCAGCGCTACGGAATGGTTGAACAAAGTGAAGAAGGCGGAGAACTGGGTAAACCTGGAAAAATGGGCGGATGGCCATATTATCAGAAATGGCAAGGCAGCCACGATTCGGCCATAGCTTACATGGGGTATGGTAAATTAGACGGTGGTAAAAAATACACAAACAATACAGGATATGCTGACATAGGCGGGGTGCCGCTCTCCTCCGGAATTACCGAGGGAGACCTGTTTATGAAAGAAAAAGTCTGCTCTATAAGTGTGGAGACTTTACCTGCTAGAATAGAAAAAGGGTGGTATGCTGTTACCGGTAAGATAAATGATGGGAATCCTGACAATCATGAAGCTGCCAATTATGAGTTTTCAAAAACATGGTTCGATCTTGCCAACTTCAGAACGGAGCTGTCCTGCGGCGAGGAAACAATTGATAACGATACATCTCCTTTTCCTCACAAATTTACTCAACTCCAACCGGGAACTCATGATGTCAATTTCACTAAAAAAGCCGGTGCAACAATGCCGGAGTACAGCTTGCACCGCAAAGGAGTATCCGTACAGGAATATCATCAAAACTGGGAAGGAACCGATGTCACATTTTATGATTTTCCTGCACCCGGTATACTTCCTGCAGAATTTCCCTCTGATTACTGCAGCACATACGATACTGTCTGGCCTTGCGGGGAAATGGATATTGATATTGATGTACGCGCTGAAGAGCTGACTCGTTGGACGGCTCCGAGAGACCACCTTGAAGAACATGTTTATTATTTTGTAGAACTGGATAAGAATACAGGTGAGGGCGAATATAGATGCTATAAAGACTCTGACTACTACGAATTAAATAGGCATTTTTACGGATGGACTTCGGATATAATTCCCAATAAACTGTTTTCCGCAGAGGATGTGCATTGGTATGGTACTATTTCCTATCCGAATTATGTACCGATCACCCTATATTTCCACTTACTTGCCGGCTACGAATATAAGTGGGATGGTAGTAGGGAGTTTTGGGAATTTATACCCAGTAGATGGTTTGAGATGACATATGATCCGAGTACAGGAGAGGGAGGTCCTACAATATATATTGGCGGTCCTAAGAATAATGTACGTGAGGGTTTAGGTAATGCTCCGAACATTTTAAGTCCTTTCAAGGCAATAATAAAGGCTAAAAACTACTATACAGGAGAAGAAATAACGGGTATATCTTTTGTTAATGACACAGCCGGACAGGTCTTTTTTTCCGAAAACGAATATGATAATCAAATCTATTTAAAGGAAACATTTTCAAATGATGACATAAATGTGGGTGACAAAAACCTTATGTTCCATCAAGCCTCCTTTGAGCCAGATTTTAGAGGAGACAATCGTACAGTCACCCTTACTTTATACATGGTGCCGAATATAGGGCTGGATTTAACTGTAAAAGACAATAACGATAATCCGGTGCGGGGTGCTACGGTTCAGTTGAGGAGCGCTAAAGGTTTGGATGAGCTTCTGAGAACAGATGATTTAAATGGCGTGGTCAACGTAAAAAATCTCAGAGACGAATGTTATACCTTAATTATAGATGCTGCGGGTTGTAACACATATACTTATGAGTTGACAGCCGATATGTTACAACCTGACGGGTATGGCTGGATGGTCTTTATACACGAAGCAATATTAACACCGATAACAAGACCGGAAGTTTCCAATGAAAGCTTTGACCGTTTCGGAGGTTTTTTACCCAATGTCAGTCGTATGAAAGCACAAGACACATATGAGCTTGTTACGGGAGATACACCTGCAGGCGAAGCTCTTACACTGACTGTGGAAGCCGCTTTGAAACAACAGAAACAAGGTGATGTTTTCGATAAGGTTGTGGGCGTATACATTGTAGATGCCAAGAAATTTGAGACTGATGATAAATCCCGTGAAGGGGAGTATGCCGAGATAACGGAATTACCCGACCCGGGATGTCCGGTTGCTATGAGAGAATGGCTTAGAAATCTTAATAACCGTTCAACCGGTCTGGAAAATGTATTCTTCCAATACTTTGATGCGGAAAGCATTACTCAAAGAGATGACGATTCCGGCATGGCCGACTTTAAAGGCGAGATAATGTTATACAATCTTCCTGCAGGTCCCTTCAAACCGGTATTCATAGTTGTAACGGAAAAAGGTGCCTATGATGTTTATGCACCGGAAATCGATGAAGATAAGCAACTTGTAGGCTTAAGAAAGAGCGGATTTCTTTCCTTTTTCATAGCTGCAGCAGATATGTATGCGGTAGCACAAACCGGACCTGCCGTACCGCTACACTTCATACTTCCTTTACTGGAAATTACACCTGCTCTTAGCGAAGCGGGAGAGATGTTGGAATTCGATGCTTCAATAGATATAGATGACTACAACCAGGGATATATTAAATATGAATACAGTATAGGTGTTAACTGCGATGCGGGAACATCCACTCCCGGAGGAGCTCCGGGTTCGGCATCATCTTATCTGCCGGCCAAGTTGTCATTGGAAGTGGGAGGCTCGATAAGCACATCGGTATCGGGTAAAGATTTAACTATTGAAGATAAATTTACCGCTAAAACCGGAGCATCGGCCGATACCGATAAATACCTGCCTGCATTCATAAAAGACTTAGCTACTATGGAAGTAAAAGCTACTGCACAAGCCTTCTCCACAGCCGCTATAGAATACAAAAACGATGCCGAGATTAAGTCCCATGAAAACAGCATAGGTATTACCGGAGAATTGGAAACCAAGACCAATGTCAGCGGAGTGGAAGCTGCCGGCAAATTCTTAGCCGGGGGCGTATTGGCACCCGTATTCAAGGTAATTAAAAAATGGGGTATTGATATAGGCGGTTGTATAGATGCAAATGCAGGTATAGGGGCAACCGTCAAATACGGCTTGGATGCATATACCGACGGCGGAAACTTAAATTCAATAGAAGCTGATATAGACTTCGGTGTAGCGGCCAAGTTAGGAATTTACGGCAATGTTTGCGGAGGTAAGTATGGCGGTGCCAGAGGAACCTTAGGTTTCGGCGGCAGCCATTCCAACTTTAGCAGTTCCATGATGACACTTACATTAAAGTTCGTCTATGATGCCAAAGAGAATGAATTCCGTATGGAACCTGCGGAACTTATCGGTATGTGTGAAGGTGATTTTGAAGCCTTCTTAAAGACACCCGTTAAAGACTTTAATATTAAATGGCATTTCTCTGTATTTGATGTTAACATGCAGTTCGGTACGGAAACCAAGTTTACGCTTACACCGATAGGTAAAGTATATAGGGAGATAGACCGTGAAACCTTCGGAACATCCACCTTCATGGCTGATGAAGCATCAGGCATAATGGTAAAAGACTATCTCAGTCTTGCAACTTATGCCACAGATGAAAACAGCGGAAACATCCTCTACACCGACCTTGCAAGCCAAGGCGGAGATATGAGATTGCAACTCAGCAGTTACAGTGCGGGCACCTGGAAGCAACCGATAACGATACTTACAACCGACGGAACATTAGGCAGTTATGATTTATTGACATTACCTAACGGTAAGATATTGATAACATACAACTTAATATCTAAAGGACATATGAACAGTATGTTCCCCGATTCCGAAACCAAATATACATTGGGAAGCATAGGTGCAAACGGATGGGTAGAAGAAGCCTCAGGAACAATAGAACAATTAACAGGTTCTTATGCTTTCAGCTGTGATTTAGCAGGATCTTACTTAGTCTGCCGTTTAACAGGCGGTACAGGAGCGGAAGGCTTCAAGATAGTAGGTTACAAATGGAACGGAGCAGGCTTCGGTGCTGCACAAACATTGGGATATGCCGCTACTTATGACATGAGCGTTGCGGCAACCGATAACGAACTGGTAGTTACCTGCATTGACGAATGGAAGGAACTGCAGGCAATCAGCTGGACAGGTGATGTAACAAACACAACGATAGCAGAGGATGTAGGCTTAGTTTTAGCCATGACATCTGATGCAGACGGATACTACCTTGTTTACGAAAATGGCGGAGCAGTGGACTTCTACACAAGAGGTATTAATCCCGGCTCTGCATGGACAAAGAAGGGTACACCCGTTTCCAATGTAAGTGCAATTGAAATGGACCTTGCAGTTAACGATGACAAACTGGTATTAAGCTTCATAAAGCCTTCGGAAGCACACTTTGATGACAATAACAAACTGGTAGTAGGAAACGAAGGTATTGCAAGCGTTACACTTAGCAAAGACGGAACGCTGTATGATGAACAGAGGACATATTTGGAAAACAGTCAGTTCTACAGAAATCTTAGTATTGTATGTGTCAACGGATTGGCTTATGCATTTGCCGAAGATTTGTATGAAGATACGGCGGATTTGGTATTTGTAAAGATTTACGATACCGATGCACCCGTAAACTTCTTCGGTACAGTTACCATAACGGGAACCGAAAGATTCAATGAGCGACTTACGGCAGCTGTAAGTGAAGATAACAGTGTTAGCAAGAACTTTACTTACACATGGAAACGTGAAGGAGAAGCAATAGCGACAGGTGCCACATATACAACGGTAGCTGCCGACATAGGAAAGACACTTGTCTGCGAAGTTACAACGGATGACCATCAGGGTGTGATAAGAAAGGAAACAGGTGTAATAGCCAAAGCGGCAGGACCTGCGGCACCCGCAGGACTTGCAGGTGTGGCACCTACCGTTGCCGGAGGTAATGACGGTAAGATTACAGGAACAAATCAAACAATGGAATTCAGCCAAACGGCAACAGGAGTATATACTGCTTGTAGGGGAGCCGAGATAACAGGACTTACTGCGGGAACATACTATGTCAGAATTGCAGGAAACAATACCACAGAGGCGGGAGCATATCGTACTGTTACGGTAGGAGCCGGAGCACAACAACCGGATGATCCTCCGATTCCCGATGACCCGGTCATTCCTGACGACCCTGTTATTCCGGATGCCGGAACGGGACAGGATACATCAAAGACCATTCCCTCAACCGACGGTGATACCCAGGTGGATTACACTGAAACCAAGGGTACGGTATCACTGGATATATCAACTGACAAGGCTGAAGAGATTATCAACAAGAGCAAAGACGGAGATGTAGGATTTGACCTTTCCGGTGTTAAAGATGCCAAGTCTGCTGAAATGTCTAAAGAGGCATTGGAAACATTCGGCAAAGCCGATGTATCGGTAACTGTTAAGTTGCCCGAAGGATCGGTAACTATGGATAAAGAAGCCGTAGATTCCATTGCGGAACAGGCAGGAGGAGATACGGTAAGTGTGGAACTTGCACTGGTAAAACCGGAAGAACTTAACTATCTGCAGGAACAGTCGGTAGGAGCGGATGATCTGATTATCGATGCCAATATTACCGGCGGAGACGGTAAGAAGATAAGTACCTTCAACGGTGAACTGATAATGCGTATACCTTACAACGGTCCTCTGCCTGTAGCTGTCTGGTACTTAAATGATGCGGGAGAGCTGGAAAAGATAGATTGTGATTACGAAAACGGTATAGTTACATTCCGTCTCAACCACCTTTCGGTATACATATTAGGACAGGATGTAAGCAGAGAAAGAGATTGGACCAATCCGTTTACCGATGTTAACAAAAATGCCTGGTACTACAGTGCAATAGAATACATCAATAAGAATAAACTGATGTACGGTGTAGGAGATAATCAATTTGATCCTCACGGACATATGGTAAGAGCAATGATAGTAACGGTATTACATCGCTTGGAGAAGATGCCCGAACCTAAAGCATACAACACATTCGGTGATGTTGCAACAAACAGATACTACAGCAAAGCTGTCAACTGGGCTGCGGAGAACGGTATAGTAAGCGGTTACGGTGACGGAAACTTCGGGCCCAACGATCCCGTTACAAGAGAGCAGCTGGCAGTAATCTTTATGAACTATGCCAAGTACAAAGGCTATGACACATCCAAGAGAGCCGCACTGGAAACATTTGCAGATGCAAAGAGTATATCCGGCTGGGCAACGGATGCCATGGCATGGGCCAATGCCGAAGCTCTTATCTTAGGTGACGGCACAGGCTTGAATCCTTCAGGAAAAGGAGAGCGCTGTCATGCAGCGGCAATATTCCAGAGGTTTATTGCCAACATAAAGTAAGAGGTAATATTCTAAATAATCTTCCTCAACAACAAAGGTACCATGCCGCCGCCAAAGGTGTGGTACCTTTGCTTTGTGCATTTTTTAACCGTTTATGACGGGAAATAACCGAATGCGACCAAACCGTTGAATGAAAAAAAATGAGTGGATATAATCGGGTCAGACTTATTCATTGAGCAAATTTTTTGTATCTGGAGGAAGAAAATGAAACACATGGCAAGAAGATTTTTTGCACTACTGATGACATTGGTAATGTTACTTACCATGATACCCGCAACGGTAACTGCTAATCCGGGTGAGCCGGAAGTTTTTGTTGTAGCGGGAAGAATAACCGATAGTGTTACAAAGAAAGGCTTAAGCGGAGCGACGGTAAGATTATCAAATGCGGAGAAGGAATATACCGATACTACCGATGCTTTCGGGTATTATCAGATAGATGCCCGTGAAGCGGGAACTTATGAAATATCCGCTTCGCTTAGAGGCTATACTACGGAAATGAAAAACGATTTTGTGCTGGACGGCACAAAAGACTGGTTTGCCGAACTGATACCTGACGGAAATCCCTGCATAGATATTTATGCCAATATCAAGTGCGTATATTCAGGCATAGCCCTGTCCGATGTGACGGTTAAGGCCATACACAGCTCTGAAGGCCCCTTTATCGGACAGACCGATGAGCATGGAGCCTTGGTTTTTGAGAACCTACCTGAAGGAACATACACCTTTACGGTAAATGAAACCGGTCAACCGGGATGGGAAAGCTATATATCAGGTGAGTATACAGTAATGCAGGACCAGTTGCTAAACTGTTCTTTAAAGCCTAATTACGAAAGCCTGACCGTTAAGACCAACGGTTTTGACGCTTTCTCCGAAACAGCCAACAGTCCTATCAGGAATGTTACGGTTAGACTTTACGGAGTGGACCCGAAAGATAACGATGTGGTACTGATTAAACTTCCACCGCAGACTACAGGCGAAAACGGAACGGTGACATTTGAAAACCTTGTGCCGATAGACTGGAGAATTGAAGCATATTCTCCCGGTTATGACTCCATACCGGATATTTATTCCGATGATATTATAGTTAAAGCTACAGAAGACGGCACTCTTGAGTTGGATAGCGTTACTTTGGATATGGTTTTTCATCCTGCAACCTTGATAGCCAATCTCAAATCTGTCTATGATGACGACGAAATATATACAGGCCTTGAGGTCAATCTTTGCGGTATAAACGGTACCGCAACCGAAGGCTTAACACGCACCGTTATCTTATTCGAGGGCGAGACGTTTGCGGAATTTACAAATCTTTTGCCGGGGCAGTACGATATTTCCACCTATGGAAGTTCCATGCGTAATATACCCGTATTGGTACAAGGTAGAAATATTTATGCAGATCCGAGTTTGGATCCTATGCAGGACGGGTATGGTGCGCCTGAAAGAATATTTTCGGTGAATTTCCAAGGGGAAATTCTCGGTTTGGCAAAACCGGATATGATACTTGAAGTGGATTTAGATTTAGAAATAGAGATGGCAAATTTCTCGGGTTATCTATATAAAACCGATATGGATAACTTCGGAACTCTCAAGACGACACCTGCGGGCAATGTAACAATGACGCTTGTTCCGTCCGAATACTATCCTCAGAGTCCCGAATATGGTAAGACTTATACGGTAACCACCGATGAGTTCGGTCACTATTCATTCAATGTGCATCCCGGTCTTTACGGCGTGACGGTTAGCGGAATGGATAAATATTGGGGTGCGTATATTGAATATCGCGATCGCTATACATTAACTCCGCAAATGGCAGATTGTCCAACGAGCGGCTGGCCATATTATCAAATATGGCAAGGCAGCTACGATTCTGCTCTGGCATATATGGGTGCGGGCTGGATTTGCATGTTCACCAGAACAGGATATGCCGATCTTGGCGGTATGCCTCTTTCCTCGGGAATTACCGAGGGAGATTTGTTCATGAATGAAAAAGTTTGTTCAGTTGAGCTGTCTGTTGACTACCAGGATAAAGATAATCCTTGGAGTCACACTATGACTATTAAAATAGATAATGAAAACAATCCTCCGGATGCTGAAGCAGTTCGCGATGCAGTATTCAACACGGCCAGCTTCGGGGCAACATATACATGCGGCGAAACCGTCATAAATGGCGATAACGATCCGCTGCCTCATATATTTGTCCGTTTGGAGCCTGGGACTTATCCTGTCAATATAACTAAGTATAAATCCGGGCCGAAATGTTACTTTGAACGCAACGAATGGACTTTTGAAGGAGAAATAATAACTAAAACCTGGCATGGTTCGAATGTCGTGTTCTATGATTTTCCCGCACCGGGGATATTACCGGAGAATTTTCCCGTTGAATATATGACCGAGCTCGATAAAGTCTGGCCTACGGGTAATGACAGAATAGGTCTCGGCCTTATAGGAAATGAAGCGACACCTTATGAGGC
This sequence comes from Clostridiaceae bacterium, assembly GCA_012838235.1. GTDB lineage: Bacteria > Bacillota > Clostridia > DUPQ01 > DUPQ01 > DUPQ01. Next base: position 54,542 of record DUPQ01000071.1, read on the forward strand.
AGACTTAAATCGATATTTTTACTATTGGGTAGAGGGAAATCCGGAAGAGGGTATTCCGGGTGAGTATGAAAGCTTGGAGCAAATTCATTCCGGTGATCTTACATATACTATACGTGATTGGGGGTTTAGAATATACGGATGGAGTTCCGATATAATCCCTAATAAAATGTTTAACTTCTACAATGGTTTTACTCAGGAACGTTATGTCCAGATGCTTTTGCCGGATGTGCCCGTTACATTATATATTACCAGGGATCCTTATGAAACGGGCGAAGGCTATGAGCCCAGAGCATGGTTTGAGATGAATTATAACCCCTCTACAGGAGTGGCAAGCCCTGCTCTCTATATAGATGGGCCTACTCCGAATCTGCGCAAGGGAGCCGATGCATATCCGGCTATATTGAGTCCCTATACATTTATATTAAAAGCCAAGCATGTATATACAGGAAAGGAAATAGACGGTATCTCTATCTTGGACGAAAACACAGGAAACACTTATGTGTCGGGACAAACTTATAACAATGTAATAAAATTGCCGACTTACAGAAATATTGATTTTGGAGGCAGAAATCTGCGCTTCGACTACATTACTTTTATACGAGATCCCGGTAGCAGAACCGAAACATATATACTTAATGTGATTCCGAATACTGCATTGGATTTGACGGTTAGGGATGAAAGCGGTGTTGCGATTCCGAATGCCACGGTCGTTTTGAGGAGTCCCAACAACTTCAATGAAAATCTGAAAACAGAGGCGAATGGCACTTTGGATATAGGATATCTGAAAGATGAAAACTATACTTTGGTTATAGATGCTCCCGGCTATTGCACATACACTCATGAGTTAAAGGCCGAAACGTTGGTAAAAGTCGGAAAATGGAATACCTTCATACACGAAGCGATCTTAGTTCCTTTGGAGCGACCTGAAATCAGCGACGAAAGCTTTGATCGTTTCGGAGGCTTCCTGCCCCATGCAGGCCGTGTAACAAGCGGTGATAATTATGAACTGGTGTGCATATTAAGTCGTGAAGAAAATGCCGCAAAGGATGCTCTGACACTGACAGTCGAGGCGGCGTTGAAACAGCAGAAATATGATGAGGTTGCAGACAAAGTCATCGGCATGTATATAATTGATGGCAAGAAGTTTGAAGTAGATGACAAGTCCAGAGAGGGTGACTATACAGAAATAGATGCTGCAACACTTCCCGATCCTACATCTCCGAAAGCGGTAAAAGAATGGCTGGACAAGCTTAGAAATCGCTCCGCAGGGCTGGAAAATGTATTTTTCAGGTATTTCGATGCTGAGTGCATAACCCAAAGAGACGACAACTCAGACATGGCAGACTTCTCGGGCGAGATAATGATATATGACCTGCCCGCAGGTCCGTTTAAACCGATATTTATAGCGGTAACCGAAAAAGGCGCCTACAATATTTATACACCTATCATTGCTGAAGATAAGCAGCTTGTAGGTCTGAAAAAAGACGGTTTCCTTACTTTCTTCCATAATGTTACAGAGATGTATCTGGAAAAAAGACCGTTTGTACTTCCGGTATTTATAGTTCCGTTCTTTGAGTTCTGTCCTGCACTTGACGAAGCGACCAATTTACCGGAATTTACCGCCGAGATAAGCGAGGATGAAGACAACCCCGGCTATCTTGTATATGAATACAGTCTGGCTGTAACCGCGGATGCAGGAATGGCAAATCCGGGCGGTTCGGCGGGTTCTCCCACATCCTATCTGCCCGACCAATTGGGTATAGAATTCGGCGGCACATTCAGTGCGAGCGTATCGGGTAAGGATAAAAGTATAAATAATTCGGTAGCACTCTCCGTGGGTGCGGAATTTGAAACAGAGAAATATCTTCCTGCGGCAATAAGCGATGTTGCCACCATGGAGGGAACTGCAACGGGAACGGCTTCCGTTGAATCCGGAATCGAGTACGAAAGTGATGCCAAACCGAGTGCTACTTCATCGAATATCGGGCTTACCGGCGAATTAGCGACCACTACGAATATTAGCGGGGTGGGTGTTGCAGGTAAATTGTTCGGTGGAGGTGCTTTGGGTACCGTGTTCAGAACACTTAAAAAGTGGGGAATTGATTTAGGTGTCACCATAGATGCAAATGTAGGTCTGAACGTTGGTGTCGGAATGACGGATAACCTTAAAACCCCAACAGCTCCGGATAAATTAGATTTAGATGTAGGTTTAGGTCTCGGTGCCAAGGCCGGGCTTTACGGCAGTGCTTTCAACGGAAGTGCCGGTGCCAGAGGAACCATAGGTTTCGGCGGTGAACACGAGAAATTTGAAAGCTCCATGATGACCTTTGATGTAAAGTTTGTCTATGATGTTGAAAAGGGAGAATTCCGGGCCGACCCGGCAACGCTGAAAGGCGTATGTGAAGCCGAATTCGAAGCATTTATTGATACAGCCTTTTTTGCCGCAAGAAAAAGCTGGAATTTCGAGGCGTTTTCAGTAGATATGCAGTTCGGAACGGAAACAAAGTTTACGCTTACCCCTGTAGGCGTGAAGAACCACGAGATAAATCGTGATACCTTCGGAACGTCCGAATTCTTGGCAGATGAAACTTCCGGCATAATGGTAAAGGATTATCTGGCCCTTGCAACTTATGCCACAGACGAAAACAGCGGTAACATCCTCTATACCGACCTTGTAAGCCAAGGCGGAGATATGAGGTTACAGCTCAGTAAATTTAACGGCACCACATGGCAACAGCCCGTAACGGTAATTTCAACCGACGGTGCAATAGGCAGTTGCGATTTAATAACTCTGTCCGATAACAGAATATTGATAACATATAGTTTAATTGCAAAAGAAGATAAGTATAGTTTGTTCCCCAACTCGGAAATTCGCTATACAGTCGGAACTGTAGGAGCAAACGGTTGGGAAGAGTCAGCTTCCGGCAGTGTAGCACAATTGTCCAAATCTTATGCTTTTAAATCTTACCTGACAGGAAGCACAAATCCTCGCTTGGTATGTGCTCTTACAGGAGGAACGGGAGCGACAGGCTTTGATATTGCAGGGTACAAATGGAACGGCTCAGGTTTTGATTCTGCAGTGATGCTAAAGAAAAATGTTAAAGCTTTCGGTATAAATGTTGCAGGCAATGACAACGAAGCCGTAGTTGCTTATGTTGAAGCAACCGGTAAACTGCTCGCTCTTAGCTGGTCAGGTGTAAATACGGTAAACGATAATGTCGTTGCTGCCGAAACAGGTTCAACATCGGCTGTTGCAGTTGATGCAAACGGTTTTTACATAGGCTGTACATCAAAGGGCAGCATTGACTTCTACACAAGAGGTATTAGTCCCGGCTCTGCATGGACAAAGAAAGGTACCCCCGTTTCCAATGTAAGTGCAATTGAAATGGACCTTGCGGTTAACGGTGACAAACTTGTTTTAAGTTTCATAAAGCCTTCCGAAGCATACTTTGATGCCGATAACAAACTGGTAGTAGGAAACGAAGGTATTGCAAGTGTTACACTCGCTAAGGATGGGACTCTGTATGATGAACAGAGGACATATTTGGAAAACAGTCAGTTCTATAGAAATCTGAGTATAGTATGTGTCAACGGATTGGCTTATGCATTTGCCGAAGATTTGTATGAAGATACGGCGGACTTGGTATTTGTTAAGATTTACGATGCCGATGCACCCGTAAACTTCTTCGGTACAGTTACCATAACGGGAAACGAAAGATTTAATGAGCAGCTTACGGCAACTGTTAGTGAAGATAACAGTGTTAGCAAGAACTTCACTTACACATGGAAACGTGGCGGAGCAGAAATTGCGACAGGAGCCACATATACAACGGTAGCTGCCGACATAGGGAAGACACTTGTCTGCGAAGTTAAAACGGATGACCATCAGGGTGTGATAAGAAAGGCAACAGGTGTAATAGCCAAAGCGGCAGGACCTGCGGCACCCGCAGGACTTGCAGGCGTAGCACCTACCGTTGCCGGAGGTAATGACGGAAAGATTACCGGTACAGACAGAACAATGGAGTTTTCTCAGACTGCAGCCGGAGTATATACCGCTTGTAGAGGAGTTGAGATAACGGGACTTACTGCGGGAACATACTATGTAAGAATTGCAGGAAACAATACCACAGAAGCGGGAGCATATCGTGCTGTTACGGTAGGAGCCGGAGCACAGCAACCGGATGATCCTCCGATTCCCGATGACCCGGTCATTCCTGACGACCCTGTCATTCCGGATGCCGGAACGGGACAGGATACATCGAAAACCATTCCCACAACCGACGGTAAAGCTCAAGTGGATTATGCTCAGAGTGAAGAGGTTGTATCACTGGATATATCAACTGACAAGGCTGAAGAGATTATCAACAAGAGTAAAGACGGAGATGTAGGATTTGATCTTTCCGGTGTTAAAGATGCCAAGTCTGCTGAGTTGTCTAAAGAGGCATTGGAAACATTCGGCAAAGCCGATGTATCGGTAACTGTTAAGTTGCCGGAAGGTTCGGTAACTATGGACAAAGAAGCCGTAGATTCCATTGCGGAGCAGGCAGGAGGAGATACGGTAAGTGTCGAGTTAGCTCTGGTTAAACCTGAAGAACTTAACTATCTGCAGGAACAGTCGGTAGGAGCGGATGATCTGATTATCGATGCCAATATCACCGGCGGAGACGGTAAGAAGATAAGTACCTTCAACGGGGAACTGATAATGCGTATACCTTACAACGGTCCTCTGCCTGTAGCGGTTTGGTACTTAAATGATGCGGGAGAGCTGGAAAAGATAGATTGTGATTACGAAAACGGTATAGTTACATTCCGTCTCAACCACCTTTCGGTATACATTTTAGGACAGGATGTAAGCAGAGAAAGAGACTGGACCAATCCGTTTACCGATGTTAACAAAAATGCCTGGTACTACAGTGCAATAGAGTACATAAACAAGAACAAACTGATGTACGGTGTAGGTGATAATCAATTTGATCCTCACGGACATATGGTAAGAGCAATGATAGTAACGGTATTACATCGCTTGGAGAAGATGCCCGAACCGAAAGCATACAACACATTCGGTGATGTTGCGGCAAACAGATACTACAGCAAAGCTGTCAACTGGGCAGCGGAGAACGGTATAGTAAGCGGTTACGGTGACGGAAACTTCGGTCCCAACGATCCCGTTACAAGAGAGCAGCTGGCGGTAATCTTTATGAACTATGCCAAGTACAAAGGCTATGACACATCCAAGAGAGCCGCACTGGAAACATTTGCGGATGCAAAGAGTATATCCGGCTGGGCAACGGATGCCATGGCATGGGCCAATGCTGAAGCTCTTATCTTGGGTGACGGCACAGGCTTGAATCCTTCAGGAAAAGGAGAGCGCTGTCATGCAGCGGCAATATTCCAGAGGTTTATTGCCAACATAAAGTAAGAGGTAATATTCTAAATAATCTTCCTCAACAACAAGGGTACCATGCCGCCGCCAAAGGTGTGGTACCTTTGCTTTGTGTGGTATAAAACATGTTTTGGGAGTACAATATAGAAAAGGAAAACAATGCTTATGAAAAAGGTAGAGTTGAAGCAGGATTTTAGTAAAATGTCAAAAGAAGAAATCGATAACCTGTTAAATGAAGGATTCCTTGAATATCAAAGAGGCGAGACGGTTCCCGTACAATATGCTTTTGAAGAGATACGCAAAAAGTACGGTATTGAAAGGGATAAATAATATTCCGCTAAGCACACGGTCATTTAAATTTCTGCTTTTTCAGAAGAATCATACATACTATAACCGCAATACAAAAAACAATTATCAGATACCACAGGTTTTTGATATGAAAGCCGTTATCCAACATCAGTCGGTATCCCCATGTGGCGGGAAAAATACGCCCTAATATTTTCAGTGATTCGGGCAATATTTCAATAGGAAGCATAATTCCCGAAAGCATAATGGAAGGCAAAAACAGCAGTTGTGCAATCATGGTTACCTTTGCCTGACTCTTGACAACCAGTCCCAATATGCTTCCTATGCTAAGAGAAACAATAGCATATATTGCAAGTGCAAGAAGAAACAGAGGAATGTTTTTCGGTGATGCCGCATCAAACAGTACCGGGGCAAGCAGTAGTATTATCACGCAGGAAATCATCAGATGAAAGAATGTGGATAAAAACATGGTTATAAGGCCGACATGCAGAGGGATTCCGTTTGCTTTATACACTTTTTTAACATCGGTTCCGTAAGTTTCAATCAAGGAAGGCGGCAATCCTATAAATGCTCCCATTGACACACTCATCACAATCATTGACGGAATGAGTGTTTCTTTCATTTCCGGCATAACCGAACCGAAAATACTGCCCATTAAAAGGAAGAAAAGAAGAGGGACAATATAGCAGGTTACCAATATTGTTTTACTCCGTAAATCCAATTTGCATTGTAATGTAAGACCGTATAAAAAACCCTTCATTCTTCTTCACCTCTTGTCATTTCAATAAAATGTTGTTCCAGTGTCCCTCTGTCCACTTTTATGTCCGATAAATATAATCCTTTTTGTTTCAGTTCACCGAGTAGGGACAATAATGTATCTTCTATGTTGTCCGTAGCAAAAGTCTGATCCCCTTGTTGCGTCTTTATATGTACCAGATATTTTCTTCCCAGTTTTTCGGTCAGTTCCGCAGCGGTGCCGCAAAAAACAATATTACCGTTATGCAGAATGGCTATGCGATCACACAACGCCTCCACTTCCGCCATATCATGGCTTGCAAGAACAATGGTTTTTCCGTGTGATTTAAGTTTTCGTACCTGTTCATGCAGTGACAGTCTTCCTTCAACATCCAGTCCCGCAGTGGGCTCGTCTAAGAATATGATGTCGGGATTGCCTATAAGTGCAAGAGCAAGATGCAGCCGCCTTTTTTGTCCGGTCGATAACTCTATATACTTCTTTTTCTTAATCTCTTCTATGCCTAAGGCGGTAAGCATTTCATGGTCTATATTTGCTTTCTTCCATTTGGAAAACAGTTTGACTGCTTCCATGGATTTTATCTGTGCAGGCAAAGAGGAGGATTGTAACTGAATACCCATTTCTCCGTTTACGGAAATTTCACCGCTTTCATACTTTTTCAATCCTTCTATACATTCAAGAGCTGTGGTCTTTCCCGCGCCGTTCACTCCTAAAAGAGCAAAAATCTCTCCCTCTTTTATATGCAGATTGATACCTTTGAGAACGGTATTGCTGCCGTAGCTTTTTCTTAAATTACTTACCTGTATTGCACAGTTCATTGTTGCTCCTCTCTTACATTATTAATTCCGAGCTTTTTGAAATAAATGACAAAAGCAGGCTCTAAATAACTGTTGACAACAGCCTGCTTTTTAGCCCAGTCGGTATTTGTGTTTTCAAAATTGGCTATTTCCGGTAACTTCTGTAACATACTCATGTCACCGTTTGTAAACTCCATAATCAAATCCCAGTAAGCCTTTGTCAGTTGCTGACATTGCTCGCTTTCCTGCGGTACATTCTCTTTTTGAAGTTTCAGTATTTCGTCACTTAAGGCATCAAATCTGTTTATAAAATCCATACTGCTCTCTCTATCAAAACGGTCACGGATATGATCCAGTGTATCATCATCAAATTTTTTAATAAGAAAGTAATATTTATTATTCATCTGAAGGTTAACGATTATATCGGCATATTTCTTAAAATCCACTTTCTGCATTTGCAATACTTCGGTTTTTAACTGTTCTATGGCATTAAGAGAAGCAGTCAGGTTTTCTATTTCACTGCGTATTTTGTCTGCCTGTTCGGTAAGGGCATTTGCCACATCAGCCGGTGTATCCAGAGATATCAACCGCTGCTTTATATCATTTAAAGAAAAACCCAATGATTTTAAAGATACAATCTGATGAAGCACAACCAGGTCTTTGTCGGTATAGAGCCTGCGACCGCCTTCACTTTCGCCCGAAGGCGACAGCAGTCCTTCTTTATCGTAATACTGCAGTGTGCGGACCGTTACACCCATTTTCTTGGCCGCTTTACCTATGGTCATATATCCGTCCGGAATTGCTTTGTATTTTGCCATAATTATTTACCTCCGCGTATATTATAGTTCATGACGCTACGTCACGAACAATACCTTTTTAATAAATTTTCATAGTTTTTCTTTTTCTTGCATTTACCGGTTATTTTGCCGTTTGTTTGACACCGATAACCGGTTGTATTACAATCGGTTAGACCGGTATTCGGTATAAAGATAAGGGCGGCGGAATGATGAGCAGGTTGTTTTATGTTTCGGATTTTTTGAAAGAGGGAATAAGCGACAGTCAGGCTATAAAAGATTGCCTGAACTCTGCTAAAAGCTGTGATGAAAGAACAATAATATTTGATAAAAAAGACTACTATATTGATGCAGCAATTACCTTGCCTTCCGACACCACCGTTATAATCGACGGGGTGATGATTAAGCAGAATGATTTTGTGCATGACAATGTATTCCGTGCGGACAATATGGAGACAGATCCCGATAATCCTTACGGTTATCCTTTATCTATAAAGGCGGCTAAAAATATTAAGATTATAGGGAAGAATGATGCGCTGATAGAAGGGCCAAAGAAGCACACAAGTTTTTGGCATCCCCATTTTAATGAAGAACAACTTGCCATAGGGGATTACTGGGGGTGGCGCGGATTCCAGGTGCTTATTTCCCGTTGTGAAAATTTTGAAATTCGTGATATTACTTTTAAAAAAGTGAAGAGTTGGACGATTTCCGCAGACCGCTCTAAGAACCTGCATTTTTCCGATCTGCGGTTTTATTCCACGGTAAAAAACGGAGACGGTTTGAATATAAGAGCAGGGTGCAGCAATGTTGTTATAGAGAATATATCCGGGGAAACAACCGACGACCTTATTGCTATTAACAGCGCCACCGATGTTAATCTCGTTTATCCTTTCAAACAGTATGTCTTTCCTCTTATTCCGTCCAACATATGCAAAGATGAGGAATCGATAGAGAACCGATACATTACCGATGTATCGGTGAGAAATGTATATACCTCCGGTGTGTCCGGAGTGGCTTTGTTATCACGACACGGCAATAAGATTAAGAATGTCAGTATTGATAATGTTATAGATACTCATACCGGGCCTTTCATACATCCTCTTTATCCAAATGCAACCAATTTAAAGCTTGTCTACTCCTATACGGGATACTTCGGGGAGACATATACTCCGGGCGATATATCGGGAGTAAGAATAAGCAATGTCCATTCCAAGTTTTTCAAGACAACGGTATTTTTCGGCGATGTGGTCCATGATGTATGTATTGAAAATGTTACGCAACAGCGCAGCGACGGAGAGCTTATTACTTTGCATGAACAGCAGGATCCGAAAGAAATAAAGGTCTTTTGCAAAAATGGTACGAATAATTCCTGTTTTACTGCAAAATCCATATGAATAATTTGAAAAACGGCAAAAGGCGGGGAAGCAACCTGAAAATATTGTTTTTTCACATTTCTTTTTGTAAAATATATTAGTGTTATGAGAAGTTACAGAAAAGAGCTATATTTCAATATCGGTACAAGAAGAGGGTTTGTGAATATTACGCCTCAACTTGAGCAATCTCTGAAAGAAAGCGGTATCAGGGAAGGATTGCTTTTATGTAATGCCATGCATATAACCGCTTCGGTATTTGTTAACGATGATGAGAGGGGATTGCATCAGGATTTTGAAAAGTGGCTGGAGAAGTTAGCTCCGGAAAAACCTTATTCGCAATATGCCCACAACGGCTTTGAGGATAATGCCGATGCACATCTGAAAAGAACTATAATGGGCAGAGAAGCGGTAATAGCGGTAACAGACGGAAAACTTGATTTAGGTCCGTGGGAGCAGGTTTTTTACGGCGAGTTTGACGGTAAAAGACCCAAAAGAGTGCTTGTCAAGATAATAGGGGAATAATATGAAAAAAGTTATAATATATATTTTAATTATCGCCATACTATCTACTATGCTGGTAGGATGCAATAAAAACATAGAGATTGTTAAACCGGAGCATGTGTCGCGAGGCGAAGTGGTTGACGGGTATTATGTAAACGAAGATATGGGATTTAAGATTAAGGTACCGGAAAATTATTACACAGCTACGGAAGAGGAACTGGATACTAAATTTGATATAAAGCAGCATGTAGAAGACGATGAACTGGAAGTCTTTATAACCTATCTTGCTTTCTTTTCACAAAAACCCGTAGATGATGCACAGGACAATTCGCATATAATGATATCCGTAGAAGATGCAAGCAAATACGGTTATTCGGATAAAGATACCTACATTGAATATATGTCCAACAGTAAAGCCGATACATACAGAAATATAGAAGGGGCTAAAATAACCTTATCCAATCAGACAAATGTGTGGTTAGGTAACCGCAAATTTGCAAACAGAACCTTAACTTTGGATTTACACGACCTGTACATGATTTTCGATATGTACGCTGTTGTAAAGAACGGATACTTTCTTTCCATAATGATAGGTGCTCACAATGAAGCCGATCTGGAGTATTTAAGAGGTTATCTGGACACTTTTACTTTTGAATAATGAAAACGGACATTCAGTTAAATGATATAGTGGAACTCAAGAAAGCACATCCCTGCGGCTCAAACAAATGGCGTATTCTAAGAACCGGTGCGGATTTCCGACTGGAATGTCTCGGTTGCGGTCACAAAATTATGTTGACCAGAAATGACTTATTCAAAAAGGTTAAAAATGTTTTGAAAGAAGATAAGGACTAATCGGAAAGCAACTCGTCTATGTCCATATAAGTTGCTTTTTTTGTACCCTTCCTTATGTAAGAGTGAATCTGATTAACAATTTCAAAAGTGGTGTTTAACTGCGCATCATCAAAATCGTTAATCATTAATACCAGTTTGTCTTTGTTGTTGCATGCCTTATGTTTTATCGAATCCATAGCGAGTGCATTGGGTGTAACGTCCAAAGCATTTGCTATTTTAACGACAACTTCCAGAGACGCCTTGCGTTCGCCTCTTTCCACCAAGCCGATGTATGATGTTGATAAATCACATCTCTCCGCAAGTTTTTCTTGAGACATGTTGTTCATGACTCTTTTCTCTCGGACTCTACTACCAAAATTTTTATACAGTGAATCCATACCGTATATCCCCTTTCTGCTTATGATATGTCAAATTATAGCATTTTTAATATAATAGTCAATATAAATATAATATATAATTACAAAAATATAACATAATAATATAAGAAATAATACAAAATATTTAATATTTTATTATATATTATATTCCTTACAATAAATCTGTTAATATAAGCCGGGAAAATGTATAATAGGAATATCATATTTGGAGAGGTGTTTTGTATGAAAAAACTATATTCTCTCGTAATACCGCTGTATAACGAAGAACAGGTAATACATGAATGTATAAAAAGAGTAACCGACGTAATGAAAGATAAAGACTTTGATTATGAAGTTATTTTCGTTAATGACGGAAGCAAGGATGCAACAGAAACTATTGTAAAGCAATATTGTGCTGAAGATGCTCATCTGAAACTTATATCTTTTTCACGTAATTTCGGGCATCAGACCGCTATAACCGCCGGAATGGACCATTCGGCAGGTGATGCCGTTATAGTTATGGATGCCGACCTTCAGGATCCTCCCGAAGTGGTGTTGCAGATGATTGAAAAGTATGAAGAAGGATATGATGTGGTATATGCCGTACGTTCCAAAAGAAAAGGTGAAACCTTCTTCAAGAAGTTTACCGCCAAAGTATTTTACAGATTCTTAAAAAGCATGTGTGAAGTGGACATACCGGTAGACACCGGCGACTTCCGCCTCATAAGCAGGCAGGTATGCGATGTATTGAAAGGACTTACCGAGAGAAACAGGTATGTAAGAGGTCTTGTTTCATGGGTGGGATTCAAACAGACAGGAATATATTACGAAAGAGAAGAGCGATTTGCGGGAGAGACCAAATACCCCTTAAAAAAGATGTTAAAACTTTCCATGGACGGTATAACGTCGTTTTCCACAAAACCTCTTAAACTGACAAAATGGATAGGTTTAGTCACAACGGCTTCAGGCTTTATTTATCTTCTCGTTGTAATCATACAAAGGCTTATGGGAATACGGTTGCAGAACGGATGGATACCTGCCGTAATTGCCATACTGATTGTGGGCGGCATACAGCTTATCATGTCGGGTATAAACGGCGAGTATATTGCCAGGATTTTTGACGAGAGCAAGAACAGACCTTTGTATATTATAAGAGAGAAGGTTAACATGGATGAATAAATTTAATACAATACATTTACATACCCCTTATTCCGACGGAATAAATTATTCACATGAATATATAGAAGAAGCAATAAGATTGGGACTGAAAAGTATAGGTTTTTCCGACCATGCTCCCGTGCCGCTGAAATATGATTGGGCAATGAAAAAAGAGAACCTGCCCAGGTATTTTGACGAGTTAAATTACATGAGGAAGGTGTACGGGAACAAGATAAATATTTATATCGGATTGGAGTTGGACTATTTGGAAGGGCTGGATGTCAAAAAGTATATTGATTTTGACCAACTTAATCTGGATTTTGTTATAGGTACGGTCCACTACCTCTATTCCGACCGGATAGACGGTTTTGCTTCGGCCGACGGTACACAGGAAAGAGTGGATAAAGCTATCATTGAAGGTTTCGGCGGTGACGGGGTTGCTTTTTACAAAAAATACTATCAGACATTAAGGCAAATGATAACAGAATATAACCCGTTAATGATTGCTCATTTCGATATAGTGGAAAAAAGGAATATAGGCAAGAAGTGGTTTGATGCCGATACCGATGAATATAAAGCTCATGTAGAAGCGACTTTGGATGTAATAAAAGATTCCTATATCGAAGTCAACACCGGTGCCATGGCAAAGGGCATTGATGTCATGTATCCTTCGGAATATATCTTAAGAAGATGTCGTGCGAAAAACTTGCGTGTATCGGTTAATTCCGACTGCCATTTTACATCGGCGTTACTGTTTGCTTACGATAAAGCGATAGACCGGCTTAAAAGAGCGGGCTACGATTGTTCTTATGTCTTTGACGGAGTTATGAAAAAAGTTAAATTTTAGTGTGTTTGTTTAAAAGGAATAAACCAGACCGACAAAGAAGAAACCGCTCCTATAAGTATTCCGATTAACAGATCTGAAATATGTGTCATCTTGGAAAGCAAAGCACAGACAATCCATGCCAGCAATATCAATCCGAACAGCAAAACTATCGGCAAGCATTTTGAACGTTTATGTATTTTTTTGTAGAAAATCATTAAGAAAAAGCCGTTGGACAATATACATGAAGGTATGTTGGGAAAACTTGCAATACCGCTGTTTTTCAAAACTGCAACAAGAAATGCACTGTCGCCGAAATGGGGAATATCCATTCTGACCGGATAGGAAAGACTTATTATCAGGCAAATAAGAACCGATATTGCAATTGCTATTATAAGCCGGTAATATCCGTCGCCCGGACAGAAGAAAAGGAAAATAACGGATACGGCTGCAAGCGGCACCCAGGATATATATCCGTAAACGGCAAAATCAATAAAAGGAATATAGCTGTCAAGAAACATTTCAGTGGAAAAGAAGTTATCGCTTTTTTTAACAATCGCACATACTATCAAATAAAATATATACAAAAGAAAGAGTAACATAAGTAATATAAGCCGTCTGTATTTAACGAAAAAAGCCTTCATAACTTTCCTTTCCGTATCTTAAAAAACTCTCATGCCCATTATAGTATCCTATCGGTAAACTTACAAGCGAAAGAATCGGTATACAGTCAAGCTTTATGTTAAAATATACTCAATCGGATATATAGAGGCGGAATAATGAATATTCAGATTTTCGGAAAAACCAAATGCTTTGATACCCAAAAAGCCCAACGATACTTCAAAGAAAGAAAAATACCTTTCCAGTATATTAATATGCAGGATAAAGGTATGAGTAAAGGCGAGTTGGAAAAAGTTTTAAGAGCGGTAGGCGGAATGGAGAATCTTTTAGACTATAAAACAAAAGATCAGGATAAACTTCTGAGGATTAAATATGCAAAAGAGCAGGACAGGACGACGCTGCTTTTTGAAAATCAGCACCTCATAAAAACTCCCGTCGTGCGAAACGGCAATAAGGCGACAGCGGGGTATGAACCGGGTGTATGGAAAGAATGGGAGGGTGACAAATGATTACCATAGCTGTGATAGGCTTAGGCAACAGAGGCAGCGGTTATATGAGATGGACCAAACTTTTAAACGGCAGAAAAGCTAAAATAACCGCATTATGCGATACCGATGAGTACAGACTCAATACATACGGCGACAAGTATGAAGTGGATAAAAGTAACAGATATCTGAATGAAGTCGATTTCTTTAAAGCCGGGAAACTGGCCGATGCCATATATATATGCACAATGGATAACGATCACTACCGCCATGCCATGGCGGCAATAGAATGCGGATATCACATAATGCTGGAAAAACCCGTCTCTATAAATATTGCCGAGTGTGAAGAGATACGCAACAAAGCAAAAGAAAAAGGTGTATATGTTGTAGTATGCCATGTAATGAGATATTCGCCGTTCTTCAAAAAGATGAATCAACTGGTAAAGAGCGGGAAGTACGGAAATATAATATCTATCGAGCATACCGAAAATATAGGTTACTTCCATTTTGCTCACAGTTATGTAAGAGGTAACTGGAGAGATTCGGAAAAAACCACACCCATGCTGATGGCTAAATGCTGCCATGACTTTGACCTTATACACTGGTTGATGGGAGACGGTTGCAAATCCATATCTTCCTACGGCAGTCTTTCCTACTTTAAAAAAGAAAATGCACCGGAAGGCTGCGGCGACATATGCCTGGATTGTCCCAAGCATATTAAAAACAACTGCCCGTATGATGCCGAGAGCTTATACATTACCGCACCCATATGGAGATTTACTTTCTTGAAACTTTTAGGAGATGTCATAACCGGAAAACCCAAATACAACAGAAAAGATAAATATGATTCGTTGCGGACCGGTCTGTTCGGCAGATGCGTGTATAAGTGTGACAACAATGCATTGGACCATCAGGTGGTGACAATGGATTACGGTGATAACAGATATGTCAACCTGAATGTTACGGCATTTTCCGAAAAATGTTACAGACACACAATCCTGCACATGGAAAAAGCCGATATTCACTGCGACGAATCCAAAGGCAGATTCATAATCAACAGATTCGGAAAGGGAAGTAAAACGGTATATGCGGGAGTTATACGCCTTGCACATATATCGGGTGACATGGCGCTGGTCAACAATTTTATAAAACTGTTATCCGGTGAACCCGTGGAAACCGACGATCTTACCTTCATCGATACAACCATAGTCAGTCATCGCAATGTAATGAAGGCAGAGCAGTCGAGAAAAGAAGGCGGAAAAGTTATATGGCTTTAGGAATAGGAATAGATACGGGCGGTACATATACCGATGCCGTAATATATGACTTTGACAGCGGTAAAGTATTATGCTCCGCAAAAGCTCTTACCACTCATGAAAAGCTGGAGACCGGAATAATCAATGCGTTATCCCGTTTAGATAAGCAATACTTTTCGAAAGTGGATATAGTGGCTCTGTCCACAACTTTGGCTACCAACGCCTGCATAGAAAACAAAGGCGGAAGAGCCAAGTTGCTGTTTTTCGGAGTGGAGCAAAAGGTTTTTGATATGGTAGGCAAGGATTACGGTCTTACCGACAAAAGTGATGTATATCTCTGTGAAAAAAGCGGTGATTTTTCCGGCAACAACACGCAGCAACCGAACTGGGATAAATTATTTACTCAACTGGATGACTGGTTGAACGATGCCGAAGGCTTGGGAATAGTGGAAGTATTTGCTGCAAGTAACGGTGCCAAACTGGAAAAGACCGCAAAGAAGTTGGTGGAAGAAAGATATGGAATTCCTGCGGTATGCGGTCATGAACTGTTTTACGAACTAAACTCCATTCAAAGAGGAGCGGGCACTTTACTCAATGCCAAACTTATACCCATCATCAAACAGTTCTTAGAGAGTATAAAGTCGGCATTGGAAAAAATGCACATTAATGCACCCGTTGTGGTTATACGAAGCGACAGCACTAAAATGAGTGAACAATATGCCGAAACAAAGCCTGTGGAAACCATCCTGTCCGGACCGGCTTCATCGGTTACGGGCGGGGTGAATATAACGGAGGAAAAAAATTGCCTTATTATAGATATGGGAGGAACCACTACCGACGTTTCCATAGTAAAAAACGGCATACCGCTTAATGCCGACTCCGGGGTAAGGATAGGCTCGTGGAAGACATTTGTCCACGGCGTATTTATAGATACATTCGGTTTGGGGGGAGACAGTACAATAAGGGTGGAGCACGGAAAGGTTGTGCAACTGCCTCAACGCATGATTCCTCTGTGTGTTGCCGCAACAAGATGGCCGGGTATAATTGAGCAACTTAAGGAACTTATTGATTCAAAAAAGTATCACAGTTATCCTTTGTATGAATTTTTACTTTTACAGAAAAGTGTAACCGGTAATAATTCGCATATCATACACAACAAATATACAAAAGAAGAATCGGAACTTATAAATTTATTGGAAAAACAGCCCTTACCGTTGGAAAAAGCCGCAAATGCTTTGGGTAAGGATATATACACATTTAACACGGAGCGATTGGAATCGGAGGGAGTGATAATACGGGCAGGTTTAACACCTACCGATATAATGCATGTGAAGAAAGATTTTAATGCCTTTGACGAAACCGCTTCAATAACCGCCGTGAAATATATTCTTTCAAACATTTTTGAGGAAACGGGTATTGAATATACTCAGGAAGAATTCTGCGATATGGTATATGACACCGTAAAACTTAAACTGTACGAAAATATCGTAAGAATACTGCTAACCGATAAATATCCCGATGATTTTAAAAGCGGGGTAAATGAGCAGACAATGGCCCTTATACGCAATTCATATAAAGACCGTTTACATAAAGACCTGCCTGTTCGTTTTGCAACAGATATGTCTTTAGTCGGTATAGGGGCACCTACACATATATTCCTTCCCGATGTCGCAAAGGCTTTGGGCACAGGATGTGTAATACCTTCCGATGCAAAATATGCCAATGCGATAGGAGCGGTGGTAAGCAATGTAAGGTCGGTATATCAAATAGAGATTAGAAGCGAGTATGACAGTTCATATATGGTATATGCTCCTTCAGGCAGGTATGTGACAAATGATTTTGATGAAGCGGTGGAATATGCAAAGAAAGCGGCATCGGAAGCGGCTTTAAAAGATGCACAATCCAAAGGGATTGCCGATAACTACAATATTAATACACAGGTTATAACAAATACCGCAACGGCAAAAAAAGGAGAACAAATAAATCTTGGAACAACAGTTATTGCAACGGTAAGCGGGAATATGCAGTATAATTAAAAAGAAAGAAGGATTAACAAATATGCAAAAAGCAAAAACGTATTACAAAGGCTTAAAGCCGTACACCAATTTAGACGACAAGGATTTGATATATCTGGATATAAGAAACAAACCTTTTGATATATACGGGTTGTATGACCCCTTAAATCAACCGGTATTCAAAAGAATGCCCGATGAGGTGGCTGCTAAGTCTAATTCGAGAGTGCGTATACACTATTTACATACCTCCGGAGGAAGAATACGTTTTTGTACCGACTCCGATTATCTTTGC
Organism: Clostridiaceae bacterium; assembly: GCA_012838235.1. Taxonomy (GTDB): domain Bacteria; phylum Bacillota; class Clostridia; order DUPQ01; family DUPQ01; genus DUPQ01. Next base: position 72,308 of record DUPQ01000071.1, read on the forward strand.
ATACAGGTCTTCTTTCCCGAATTATTCAGGATGACCAATATGTCTTTGCAAGCCGCCTCGGGATTTGATATCTATGAAGATTTTGACAACAGAAGTGTTTTTTTCAGCAGATTTAATCCCGAAGTGAACACTAAAGACTGGTATGAGATGAGAATAAGATTCAGTGAGCATAAACTGCGATACTTTACTCTGTATTTTCCTTTATACAATAATGTGGATAAGGTATATATAGGGGTTTCGGAAAATTCTCTCTTAGGTCCCGGAAAGCAATATAAACACAAGAAGCCTGTTGTGTATTACGGTTCCTCTATCACACAGGGCGGTTGTGCTTCAAGAGCGGGCAATTGCTATGAAGCCGTCATATCCAGAATGTGCGATGTCGACTATATAAACTTAGGCTTCTCCGGTGCAGCTGAGGGAGAACAGGCAATAGCGGAATATATAGCAAGCCTGGATATGAGCGTATTTGTTCTGGATTATGACCATAATGCTCCGAAGATTGAGCATTTACAAAAAACACATCAACCGTTTTTTAACACTGTAAGAGCTAAGAATCCCGACCTTCCGGTAATATTTGTTTCCAAACCCGACTTTTCCGATTACTCATTTGACAGCATACAGAGAAGGAATATAATCTTTAAGACATATATGAGTGCAATGGAAAACGGCGACAGAAATGTGTATTTTATAGACGGAAGAAGTTTTTTCGCAAGAGATTACAGGGACAGTTGTACGGTAGACGGTTGTCACCCTAATGATATAGGTTTTTTACGTATGGCACAGGTAATAGGAAATATGGTTAAGGAGCTTTTATAACTAATGGAAGCTAAAAGGAAGATAAGATTGAATACCATGCAGATTATTGCAATAGGATTTGTTGTAATAATACTAATCGGAGCGTTGCTGCTTTCTCTTCCCGCCGCTTCAAAAGACAACACAAGAATCCCCTTTATTAATGCTCTGTTTACCGCCACCTCTGCACTGTGTGTCACGGGACTTGCGACATACGATACATATACTCAGTTTACATTGTTCGGCCAGATTGTAATCTTGGTACTTATACAGACAGGCGGCCTGGGTTTCATGAGTGTAGCGGGCATGATATTTCTGATGTTGGGCAAAAAGATAGGTTTGAGAGAAAGAGGGCTTCTGATGGAGACCATGAATACCCCGCATATAGGCGGGGTTGTAAAACTCTTGCGCAGGATTATCATCACATCCTTTGCCATTGAAATGATTGCCGCCGCTTTATTATCCATCCGTTTCATACCGCTTTTGGGAACGGTAAAGGGAATATATTACGGCATATTCCATGCCATATCCGCATTTTGTAATGCCGGATTTGATCTTATGGGCGTATTCGATTCAAGGAGTTCATTAATAGGTTTTGAAGCCGATGTGCTTGTCAATGTGGTTGCAATACTGTTGATGTTGATAGGCGGTCTCGGATTTATAGTGTGGGATGATATTATGGATAACAAATTGAAGTTTTCCAAATACAGACTGCATACAAAGATAGTGCTTATCGGTACCGCGGTGCTGGTAGTATTTCCCGCAATATTCTTCTTCTTTTTGGAAAGCAATAATACCTTAGCAGGCATGACTTTCGGAGAAAAGGTTTTGGCATCGGTATTTCAGGTAGTTTCTCCCAGAACCGCAGGCTTCAATACAGTGGAAATATCCGAACTTTCGGAAGGATCTTTACTGTTGACCATTCTTCTGATGATTATAGGTGCCAATCCCGGTTCCACCGGAGGCGGTATAAAGATAACCACGGTATTTGTTATCATACTTACCATAAAAGCATATATAACCCACGAGCCGGATTTGAATGTGGGAGGGAAAAGACTGGAAGACTTTATCCCGAGAAAAGCTTTCAGTATAGCCTCCATATATGTAATACTTGCCTCTTTGGCATGCTTTTTTATTGTGTCGATACAGCCTTTTACCCTTGAAGACACTATGTTTGAGACTGTTTCGGCAATAAGTACGGTGGGACTGACAACGGGTATTACCCCGGAATTGAACATATTATCAAAAATTGCGGTTATAATATTAATGTACTGCGGCAGGGTGGGAAGCCTGACCGTTATAGCGGCTTTGGCCGGTGATAAACCCAGGCCGAATATAAGGCAGATGGAAGAAAGGATAATAATAGGTTAGGAGTAAAATGAAATCGGTTTTAATAATAGGAACAGGAAAATTCGGTAAATGCTTAGCTTTGAAAATGGCGGAGCTGGGAAACGAAGTAATGGTAGTGGATAAAGATGAAAATGAATTAAAAGAGATTTCCGAGCATGTTACCTCCGCATTGGTAGCGGATTGCATGGATGAGAATGTGTTAAAATCATTCGGGATAAATAACTTTGATATTTGTTTTGTATGCATAGGGGAGAATTTCCAGTCTTCTTTGGAAATAACATCATTACTAAAGGATAACGGAGCTAAATATGTGGTATCCAAAGCCGAAAGGGATATTCATGCAAAATTTCTTTTAAGAAACGGAGCCGACGAGATTATCTTTCCGGAAAAGGATATGGCAAACAGGGCGGCATACAGGTTCAGTGCAAATCACATGTTTGACTATATACAACTTTCACCCGATTATGCGGTATCGGAGATAAAAACACCCGAGCAGTGGATAGGAAAGACAATATCCCATGTTAATGTAAGAATGAACTTTAACGTCAATGTGCTTGCATACAAAGAGGACGGTAAAATACATCCTCTTTCCAACCCCAACTATATCTTCAAAGAGCATACCCGGCTTATAGTATCCGGTGCGTGGAAAGATGTTGAGAAGATAAGTAAGTAGGATTTGCGGTACGAAGCTATGAGTGAGGGCACTGCATCTAATATTTTCATATCTGTAGTAAAGTATCAAGGTACGACTCCGTGTCACGACTCCGTTGACAAATGAAACGTAATATGCCATACTCGTAAGGCAGAAACGGAGAGGTATTAAATGGCTAATTATAGAAGGGATTTCTATTCAGTACCAAATGCGGGTAGAAGTGTTTATTATGAGGCTATAGAAATACATCATGACGATATATTTATGCGGATTCATTAACAAGTTTTAACAATTACTCATATCTTAACGAATCCATAACCCAATCACAAATCCAATATGCCATAGATGGAGTGAATTTATACATGGGACAAAATTTGTCAGAAACACAATATAACGATTTAGTTGCAGACGAAGCAAATGGAGTCCATCTTTCAATAACTCACAGAAGTGCAATATTCAAACTCAATAATGCATATGAAGATATTGTATTGCTTTCGGTATTCAGTACCAACTCGGATTTGTCACCGATAACATCCGGACTGAGTCTTTATGAGCTTAGAGCAATGATTAAAAATATTTGGGGTACTCAAATTTCTCATGGGATTTCGGTAGACGGCGGAGATTCAACGCAGATAGTGACCAAAGAAAATAATGTTAGGAAATGTATCAGAACAGGCGACTGGCAGAGTAACCCCGGAGTATATCAGCCAAGAAATGTATATACGATGATTTGCGCTCAAGTATGAAAAGGAAAGGAAACAAATGACATGAAAAAAAGCATGGCGGTATTGCTGATTTTAATAGTTTTGTCGCTCACGGCCTGCAATATCGGAAGCAAACCTGCAAAAGAGTGTAGGGAAGGATCCTTTATTTACATCGTAAAAGACAATGAAGTGACAATCATAAAATATGACGGCACGGAAGAAACAGTGATAATACCTGACAGAATTTCCAATAAGCCTGTAGCATGTATCAAAGACAAGGCTTTTTCCGCATGTTCGCACGTAAAAGAAGTATTCATACCAGAGAGCGTAAAGAGCGTAGGAGTCGGTGCCTTTGATGATACTGAATGGTACAAGAGTCTCAAGGATGAATTTGTTGTCGCAGGCGACGGGGTACTGATTAAATGTAATCAGACCAGTAAAGATATAGTGATACCGGAAGGCGTGAAAAGTCTTTCTTCAACATTTTACAAGGCAGGGGACGGAGGTTTCTTCGATGCCGTCATATACCTGCCCGCCACATTGAAAAAGATAGATGATTACGCATTCTATAAAGCGTTCGGACATATCATTGTATGTAATACGGAGCAGATAGAGGAGATAGGTCAAAGTGCGTTTGAAGACAGCACCGTAGACCGTATCATAATATCCGATAAACTGAAAAGCATCAAGGACAGGGCTTTCGCAACAACCGATAAAACGGTAAAACGTTCAATGACGATTGAAATGACAGGCGGCGGATATTATGTTGGTACGCAAAAAAAGGTTAAACTTCCGTTTGCAACATCATTGGGAAAAGATATTTTTTATGGACTCGACGGCAACATGGAAACAGTTAAATTCGAAGACGGGACCACTGCGATAACCAAAGACATGCTGACCTGTTTGCAGTCGTTTGCAAAATTCTTCATTCCAGGGGAAGTGACATGTATCGAAAAGGACATATTCCCCGAAGGAGCGATAATATATACCGAAGCCGGAAGCGCCGCTGAAAAATATGCTAAAGATAATTCTGTCAAAGTACTCATTTTGCCGGAGAGTTTTAAGGACAGGGCATTGGAAAAACTGCTTATTCCGGCTTTTCTTTCGGCCAATCTTGAGTTTACATATGACAATATGCAGATAATTACGTCGATTCAGATTCGCGACCAAGTGGAGGGCAATGTTTATGATCATTACCGTGTCTATGTGATAGTGCAAGCTGCAACCGGCGCCAAAGGCATAGAACACATACTGAAGCAAGATAATGTAAAGAGTCTTGAGGATCTTAAGTTTTTCACCAAACTGGAATATTTGTTACTCGAATCCGCGATTATCGACGGGTCCGTCGATTGTGCCGTTCTGAAAAGTATGCCCGCTCTTAAAGAAGCGGTGGTGAATAACGAATCATTAAAATAATGATTGCGGAAGGCGATTGCCGAAGCAGTTATAAAAGCAGTCTGTTTTTAGGATGAAAAAGAGAAATATATGTAAAGAGCAGTCGTCCTCTGTCTTTTTATGCGCATAAAAGCATAATAAACATTGCCCGGCGGGATAAGGACGATACGCGGCACCTTGAGTTTCCGTAAAATGCAATCGAAACCGAATAATTGACCGGTTTTTGAGGTAGCTTTAAGACTATAGAGGAAAGATTAGTAAAATTGCATATAAAAGTCTCTAAAACCGGAGTTTTGCGTATGAAAATCAGTTCCCACTATGTCGGAACTTTTCATGAGTATTCAATTTTGTATAGCTCAGGATAAAAAACTGAAGGCTAATTGTCTGTACTTTTGACGCTTAATTTTGAACCACCCTTTTACACCCATACGTGCATAAGAGAGTATTTTCAAATTACCTTTGGCTATACGGTAATAGTAAAATTGCATCTTCTGCTTAAGTGGTGCTGCTCTAGATAATATCTCAATCTTTAGTGAGCTGTGTACACTCTTCATGGACATTAAAGCAAGGAAAGTCATGTAGGCTGTTATCATAAAAGTCAAAGACCTAATTGACACCATACTTCTCACTCTGAACTTTTCAAAGCCGAATATCTGCTTCTTGGAACGGAAGTATTCCTCATTTTCAATAGAAAATACAGATGTTTAAATCGATAGGTGAAAAAGTACGGAAACTCAAGGTACGACTCAAGATGCGACACTCAAGGTAGTCTCTCATGGTACGCCTCCGTAGTAAAGTATAGTTGGCAAAAATAACAAATAATGCTATCATAATGTAGCATAGTAAACACTTTAGAACAAAAAATTTTTTACCAAGAATTGGAGTTTGAGAGATGAGAAAAAGAAATTTATTTTTATTTACATTCATTTTTATTACCGTAATGATTTTAACTTCATGTACTAAAACACATGAAGAAACACCGAAACCCGTTATTACGGTTTTACCTGACGAAACACCGAATGTTATAGATATATCCGATAAAACGGGGTTTGATTTCAAAATATATTATGACGGGAAAGATGAGTTAGCTAACTTTACAAATTTGTGTTTTGAATATGACGGCAAAAAGACGGAAGTAATTGAAAACATAAAATTAAGTGAAAAAGGTATACCTGTCGTAATAAAAGAAGATATTGATTTTGACGGTAAATATGAACTTATAATTTATTTACAGGAAAAAACGGAGATGTACTACATACAAGGAAAAAATATGTTTTTTAGACTATGACAGTAAAAAAGAATTATCGATAGAGCAAATAAATCAAAGATTAAGCGAAGACGGAAAGTTGGAAATAAAAACTTGTCTGGAAAAAAACGCATTTGAAAATGAAAATATTGTTTTGTCTTATCTGAAGAGAAAAAAAGAAGTACCGGAAGTTAATATAGAGGACAATAGAGCATTTAGACTTGTTGAAGATATATCAAAAAAAGGCGGTAATATTACAGTAGAGATATATGAAGATATAATTGTTAAGAAAATAAATTATACCGATAATTTATCGTTAACCGTATGTGAAGCAAAAAAAGAGTTTGTCAAAAACAATTCGGAATTGATTAGAATAACTAAAAATAATAAAGGTATGTTCATAAATACCAAGGGCTCATATATCTTGGATTACAAGGATGTAAATGAAGATAATGTTGAAGATATCATATTAATAAACGGTACAAACGGAAAAATTTCAAAAGATAATGTATATTACTTAAACGGTGCAAATCTTGAAAAACAGGATGTTTATGTATGTGAAACAATGCATAAAACACCGGACGAATATCCTATGCAACTGATACACTCAATCCGGGGATAATCGGAGCTGATGCTAAGCGAATATATTCAGCATTAAGAAATAACGAAGTATTTTATCTTAATACCCATATGTTGTCGGGGCCGGCAGTAGTCTGTGTTGTAAAAGATTTTAATGCTGACGGATATAATGAAATTTTGCTGAGACCTGATCCAATCACAACATATGGAGAAACAAGACAGATTGGTTTATATAACGAAAAGGACTTTAAAGAAATTCCCTTTTCTTCAGAATCGGTTTTCGATGTTATAGCCGATACAATAGAGTATAACGCTGAATATTCAGAAAAAAAACAAGCATGTTTTGTTACTGTAAAGGATAAGAATAACAACGGGCAAATTGTAATAAAGATTTCTTCCGATAAGGTTAAACCTGATTTCAATATTTTTTATAGCGAATGGCTGACCTGCGATATTGTGAATAACGGTATCACGGAAGAACCGTGGCTTTGTTTATTTGTTTAAGTGAAAAAGAGCCGACTGAAAAAGGAATGTCTCTTACAATATTAAGTGTTAAAGTGATATATGAAATGAAAAACGGTGAATTTACTGTAAAGGATATAGAATATACGGTCTCAGACGGTTATTTGAATTTCCCTTACTTTTCTGATAAGTATAAATTTGAAATAGTGGAAAATACTATCAGATATTCTAAACCTTAAGAAAGCAGGTACCCGGTAGTGGATACAAAGGAACAAACAAAGAATATTTTACCGGATATGCGGATATTTTAGAAGGACGTACTAAACAGGCAAGTAAGGTATTTACGGATATTCGTAAGGCATATAATCTATAATTTTTTTGTATGTATATCTCAGTTCAGGCTTTTTTAATTCAGATATTTGATAAAAACTAATGCAAACCGTGTTGAAAAAATAACATCGGCATGTTAGAATCTAACATGGTGCAATTCTTGTATTTAAACGAATGGAGGAGTATAAATGGCAACAGCAGTTATTATGCCGAGACAGGGAAATACCGTAGAATCCTGCGTGGTTTCCAAGTGGCACAAGAAAAAAGGCGATAAGGTAAATATCGGCGATATTTTGTTTACCTATGAAACGGATAAGGCTACTTTTGATGAAGAAGCAAAAGTGGAAGGAATACTTTTAGAAACATATTTTGAAGAGGGCGACGATGTCACATGCCTTTTGAATATGTGCGTTATAGGGGAACCGGGGGAAGATGTATCTTCATTTGCTCCGGGCGGTGAACAGCCGGTTGAGCAATCGGTGGAAAAGCCTGAAGAAGAAGTTAAGGTTGAGAAGGAAAGTGTCCGGGTACAGACAACGGTTACCGACCAACTTAAGATATCTCCCAGAGCCAGAGCGTTAGCAGAGAAGACCCATGTGGATGTATCATATGCTACCGCAACCGGTCCCGACGGCAGAGTGATAGAAAGAGACATACAGGCACTTGTAAAAGAAGGAGTGAAAGTTACTCCCGCGGCAAAGACCGGTTATGACAAGGCTGCTCAATATGATGCAACGGGTATAGGGGGAAGAGTAACGGTGGAAGATTTAAGTAAAGGAAAAATATCTGTTTCTGCCGATGAAATAAGTACCGCCGACTATACCGAAGAGAAGTTGAGTAATATAAGGAAGGTTATTGCCAGAACAATGTATTCTTCGTTATCGGGAATGGCTCAGCTGACAATGAATGCTACTTTTGATGCCACAAGTATAATGAACTTCAGGGCTATGGTTAAGGCATACGGCGAAAGGTTAGGGCTGGCAAATATAACTTTGAATGATGTAATAGTATATGCAACAGCAAAAACATTATTATTGCATAAGGATTTGAATGCTCATTTCAACGGAGAAACAATCAAAAGATTCAATGTTGTCAATATGGGTGTTGCTACCGATACTCCCAGGGGTCTTATGGTTCCTACATTATTCAACTGCGACAAGTTATCGCTTAATGAGATATCTGTTGCTGTAAGGGATTTGGCAGGCAAATGCAGAAGCGGCAGCATAAACCCCGATTTATTGACAGGAGGAACCTTTACCATAAGCAATTTGGGTAATTTAGGAGTGGAAACCTTTACTCCCATAATCAATCCTCCTCAGACGGCAATTTTAGGTGTCTGCGGACTTACTACACGCATTAAGGAAGAAAACGGACAGATTAAAACTTATCAGGCAATGGGTCTGTCACTGACAATAGATCACAGAATAGTTGACGGAGCACCTGCGGCAAGATTCTTGAAAGATTTATGTAATAATCTTGAGAATTTTGAAACCATGGGAGCAAAGTAGAAAGGAAGCGGATATGAAATACGACTTAATAGTTATAGGGGGCGGTCCGGCCGGATATTTAGGTGCGGAAAGAGCTGCGGGAAAAGGGCTGAATGTACTGCTGTTTGAAAAGCGTTATCTCGGCGGAGTTTGCTTAAATGAAGGATGTGTGCCTTCCAAAGCCTTACTTCACAGTGCAAAGATATATGATTACACAAAACATTCCGATCAGTACGGAATTAAAGTGACCGACTCCACATTGGACCAGGAGGCGGTAATTAAAAGAAAGAATAAAGTGGTCAGAACTTTGGTAGCCGGAGTAAAAGGGACTTTGAAAAGAAACAAAGTCACGGTGGTAGAAAAGGTTGCAAAGATTGAAAAGAAATCTTCTGACGGTTTTGTGGTAAGTGCCGAAGGTGAACTTTATACTGCGGACAGACTGCTTATATGCTCCGGTTCGGAACCCATAATGCCTCCTATTCCCGGACTTCATGAAGGCTATCAAAAGGGGTTTGTACTTACCAACAGAGAGATTTTGGATCTTACGGTAATACCGGAAACTCTTGTTGTTGTAGGAGGAGGAGTTATAGGGCTGGAAATGGCTTCCTATTTCAATTCCGCGGGAAGCAAGGTTACGGTTGTGGAGATGCTCAATAAGATAGGCGGCCCCATTGACGACGAGATATCGGATCTTTTACGTAAAGAATATGAGAAAAAAGGAATAATGTTTAATCTTGAAAGTAAAGTAACGTCCTTTACCGACAAATCGGTCATATTCGAAAAAGAGGGAAAGAATGTGGAGATTGAGTGTGAAAAAGTGCTGATAAGCATAGGCAGAAGACCTTCCACCAAAAACCTGGGACTGGAGAATATAGGGGTGGAGACCGATAAACGGGGCGCCGTTATTACCGACCGTTTCGGATGTACTAATGTTGCGGAAGTTTATGCCGCAGGAGATGTAAACGGCATATCCATGCTTGCGCATACCGCTTACAGAGAAGCGGAAGTATGTGTAAATAACATTACCGGTAAAAAAGACATAATGAGATATACCGCCATACCTGCAGTAATATATACCAATCCCGAAGTGGCAATGGTCGGAGAGACCGAAGCTTCAGCCAGGCAGAAAAATATGGATTTTGAAGCGGTTACCATATCCATGAAATATTCCGGAAGGTATGTTGCGGAAAATGAAGGCGGAAACGGTATATGTAAAGCATTGAGAGAAAAAAGCACAAACAGACTTATAGGTGTAAGCCTCATAGGCAACTATGCTTCGGAACTCATTTACGGAGCAGCCATGATGATTGAATCGCAGATGACGGTGGAAGATTTGAAGGAATTGGTATTCCCTCATCCTACCGTATGCGAGATTATAAGGGAAGCGCTGTTTGCATTTTAATGTATAGCAAAGTGCAGATTTAATGTGAAATACAATATAAAAGGAGATTAAAAAATGACAAAGGAACTGGTACTGAACCCGAAAGATTTAAGAAAAAGAAGTAAGATTAAATTCAAGGACATAGATGTCTGTGCATATAACAAGACAATTGAAGAAGAAAAGAAGATATTTTCCAAAGCGGATTTTTTACGTATCTTCAGAGATATGGCAATAATACGTGAGTTTGAAAGTATGTTAAATGCGGTCAAAACTACCGGACAATACAACTCGGTAGAGCATGCATATCCCGGACCTGCACACCTTTCCATGGGTCAGGAAGCATCGGTTGTGGGACAGGCATATACACTGGGTATAGACGATTTCATTTTAGGTTCACACAGAAGCCACGGTGAGATACTGGCAAAAGGATTGTCGGCCATTGAGAAACTTTCCGATAAAGAGCTTATGGATATAATGGAGAGCTATTTTGACGGCAAAATTTTAAGGATAGTTCAGAAAGACCAGAAAACGGTAAAAGAACTGGCAATAGACTTTCTGCTTTACGGAACATTGGCGGAAATATTCTCCAGAGAGACCGGTTTCCACAGAGGATTGGGCGGCTCCATGCATGCCTTCTTTATTCCGTTCGGCATATACCCCAACAATGCAATAGTTGGCGGAAGTGCCGATATAGCCGTAGGAGCGGCTCTTTACAAGAAGGTTAACAAAAAGAGCGGTATGGTTATAGCAAACTTAGGTGATGCTTCATTGGGTTGCGGACCGGTATGGGAAGGAATCTGTTTTGCCACAATGGATCAGTACAAAACATTATGGGAAGGCGAGCATAAAGGCGGATTGCCCATAATATTCAATTTCTTCAATAACTTTTACGGAATGGGCGGACAGACAATGGGTGAAACCATGGGCTTTGATATTCTTGCCCGTTTCGGAGCGGGAGTAAACCCCGAGCAGATGCATGCCGAGAGAATTGACGGATACAATCCTTTGGCGGTTATTGATGCGTATAAGAGAAAGAGAGAGATTATTGAAAAGAAAGAAGGACCGGTTCTTCTGGATGTCATGACATACAGATTTGCAGGACACTCTCCGAGTGATGCTTCGGCATACAGGACAAAGGAAGAAATAGATATGTGGATGGAACAGGATTCACTTATCGAATACAGGCAGAAACTTGTAAAAGGCGGAATAGCAAAAGAGGAAGAGTTTGAAGCAATTCTTGGCGATGCGGCTTCACTGATATTCAAGATATATAAAATGGCTATAGATCCTTCCATAACCCCCAAGATGGATCTTGTGGGTAATCCCAAAGCTATTGAAGACCTTATGTTCTCCAATGAAAGAATAGAAAAAATGGATGACAGACCGGTTGATGCTCTCATACCTTTAGAAGAAAATACCCGTTATCAGCAGGTTCAGAAGAAAGAGAGAAGGGGTATTGTAGACGGAGTGGTGGTTTCCAAGAATAAAGTTTTCCAGATAAGAGATGCTATATTCGAAGCAATGATAGAGAAGTTCTACACAGATCCCACTATGGTTGCATACGGTGAGGAAAACAGAGAATGGGGAGGAGCATATGCCGCATACAGAGGATTATGCGATTCCATGCCCTATCACAGACTGTTCAACTCCTCCATAAGTGAAGCCGCAATAGTAGGCTCTGCGGTAGGATATGCAATGGCGGGCGGAAGAGCGGTAGTGGAACTTATGTATTGCGATTTCTTGGGCAGAGCGGGAGATGAAGTATTCAACCAGCTTCCCAAATGGCAGGCCATGAGTGCCGGAATACTCAAAATGCCGGTAGTGGTAAGAGTAAGTGTAGGCGCCAAATACGGTGCGCAGCATTCACAGGACTGGACCAGTTTATGTGCACATATCCCGGGGTTGAAGGTAGTATTCCCGGTAACACCTTACGATGCTAAAGGTCTGCTAAATGCCGCTCTATCGGGAACCGACCCGGTTATATTCTTTGAAAGCCAGAGACTGTATGACAAAGGCGAGATGTTCCATGAAGGCGGAGTACCTACTGAATATTATGAGGTACCGATAGGAGAGCCGGATATAAAGAGAGCGGGTAAGGATATAACCATACTGACAATAGGTGCAACACTTTACACGGCTTTGGATGCAGCCGATATACTGAAAGAAAAATACGGAATGGAAGCCGAAGTAATAGATGCAAGAACCGTTTCACCGTTTAATTACGACACGGTTGTTCAATCGGTTAAAAAGACCGGAAGAATTATACTTGCTTCGGATGCCTGCGAAAGAGGATCTCACCTTAAAGATATGGCAACGACAATTTCCACACTGTGTTTTGATTATCTGGATGCACCTGCAGTAGTTGTAGGATCCAGAAACTGGATTACACCGGCAGCCGATTATGAGAAGTCTTTCTTCCCTCAACCGAGCTGGATATTAGATGCCATACATCAGAAGATTGTTCCGTTAAAAGGTCATGTTTCGACAATGAGCTTTACCGACGGTGAAATAGTCAGATTGAACAGATTAGGGGTGTAAGTTAAGTTGAATCAGAGACAATTACAGATAAAGCGGATGCTGGATGATCATTCAGAGGTTTTTCTCAAGCAGCTGAAGAAGATTTTCTCCGATGTCTCGGAAATGACCATACGCCGTGATTTGATACTGCTGGAAGATAAGGGATATGCGGTGCGGACTCACGGCGGAGCGGTCAGTATAAACCGTTTTAAAAAAGCGGGGGAAGATGAGACAGGTTATACTGTAAGACAGGCGGAGAATGTGGAGAAAAAAGCCATCATCGCCCGAAAAGCCTCCCATTTCATTGAAAAAGACCGATCGGTATATTTGGATGCGGGAAGTACCGTTATGGGTTTAGCCAATCTTCTTACCGATATGAAAGGCTGCACCTTTATAACTTCCGCGGTAAACACCGCTTTGAAACTTGCTTCCACCGATAACTCGGTTATATTGCTGGGAGGAACGATAAGCCCCAATACATTGGCATGTTCCGGTCCGGAAGCCATGCAAATGTTGGAGATAATGAACATTGATTTGGCTGTAATGGGAGCTTCGGGATTTTCCGCAGAGAAGGGTTTTTCCGTTTCCAATATGCATGATGCCAAACTGAAAACCAGAATTATCGAGAAGGCCAGAAAAACCATAATGCTTGCCGATTCTACCAAAATAGACAAGGATAAAGCATACACTTTCTGCCGGCTTAAGGATGTGGATATTTGGGTTTGCGACACCATGCCCGATGATAAAGTTTTAGATAAATGCAAAAAAGACAACGTTTTGGTTGTGTAACCGCATGAAAAAAAGATTAATCGCACTATTTCTGTTATTTACTCTGCTTATAGTATTATCCTCCTGTAAAACTTTTAATGAGAAGAATCTTGATACGGATAATATCACTGAAACAAGCAATGTTTTTAACGGTGATATAAACGACAACAGATTTACGCGTTTCCGGCAGTCGGATTCGGTTATTTCTTTGTTTGTTGAAACGCACAAAGGTATCTACTATTTAAATTGCAAAGACTGCTCCGTCTATTTCAGTTTCGACGGTATTTCCGAATATGTTAAATTGTGTTCCAAGCCTGATTGCATGCATAAAGACCACGACAAAAATTGCAATTGCATATTATGACGGATATATTTACTATGTCGGCATTCATCAAGGGAACTACTGGTTATTCAGAATGAATATGGACAAAAACAATCATATTCCCGTAAAACTCATTTCCACTATGCAGGAAAGGCTTACCGGCTTCTTTGAACACGGTTATTTGTACTTTTTCAAAGGTTCTATTGCTCTTTTGGGCAACACAAATAATGTGATATATAAAACGGCGGTCTTTGACAACAGTGAAAGTGTAAAGATAGCGGATGCCGAGGATAAAGGTATTGCTGTAGGTAATTTGTCCTGGTTTTACCCTTTGGACGGGTATATATATTTCTACACCTACTTTCCCGAAACAAAATACCGGTTGTGCAGGTATTCAATGGAGACAGGACAGTGGAGTGAATTTGTAAACACCGAGTGGTGTTATGAAAATGTATTTACCGATAACGATAAAGTATATTGGTATCTGAACGGTAAAGGTTTTTATGAATACACATATGAAACGGGAATAACGGAGAAAGTAGCCGATTTTATAGGTGACGGCTTGTATGTGGCTTCATATAACGATGAGTACATCTACTTATATCAGTTTTTTGAAACAAAAGAATCTTCCGTTTCTCCCATGTTTTACATTTTTGACAGGCAGTACAATCTGATAGACAGTGTATTGTTTGATGTGGAAATGGAGGATTACTCCTTAACATTTTATGTAACGGAACTGGAGGACTATGTTATTCTGTCCTCTGCAGTTATCAGTAACCCTCCCGATTACTATCTCTTGAAATCGGAATTCGGCAGCGGGGATATAAAGGTGAGGAAAATCGGTGACTGATAGTCCGTTTTATGTTATCATATTCCTATGAAGATTCTATTTATACGGCACGGTCAGACCGATTGGAACATACAGGAAAGAGTACAGGGCTCTTCGGATATACCACTTAATGAAACGGGAATAAAACAGGCACATGCGGTTAAAGAGATGCTTAAGAAGCATAGCTTTGATGAAGTGATAGTTTCGCCTTTGGAAAGAGCAAGACATACGGCATCCATAGTATGTGAAGGCAGAGATGTGGAAATGATTATAGACCGCAGGATTGCGGAAAGAGACTTCGGTAAGTACGAGGGGGTTTCATACAGGCAGGATACCGAATATTATAAAAAAGTATGGTCACTGGATATGAATAATCAGCTTGAGACTGTGGAATCATATATTGCGTTTTACGGAAGAGTTGTGGATTTTCTTGAAGAAATTATTAAAAAGCATTACGGCAAAACCGTCTTACTGGTTGCACACGGCGGAGTATCGATAGCCGTTGCTCAATATTTCAAAGGGGCCCCTGAAAACGGAGATTACCGCAGTTATTTATTGGACAATTGCGAAATAGCCGAATATGATGAGACATATATAAAAAAGAAATTATGATAGATTTCAATGTTTCAAAATCCAGATATGTAAGAGCGGTACAGTGTATAAAAATGTACTGGATGGACAGAGTTAAGCCGGAAGAGTTTGATGATTCGGTAATGGATGAAGCGGTGCTGGAAACCGGCAATGAAGTAGGGGAATTGGCGCAAAAGCTTTTTGATAATGTATCCGTTGTAGAATACTCGGATGATAAGTTGCAAATGATAAATAGGACAAGTGAATATATCAGGCTGGGTAAAAGATATATTGCCGAAGCTTCTTTTGCTTACAAAGGACGCTTTTTGAGCGTGGATATATTGGAAGTATGTGATGACGGCGTTATCATCAATGAGGTAAAGAGTTCCACAAGTGTTAAAGATGTATACCTTGATGATGCCGCATATCAGAGTTATGTTCTGTCACTTTCCGGTTTCAATGTTAAAAGGGTAAATGTAATAACACTCAATTCAAGTTATGTCAGAAAAGGCGAGCTGGATTTGACTCAGCTGTTTTCTGTCACTGATGTGACTTGTCAGGCTTTTTTACGGCATCAATCCGTAGAGCAGCTTTTAGAGTTTTTATCACAGGATTTAGACCTTACCGTTGAGCCGGATGTATCTGTTGCGGATTACTGTTTTTCTCCTTATCCTTGCGGATATTTCGGTTACTGCACACGTCATCTGCCCGAAGAGAATATTTTTATGCTTAAGAATGTTAATAAGAAGAATAAACTGGACATGTATAACAGAGGACTATATTCCTTTTCCGATGTTATTAATGAAAGAGTTGTATTTTCACGGCTGAGACCGGTTGTAAAAGACCAGCTTCTGAAAGAAAAGATTATAGATAAAAAAGAGATCGGTCGATTTGTAAGCAAGTTCCGTTATCCTCTGTATTATTTAGACTTTGAAACGATACAGTATGCCATACCGCCGTATGACGGCATGAAGCCGTATCAGCAGACACCTTTTCAATATTCTTTGCATATAGAATATGAGGACGGCAGGCTGGAGCATAAGGAGTATCTTGCATCGGACGGATTTGACTGCAGAGAACAATTGGCCACGCGTCTGGTAAACGATATACCTAAGGGCGCCTGCTCGGTTGCATATAATATGGCGTTTGAAAAAGGTGTAATCAGAGACCTTGCCGATTATTTTCCTTACCTTCGGGATGAGCTTACGGATATATATGACAATATGCTGGATCTTATGATACCCTTTAAAAACCACTGGTATTATGATAAGGAAATGCAGGGAAGCTATTCCATCAAAGCGGTACTGCCCGCTCTTTTTCCCGATGATTATACTTTGGATTACGAAAATCTTGAAGGAGTAAAAAGAGGAGATCAGGCAATGGCTGCGTTCAGAAAAATGCCTTCCATGTCGGAAGAGGAAAAACAGCAGGTTCGGAATCAGTTACTGGAATACTGTAAGTTGGACACCTATGCCATGGTGATGATAATGAGAAAACTAAAGGGAGCAATTTATGAGTGATAAAGATGACAAAGATGTCGGGCAGGGTAAGCAGGAATTCAGAAGAAAAATTATAAAGACCGTTATATTGGTCATACTTATAATTGCACTGTCCGCCCTCCTTATATACTGGTATTTTTTGAGACAATAGCGGTTTTCTTTAGTTAAAAAGACACAATCCTATATGTTTTTGAAAACCGTTGGGATATAATAAAGGTAAGAATAACAATTAGGAGCTTTTTTATGAAATTATTGAATAATAAAGTTGCTGTCATAACGGGAGCCGCACAGGGTTTGGGCGAGGCATTGGCTCAAAGACTGGATAAAGAAGGGTGTTCAATCGTTTTGGCGGATTTGAATTACGAAAAAGTATGTGAAGTGGCAAAGCCGCTGAAAAAAGCCGTAGCCTGCAAAGTGGATGTCACCAAAGAGACGGAAGTAGATGCAATGACTCAGCTGGCTGTGGATACCTTCGGAAGAATTGATATATTTGTCAACAATGCCGGCATTGTTATATCCGGTCCCACCGATGAGTTTGATGTAAACAAATGGAGACTGGTGCAGGATGTCAATCTTTGGGGATATTTCATATGTGCCAAGTCGGCTGTAAAACATATGTTAAAGAATAAAAACGGAGCATCTTTTATACAGATTAACAGTAAATCGGGCAAAAAAGGCTCTTTTAGAAACAGTGCATATGCCGCATCGAAGTTCGGCGGTATAGGACTTACTCAGAGTCTTGCTCTGGAGTATGCAAAAGACAATATCCGATTCAATGCCATATGTCCGGGTAACCTTTTAAATTCCCCGTTATGGGTTGACAGTCTTTTTAAGCAGTATGCAAAAAACCAGGGAATAACCGAAGAGGAAGTCCGTCAGAAGTACCTTGATCAGGTACCGATGGGAAGATCCTGTGAATATGAGGATGTTGCAAATGTCATGGTTTTCCTGGCCAGTGATATGTCCGGCTATATGACGGGACAGGCAATTAATGTAACAGGCGGACAGGAAATGCGATAAATATGAATGAATTCTTCCTTCTGCAAATTGAAAATCTGAATAATCCTAAAAAGGCGGAAAGGCTGAACAGTCTGTCGGTGTTGAAAAATGCCGTAGATAAAGGCGATATGCCTAAACCGGTATTCTATAACGATGTAAACAACCATATACATACCGCATATTCCTTTTCACCGTACAGTCCCTCAAAAGCTCTGTTTATGGCTTACATGAACGGTCTTAAGACTGCGGGCATAATGGATCATGATTCGGTTGCAGGGTGCAAAGAGTTTATTGAAGCGGGTAAGATTTTAGATATGCCCATTACCTGCGGTATTGAGGTAAGGGCACGTATGGATAAGACGCCGTTAAACGGCCTAAGGATAAACAATCCCGACCAGGATTCTGTTGCCTATGTCGCTCTTCACGGAATACCTCATCAGTATATAGATACAATACAGGATTTCATGGCGCCGTACAGAGCGGCCAGAAATGACCGCAACCGTGCCATGTGCGATAAGATAAATGCAGTGCTTAATAAATATGATATTTCATTGGATTTTGATAAAGAGGTCGCTCCGTTATCTTTGTATCATGAAGGCGGAACGGTAACCGAAAGACACATATCTTATGCACTTGCACTTAAAATGATAGAACGTTTCAAAAGAGGAAAAGCACTTATAGATTTCTACAAGACTACTTTAAATTTACCTTTAAGCCTTAAGAATGAAGCTTTATTGAGCGATGTGTCCAATCCGGTGTATGAGTACGACCTTTTGGGAGCGATAAAAAGTGATTTGATTTCACTGTTCTACATAGACGCTTATGACGAGTGTCCCGATATACACGATGTAATATCTTTGAGCAGAAAGACCAAAGCCATATCGGCATATGCATATTTAGGAGATGTGGCAAGTTCGGTGACCGGAGACAAGAAACCGCAGAAATTCGAGGACTCTTATCTGGATAAGCTTTTTGAAGTGTTGAAGCAACTGGATTTCGATGCGGTGACATACATGCCCTCGAGAAATACCAAAGAGCAACTGATAAGGGTTAGAACGTTATGTGAGCGGTACGGATTTTTCCAGATAAGCGGAGAGGATATAAACTCACCGAGGCAGAGTTTTGTGTGCAAAGCCATGAGAGATTCGTTTTTCGATAATTTAAGGGAATCAACATATGCCTTGATAAATCACGAACGGCAAGCGACCGAAGATATAACAAAGGCTATGTTTTATAATAAATAAGAAAGAGGTGTCCGCAATTGAGCTACCAGGAATTGTGCAGGAAAAGAGATTACGTAAACGGCAAATTGCCCGAATTATCCCCTGAAAAAATCGAGGAATTGGAAAAACAATTCGAGTGTGACTACGCTTACGAATCCATCAAGATTAAAGGAAGTGAACTGTCAAGGGATCAGGTCATGGCTATCTTAAATGATAAAGCCGACGACATGGAGAAAACAAAAGATGTCCAGGGAACGATAAACCACAGCAGAGCTTTCAAGTATATGAAAATGTACTTAAAGAAGAACGCATATCTTGATGAGGAAGCAATAAAAGAGATAAATGCCATAGTTGTGGAAGACATTTCCGTAGGCGGCATATATCGCAATGTCAATCTTATCATTCCCGGAAGAAAGCATGTTCCGCCGTCACCGGAAAAAGCATATTACAAAATGAAAAAATATATTCTCGATCTGCCCTATCTGCAATATGATACGGTTACGGAAAAAGCCATTTATGCATATGCCATGTTCATGAAGATTCATCCTTTTATTGACGGAAACAGCAGGACCGGAAAGCTTATCATGAATTATGTCCTTATGAAGGAAGGTTTCCTGCCCATATACATACCGCAGAACAGATATATCGAGTATGTGCGTGCATTCGAGTTGTTTGCTTCGGAAGATAATCTCGAGCCTTTAGCCAAGTTGGCTTTTGAATTTGAAAACGCACAACTGGACATATATATTAAAGCGATAGACAAGGCATAAAACAGATACTTATACACTAAAATCATTGGAGGTTAATGATGATAAAGGTATTGGCATATGATTTCGGCGCAAGCAGCGGAAGAGCAATCTTAGGAGTATATGACGGAAAGAAGATACACATAGAAGAATTGCACAGGTTTTCCAATGATCCCGTGAATCTGAACGGTACCCTGTACTGGGATATTTTACGTCTTTTCCATGAAATGAAGGTAGGTCTTATTGAAGTAAAGAAAGCAGGACACGGTGATATAGAGAGTATCGGAATTGATACGTGGGGGGTGGATTTCGGTCTTATTGATAAAGACGGAAGGCTTTTAGAAAATCCCGTACATTACAGAGATAAAAGAACCGACGGTATTATGGAGGAAGTGTGGGATAAGGTAGAAAAGCGACATCTTTACGAAAGAACGGGAACGCAGTTTATGCAATTCAATACACTTTATCAGTTGTATTCGTTGGTAAAAAAACGACCGGAGTTGCTGAAAAGAGCGGACAGGCTTCTTTTCATGCCGGATTTGCTTTCATATTTTCTCACCGGCAAAAAAGTGGCGGAATTCTCCATGGCAAGCACTGCACAGATGCTGAATACCCGTACCGGTGACTGGGATTACGAATTGCTGGAAAAACTGGGAATACCTGTAAGGATATTGGAAAAGGTAACAGACAGTGCAACAGTCATAGGAAAACTTTCAGAGCAGGTTTGTAATGAGACGGGACTGCAACCGATAACCGTTACCGCCGTAGCGGGACATGACACCGGGTCGGCCATGATAGCTACTCCCGCAGACACCGATCTGTTTGCATTTCTTTCCTCGGGAACATGGTCCTTACTGGGTTCCGAACTGCCCAAGCCGATAGTGAATGATCTTTCATATAAACACGAGTATTCCAACGAAGGCGGAATAAACAGAACGGCAAGACTTATAAAAAACATTATGGGCTTATGGATATATCAGGAATGCAGAAGACAATGGAATAAAGAAGGGAATCTTGCATCCTTTGACGAGCTGGAGGCGGCTGCACGGAAAGCAAAGCCTTTTGCATGCTTAATTGATGTGGACCATCAGGACTTTTATCCCCCGGGAGATATGCCGGACAGAGTTGCGGATTTCTGCAGACGGACCGGTCAGTATGTTCCCAAGAACAAAGCCGAGATAGTACGATGTATAATGGAAAGCCTGGCATTGAAATACCGTTATGCGTTTGACGGACTTTGCGAAATAGTGGGAAGCAGGATACCCAAACTTCATATGGTGGGAGGCGGCTGCAAGAATGCAATGATATCGCAATTTACGGCGGATGCTTTGGGTATAGAGGTTACGGCAGGTCCCGTTGAAGCAACGGCTGTCGGGAATATAGCGGCGCAACTTATAGCTTTAGGCAAGATAAAAGACCTCAAGCAGGCTAGAATAATTATAAAAGAAAGTTTTGAAGTTAAGTCATATTTCCCCGAAAACAGAGAACTTTGGGAAGAAAAATATGACTATTACCTGAAAAACATATTGAACAAGGGCTAAAATAGATATACAATCAATAGAATCCCGTCAGTAAAAAACATGAAGGAGATTATTATGTACGAAAAAAACATAAAAGAAATGATAGAAATGTCCCGTAAGGTGGGAAGTATGCCTGACTACACACAGGGAGGCGGCGGAAACACTTCGGTGAAATTGGATGATGAACTTATGGCGGTAAAAGCATCCGGTTGCAGACTTTGCGACATAACCGCAACCGATGGTTATGTTGTGGTAGATTATAAATCCGTCCGTCACTATTTTGACACCGTGAATCTAAGCGAAAAAAGGGATTTCTATAAAGAAAGTTCGCAGTTCGTTAAAGACAATATGGTAAAATTAGAAGGGCTCAATGACGGAAGACCGTCGATAGAAGCGGGCTTCCATTCGCTTTTGGAAAAGTATGTTATCCATACCCATTCGGTTTACAGCAATCTTTTATGCTGTTCAAGGCAGGGAGAAAGCATAGCAAAGCAACTCTTTGAGAAATCACCTTACAGATACCTGTGGCTTCCGTACATTGCTCCGGGTTTTTATCTCACACTGGAAATACAAAAGAAGATAAAGACAATGGGATGTATTCCCTCCGTTATATTCATGGGAAGCCACGGAGTTATAATCACCGGCAAGACTATGGCCGAAGCGGAAAAGATAAATGAATATGTTTCCGACAGAATAAAAGAAAGATTGAATATAACAAAACCGTACGGTAACGTAGCGGTAAAACAGTTATCCGAGGGGGTATACCAGTCGGATACACCGAGACTCATCTCCTATCTGAAAGGGAAAGATTATACCGATGAATGGTTTGATTCCAATATACTTTATCCCGATCAGGCGGCATACCTTTTGGGAGCAATAACTACAAGAGGTGAAGAGAAAAAAGCAAGAATAAACTTAAAAACCGGAATAACCCGGTACCATGTTTCATATAAAGAAGCACTTACTTTGGAAGAAAGCATCTGTGCATTTCTTTTCATAATGGACCAGGCTTGTAAGAATAACCTTGACATATATACCATGGAAGATGAGGATATAGCATTTATCATGGGCTGGGAAGGGGAAGCTTACAGAAAGGCAATGTTGAATAAGAAATAAGCGTAAGAGAGGACAATATTATGGATTTTACAAACTACACTAAATACTATCCCGACAAAAACGGGCGATACGGTCAATACGGCGGAGCTTATCTGCCCCCGGAACTTATGGAAGCATTTAAGGAAATTGACCAGGCATATATGACGATAGCACACTCGGCATCGTTCATAAACGAATTAAGAAGAATAAGAAGAGAATTTCAGGGAAGACCCACACCGGTATATCATTGTGAAAGGCTTTCCAATAAACTGGGAAGATGCCAGATATACTTAAAAAGAGAGGATCTTAATCACACAGGTGCTCATAAACTAAACCACTGCATGGGTGAAGGACTTTTAGCCAAATACATGGGTAAAAAGCGGTTGATAGCTGAAACCGGAGCGGGACAGCACGGAGTGGCACTTGCTACCGCTGCCGCCTTCTTCGGACTGGAATGTGAAATTCACATGGGTGAAGTGGATATAGCTAAGCAGGCTCCCAATGTAACCAGAATGAAAATTCTGGGTGCAAAAATAGTGCCGGTAACCCACGGACTGAAAACGCTTAAAGAAGCGGTAGATTCCGCATTTGAATCGTATATGAAAAACTACAAAGATTCCATTTACTGCATAGGCTCGGTAGTAGGACCTCATCCTTTCCCTATGATGGTAAGGGATTTTCAGATGATTGTGGGAAGAGAAGCCAGGGAGCAGTATCTGGAAATGACAGGAGAACATCCCGACGAGGTTTGTGCATGTGTAGGCGGAGGAAGTAACTCTATGGGAATGTTTACGGCATTCTTGAATGATCCCGTCAAAATAGTGGGCATAGAGCCTATGGGAAGAGGTCCCAAAGTGGGAGATAATGCCGCAAGTATAACCTTCGGAAGCAAAGGAGTTTTACACGGTTTTGAAAGCCTTCTGTTGCAGGATGAAAAGGGAGAGGCGTTGCCGGTATATTCCATTGCAAGCGGACTGGATTATCCTGCGGTAGGTCCGGAGCATGCCTTCTTGCATGATATGAAAAGAGTGGAGTATACTTCAGTGACCGATGACGAGGCGATAGAAGCATTCTTCATGCTTTCCAGGTATGAGGGAATTATACCCGCTTTGGAAAGTGCCCATGCCGTTGCATATGCAATTAAATCGGCAAGACAGAACTCCGCCAATTCCATACTTGTCAACTTGAGCGGCAGAGGAGATAAAGATATCGATTATGTTGTTGAACATTACGGAGTGGGAGATCAGTATAAGATTTAGGTCGGTGTGTAGTATAATATAAGTGAGTATTAACGAAAGGAACACTGATATGAATCAACAAGAAACCGATAATGTAAACAAGGAGCAACAGGACAATTGCTTTGAGCCTGAATGTAAACCGAACAAATGGTATCACAGACGCGATGCCGCAACATTCCCCTATCCCGTACTTGCTACCATAGTATTTTTACTTATGGGCTTTATATGGGGCAAATGGCATCCCGGTTGGATTGTTTTTCTGACCGTGCCGGTATACTAT
This sequence comes from Clostridiaceae bacterium, assembly GCA_012838235.1. Classification (GTDB taxonomy): domain Bacteria; phylum Bacillota; class Clostridia; order DUPQ01; family DUPQ01; genus DUPQ01. Next base: position 96,292 of record DUPQ01000071.1, read on the forward strand.
GCGGTGGTTAATGCTATTAAATTCCGCACTATATCCTTTTCACTCATCATAGTCCTGATATATCTGGCTATGGGATTTATATGGGATTTATGGCATCCGGGTTGGATAATATTCCTGGTTATACCTATAATTCACTGGTTTACCGGAAAAAAGAAATAATACAGGTTACTATATATTGCACAATCTGACATTGCCTTAAAAAGGCATAGTATAACAGTTATATAAAAATACGAGGTGAAAAAATGTCGGTACGGATTGAGAAAGTCCCTTATGGCGGTTGGGATAATTGTTACAGAATATATAACGATGAAATTGAGTTGATAGTTACATCGGATGTCGGTCCGAGAATCATCCGGTACGGATTTATAGGCAAAGAAAATGTCTTGTGTGAAAAAGCCGACCAGATGGGTAAGACCGGAGGAGATGAGTGGAGAATATACGGAGGACACAGGCTGTGGCACAGTCCCGAAGATAAAGTGCGCACCTATTTTCCCGATAATGAAGCTGTGGATGTAAAGATAATACAAAACGGTATAAGGATATCGCAACCTGCGGAAACAACCACAATGATAAAAAAGGATATGGAAATCACCGTAAAGGATAAAGGGACCGATGTATATATCAACCACATATTAACAAACTGTAATCTGTGGGATATAGAGCTTGCGGCATGGGCGCTGACTGTAGTTGCACCCGGAGGACTGGAAGTGGTACCGCAGGAAACACTGGATACCGGTCTTTTACCCAACAGAATGATATCTTTGTGGCCGTATACCGATATGAATGATAAAAGAGTGCGTTGGGGAAGTAAGTATATTTTCCTTGCACATGATTCAAAAGCAAAAAAGGCTTTTAAAATAGGCATATCCAATACCGACGGTTGGGCGGCATATTTCAACCGGAACAATATGTTTGTGAAAAAGTTTTCGCCTAAAGAAGACATGCTTTATCCCGATTACGGCGGATCCATGTATGAGACCTATACTTGCGATTTCATGACCGAGATGGAAACCCTTTCACCCCTTGTTCTGTTGGGTCCCAAAGAAAAAATTGAACACGAAGAATTGTGGCAGTTGTTTGACAACATTGCTCCTCCTAAAGACGAAAAAGAAATGGATAAAATAGCGAAAGAATATATTACCGGATGAAAAAAGCGGCAGTTTTTTCCGATATACACGGCAATCTTGACATGCTTCAGAAAGCAATTGACATATGTAAAGCACAGGATGTCGAGCAATATATAGTGCTCGGAGATATGATTTCCGACGGTCCCGATTCGCAGGCAGTGTTGGATACCGTCATGAATCTTACCGAGCATGTTGTAAGAGGTAACCGGGAAGAATATATCTTGAATTATCATGCCGGTAAAAGAAAACAGTGGGATAACAACTATCAGTGCGAATCGTTGGTAAAGACACACAAGAATCTTACCGATGCGGGACTTAAGTATATTTCGGGATTGCCCGATATGAAAAGACTGAATCTTTTCGGTCTGGACACCCTTATCGTTCACGGCTCTCATATAAGTGTAGGACATTTCATACTGCCTTGCTGGAACATCGATGTATTTATGGATATGCATGACAGGTACGGCTGTTCACTGTATCTTTTAGGTCATTCGCATCAGTCCTATCATTTTGACCTCATGGGAAGCTTTTTTATAAATCCCGGACCTTTGGGGATACCGCCCGCAATCAGTGTTTACAAAAGAGAGGATGCATTCAGTATGGGGATAATATCAATACAGGATAAACAACTCGTTGAGTACCGACCTGTATACATACCGTATAATCCTGCCAAGCTTAAGGAGTATTACTTAAAAGATATTGACAGTTATGAGCATACTTTCTGGATGGAACTTATAGCCGATTCTTTCTTTACCAAGCAGTATGACAGTATTAATTTTTTACATATGGCTAAGCAAATGGCAAAAGAGAAAGGATATGAAAATGTCGACCCGATACCCAACGATATTTGGGAAGATGCATCAAACAAATGGAGAAAAGAGCATAAAGGTACAGGTATATTCTAAAATGCTTGCTATTCGGGCTGATTATATATAAAATTAAAACGAGATAAATATCATCATTAGAAGAGGTGTGACATGGCAAAAAAAAGATTCCGTAACGCAATGAGCGGTTACAACAAGGATGAAGTCAACAAGTATATAGATAATATGATGGAACAATATGAGGCCAAAATAGCCGAAAAAGAAGCCACCATCGAGGAACTCAGCAAGAAAGCGGCGGAGTTGCAGCTTGCATATGATGAATTGAAGAGTAAAGAAGATGCTCTTGTAAAGGAAAAAGCCGGCATTACAAAAGCCTTGATAAAAGCCAATGAAATGTCCGACCAGATTATAAAGGAAGCCAAGGAACAGGCTATTAAAGAAGTGGGCGAACTGGAAGTAAGAGCGGAAGAAGAAAGAGAAAAGATAGTGGATATAAAAAGGCAGCTGGCCACATTGCAGGCATCTGCAGCAAAACTTTTGGAAAAGTTTGTGGAGAATCTGGATAAAACTATCGGTTCCGACGAGAAATGACTGTAAAATACATCAGATTAAGAGAATAGCCGGTTGCTTGAAACCCGGTATTCTCAGAGGACTGTCAGTCCTCTTTTTATAAGAAAGGAAAAGTTATGGATATACTGGAATTATTAAAACAGGATGCAAGGCTTACCCCGAAAGAACTTGCGGTCATGACGGGTAAAAGCGTTGAAGAAGTGGAAAAAGTAATAAAGCAGTATGAGCGGGACAAGGTAATTGCAGGTTATTCCGCCGTTATTAACTGGGAAAAAGCACGGGATAATATAGTTGTGGCTTTTATCGAGATAAAGGTAACTCCGGAGCGAGACTACGGATTTGAAGAAATAGCAAAAAGAATATACAGCTATGAGCAGGTGAAAACATGTTACCTCATGAGCGGAGCTTTTGATATAGCGGCGGTTGTGGAAGGGTCCGATTTAAAAGAAGTGGCATTGTTTGTGGCTCAGAAGCTTTCCGCCATACAGGGAGTGACCGCTACATCCACGCATTTCGTGCTTAAGAAGTATAAGGAAAACGACCTTATATTCGAAGAAGAGGAAAAAGACAGAAGAGAGGCTATAGTTCTGTGAAGAAACCCGGAGAATTTATAAGGGAAGAGGTGAGAAACACTCCTCCTTCCGGTATAAGAAAATATTTCGATATGCTTAGCGGATTGAGTGATGTCATATCTTTAGGAGTGGGGGAGCCGGACTTTGTCACGCCGTGGCAGATCAGAGAATCCGCCATATATTCATTGGAAAAGGGCAGAACTCATTACACATCCAATACGGGGTTATTAGAACTTAGGCAAGCCGTATGTAATATGCTGAGAAAAAAGTATAATCTGGATTACAATCCCTTAAACCAGATAATAATTACGGTGGGAGCATCGGAAGCCATAGATATAGCCATAAGGAGCATAGCGGGACCGGGTGATGAAGTTATTATCCCGGAGCCGTGTTTTGTGGCATATAAAGGATGTGTAAACTTTGCCGGAGCAACGGCGGTACCGTTACAGTTAAAAGAAGAAAACCGTTTTAAGCTGACAGTGGAGCAGTTAAAGGAGTGTGTAACGAAAAAAACCAAAGCACTCATTCTTGCATACCCCAACAATCCGACCGGTGCCATCATGACAAAGGAAGAGTTGAGGCCCATAGCCGATTATCTGTCGACAAAAGATATAGTTGTCATATCCGACGAGATATATGCCGACCTCACATACGGAACAAAGCATTTCTCCTTTGCCGAGTTGGAAAACATGCACGACAAAGTAATATATGTAAACGGATTTTCCAAATCATATTCCATGACAGGCTGGAGACTGGGATATGTATGCGCACACAAAGATATAGTCGCCGAGATGCTCAAAATACATCAGTATGCTATAATGTGTGCTCCGTCATTTGTACAGTATGCCGCAATAGATGCTCTGGAACAGTGTGAAGCCGATGTGGAAAGAATGAGAAAACAATATGATGCAAGAAGAAGATACATATACAACGGACTTATTGAAATAGGTATTGATTGTTTTTTACCGGAAGGTGCCTTTTATGTATTCCCCAACATCAAAAAGACCGGACTGACATCCGAGAGGTTCTGCGACAGATTACTTATGGAACATAAGGTACTGGCAGTTCCGGGAACGGCATTTTCCTCAGCCGGAGAGGGCTATTTCCGTGCGACATATGCCAGTTCGTTGGAGAATATAAAAGAAGCCCTAAAACGAATGGAAAGGTTTGTAAACACACTTTAATGATTGATATTAATGACATAAGAAATCAATTGGAGGAAATAAAGGAGCAATCGGATAAGCTCATATTGAGCCTGGATTCCGACAGCACAAGAGAAGAGATAGCAGCTCTTGAGAAAGAGACTATAAAAGAAGATTTCTGGCAGGATAACGAGAACTCACAAAAAGTGCTTCAAAGAATCAAGGTGCTGAAAGACCGTGCGGCAAAGGCAGCCGATCTGCAAACCAAACTGGATGACTGCTTTATATTGCTTGAGTTCATTGACGAGCATCCCGAAGATGAGGAATTGAGCAATGAGCTTATTGAAGCTATGGAGCAATTAAACGATACATATACCGAAATACGCATGTACTCTCTGCTTAACGGTACCAATGATAAGAATAACGCATATCTGACATTACATGCGGGAGCCGGCGGGACCGAAGCCTGTGACTGGGCGGAGATGCTGTTTAGAATGTATACAAGATATTTCGAGCAAAAAGGGTTTAAAGCCACCGTTACCGATTATCTTGACGGCGACGGAGCGGGCATAAAATCGGTATCGGTTTTTGTGGAAGGCGAATATGCTTACGGCTACTTAAAAGGCGAATCGGGTGTGCACAGACTGGTCAGAATATCTCCTTTCGATTCGGCGGGAAGAAGACATACTTCCTTTGCATCCTGTGAAGTTATACCGGAGATTTCCGATGAGATAGAGGTAAAGATAAAGGCGGAAGATTTGTCCGTTGATACATTCCGTTCCTCGGGAAAGGGCGGACAACATGTCAACAAAACCGATTCGGCGGTAAGGATAACCCATCTTCCCACCAATGTTGTTGTAGCCTGTCAGTCGGAAAGGAGCCAGCATCAGAATAGGGATAAAGCCATGAAGATGCTTATGTCCAAACTTATGGAAATAAAGGAAAGAGAACATAAGGAAAAGATTGAGGACCTGAAGGGAAATCAGATGGATATAGGTTGGGGAAGCCAGATACGGTCTTATGTGTTCTGTCCGTATACCATGGTAAAAGACCACAGAACCGATTATGAGACCGGAGATGTGCAGTCGGTTATGGACGGCAATTTGGACCCGTTTATAAACGAATATCTGACGCAGAACCCTGCGATAGATTAGTGATATAAGCGTACTAGTTTGCCCAAAATGTATTTGTGTAGCATACACAAAGAGAGGAAAGGAGCACTTTATGAAAGATATAGTTTTAACTGGAGATCGTCCAACCGGACCTTTGCACATAGGACATTATGTAGGTTCGCTTAAAAAAAGAGTGGAAATACAGGAAGAATATGATAAACCTTTTATAATGATAGCAGATACACAGGCGCTTACCGATAATGCACACAATCCGAAAAAAGTAAGTGAAAATGTATATGAGGTTGCATTTGATTATCTTGCAGTAGGACTTAAGCCGGAATTAAACACTTTTTTTATACAATCATTGGTACCGGAACTTGCCGAATTTACGGTATTTTATATGAACTTTGTTACATTAGCCCGATTGAAAAGGAATCCCACGGTAAAGGATGAAATGCAACAGAAAGGTTTCGGATATAATGTTCCGGTCGGGTTTCTGAATTATCCTATCAGTCAGGTTGCCGATATTACCGCATTCAAAGCCAATTTAGTACCGGTCGGCGATGACCAATTGCCTATGCTGGAGCAGACAAATGAAGTGGTAAGACATATTAATAATCATTTTAATACCGCTGTTTTGAGAGAGTGCAAGCCTTTACTTTCCAAAGTATTACGTTTACCCGGTACCGACGGTTTAAGTAAAATGGGAAAGTCCATGAATAATGCTATATTTTTAAATGATGAGCCTGATGTTATAAGCGCGAAGGTAATGAGCATGTATACCGACCCTAATCATATTCGCGTGGAAGACCCGGGAAATGTAGAGATAAATACCGTTTTTAAATATCTTGATGCTTTTGACCCTGAGCAGGAAGAGTTGAAGGAATTGAAAGAACACTATAAAAGAGGCGGATTGGGAGATGTTAAACTGAAGAAACGCTTAAATAATATACTACAAAACACACTGGAGCCTATAAGACAACGCAGAAAAGAATATGAAGAGAATCCCGAGGAGGTTATGAAACTGCTCAAAACCGGAAGCGAGTATGCCAGGTCGGTTGCCGCAAAGACATTGAAAGAACTAAAAGAAGTGTTTACACTCAACTATTAATGAGGTTATCGTTAACTATATAGATTAAGTAAATAAAGGTAGGATAAATAAAGCAGGAAATAACAAGTGCAACTTAAAAGTTGCTAATAAGTGGCAGATTTGGTAGAATCATGTTAATCAATAAATTCTGATATCAGGGCGGTGTTACTATGAGCGGATTGACGGAATCCATGGAAAACTATTTACGATGTATACACGAACTTTCCTATACCAATAAAGGTGTGAGACTGACCGATCTTGCGGATAAGATGAAAGTCAGAAAAGCATCCGCAAATAATGCAGTAATGAAATTGTCCAAGTTGGGTTACTGTGCACAGGTAAAATACGGACCGATATTTCTTACCGATGCGGGCATTGAAGCCGTAAAAGCCGCAACCGGAAAGCACCTCATAATCGTGAAATTTCTGAAAGACATCTTAATGGTGGATGAAGAGACCGCAGAAGCGGAAACTACCAAGATAGAGCATCATCTGTCTACAAGCACTGTTTATGCGATGCATCAGCTGCATTCAAAGTTGAAAAACAGGCTGGATTAGGTACGGTTTGATTTGTTGTCAATATAAATGATATAATTTGGTGACAGACCGATTAAGGTTTAAGTTAATTGATACGCGGGAGTTAATGGAAAGACTTATATATTTTGAAAACTTAAGTGATATGATGAGTGTATTCGGCAGTTCCGATAGCAATCTGAACATTATCGAAAATATGATGAATGTCTCTGTAATTGTGCGCGGAAGCGAAGTGAAACTGAAAGGGGAAGCCGAAGAGGTAAACGCTACCGAAAAACTTATAAACATGCTGATTGAAATGGCTCAGTCGGGGGAAGATATAAACAAGCAGAATATAGTATATCTTGCCGACCTTGTGAAAAACGGGAAAGACGAGATATACCAACTGCCTACCGGCTATATATGTCTCAATGCTTCGGGAGCACCTATTAAAGCCAAAACATTAGGACAGAAAAAATATACCGATACCATAAGAAAAAACGGTATAACCTTCGGTATAGGTCCTGCAGGAACCGGTAAAACATTTTTGGCCGTAGCCTGTGCGGTAACGGCTTTTAGAGCAAAAGCGGTAAAAAGAATTATTCTTACAAGACCTGCTGTGGAAGCGGGTGAGAAACTGGGATTTTTGCCCGGTGATTTACAGTCTAAAATAGATCCCTATTTACGACCGTTGTACGATGCCCTGTTTGAACTGATGGGGCCGGACAATGTTGCAAGAAACAAAGAAAAAGGGCTAATTGAGATAATACCGTTGGCATATATGAGAGGTCGTACATTGGATGATGCATTCATCATTCTGGATGAAGCCCAGAATACCACACAGGAACAGATGAAGATGTTTTTAACCAGAATGGGTTTCGGTTCCAAGATGGTTATAAACGGAGACATAACTCAGATTGACCTTCCGAGAGACAAAAAATCGGGACTTATCACTGCCGTACAAATACTTAAAAACATAGAAGATATCGGCATAGTCAATCTTACTTTTAAAGATGTAGTAAGACATGAGTTGGTGCAAAAGATAATAAATGCATACGAACGTGCCGAGAGTAAAAAAGGTGAGCGCAAATGAACAAAACCAAAGCTGCAAAAAGAGATTTATTTAAGACAAAACTGTACAGCGTTGTAATTCTTCTGTTGGCGATAATGGTTGCGTTATTGGGTATATTGCAAAAGGTGTCCGATGCGGGACATCTGATAGACAGACATAACATAGCCACAACCGATATTGTAGCTTCACATGACTACTACGACAAGGAAGCCACAATAGCAAAAGCCAACAAAGCCAAAGACTCGGTAGAACCCATTGCCGTCAGGATAAATTCGTCACAAGTGGCGTTATATGAAAATATATTCACTTTCTTTGATGTAACCAACCGCTATCGCGAAAAGACTGAGCAACTGTTTCTCACTTCGCAGCAATACAATGCGGAAATTGACGGTCTGGTAAAACAGTATACAGGTATGTTGCCGTCAAGCATAAATATCTCGCACAATCTGGCAAAGGCCATACTGCAGGATGTTAACAGCACTTCCTATGACAGTTACAAAACGGTAATCCGTGCGCAATTCTCCGTATTTATGGATAAATACATATTTTACGAAAATCTTGCACAACATCAGGAAGAATTTGAAGTTGCGGTAAATCAATCGGTTACCGACAATAATTTAAAAGAGCTTACAAATGTTCTTAAATCCTATCTGATACAGATTAACAGCAGAATAGATACCGGTGCGACGGAAAAGGAACGGCAAAGAGTATATGACGATGTTATAACCAACTCACCGGTATTAATCATGGAAGGGGCGGTTTTATACCAGAAAGGTGAAAAACTGGAGAACGAGGATATATTGGCGCTTTACGAAAGAGGTATGATTGCCGCATCCGATGAGATGTATATGTATATAGGGGCTACCGTGCTGTTTTTGCTGTGTCTTTTAGCTTCTTTCGCATCGGTAAAGATATACGGACAGACCGTGAGACTTAATCCCAAGTCCATATTCATAATGGTCATATTGTTCTTTATGGTATATATACCCGCTCTGTATATACCTCATGAATACTATATGTATATCCCGTATTTTCTGTTGCCCATGATGCTTTCCATCCTTGTATCCGACAACATTTCATTTATCTTTTCCGGTCCTATGGCGATATTCTATTGCTACATTGTGGGAGGAGACCTTATATATCTGGCAATTCTTCTAATAGGCTCCATTGCCACCATATATTTTGTAAGAAAGACTTCCGCAAGAATAAGACTGGCTATTTCCGGAATAGCATTAGGTGTGATAAATGTCGCTCTATACATGTCATACAAACTTATAACTTCCGATGTAACGATAAGTATTCCCTATCCCGAGATTATAGCTCTGTTTGTCGCATCGGTGGTTTCTTCACTTTTATGCCTCGGACTGTTGCCGGTATTTGAAGTATTCTTTAACATTGTCACTCCTTTCAAACTTATGGAACTGGCATCTCCCACAAAACCTCTGTTGAAGAGACTTATGATGGAAGCTCCCGGGACATATCATCATTCGCTGATGGTGGGTAACCTTGCCGAGGAAGCGGCCGAAGCGATAGGTGCCAACGGTCTTTTAGCCAGAGTCGGAGCATATTATCATGACATAGGCAAGCTGAACAGACCCGCATTTTTCGGAGAAAATCAATCTTCCAAGACAGGTAATCCTCATAATACGATAACACCGCAACTGTCGGCCACAATTATAACCGGTCATACCACAGAGGGAGCGGATTTGGCAAAACAGGCAAAGCTTCCGCCCTCCATAAGGGATATCATAGTGGAGCATCACGGAACGACATTGGTGGAGTATTTCTATCATAAAGCCAAGAATGCTTCGGATGAACCGGTTATAGAGGAAGATTTCAGATATTCCGGACCCAAACCCAGAACCAAGGAATCGGCATGTGTCATGCTTGCAGATGCCTGTGAAGCCACCATAAGATCTATGGAAAACACCAATATTATCGAAATTGAAAAGACCATAAGAAGAGTGGCCAAAACAAAGAGGGATGACGGACAGTTTGACCAATGCGATCTTACATTAAAAGAGCTGGATGAAATACTGTTTGCCTTCATGAAAGTGTTTACCGGATATTTTCATAAGAGAATAAAATATCCCAATCAGCAGTCGGATGATGCTGTAAAAAGCATGGGCTTGGACCGTAAGGAGGATGACCGGGATGAAGACGAGGATTGATATAGAAGGACCGGATGAAGTAACGGCCCTGTTTTCCCGGCCGGTAAAAGAAGTATCGGAAAGTATACTGGCAAGACATGAAACAGATGATAAAGACATAACAGTATCTTTTTACCTGGAGTTTGTGGACGATGAATATATGCTTGAGGTAAATAAGACATACAGGAATATGGATAAGACTACCGATGTATTGTCTTTTCCCGCACTCAACTGTAAAGAAGGTACTATTATTTATAACAAATGCGACATTGATTACGAGAATAACGAATTGTTCTTAGGAGATATTTTAATAGCAACAAGTAAGATATATTCACAGGCGGAAAGCTATAACCACAGTCCGTTACGGGAGTGTGTGTTTCTTGCAAGTCACGGACTGTTGCATCTTTTGGGCTACGACCATGAAGATAAACGGTCGGAAGAAGTAATGCTTGCAATTCAGGAAGAGGTTCTGAAAGAGTTAAACTATGAAAGATAAATATGAAGAATTAAAACAAAAAGCAAAAGAAGCTGTTAAAAATGCCTATTCACCCTATTCGGATATAAAGATAGGGGCTGCGGTTCTGGCATCAAGCGGGAAGATTTATTCGGGTGCCAATATTGAAAACTCGTCTTACGGAGCATCCATATGTGCCGAGCGAACGGCTATTGTAAAGGCAATAAGCGAAAAAGAGCAATCGGTCACCGCTATAGCCATAACCGGAGATGTGTTTGACTATGCATATCCGTGCGGGATATGCCGTCAGGTAATGAGCGAATTCATGCAGGAAGATGCTCCTGTTTTCGTAAGCGGCAATAACCTTGAATGGAAGAGGTACACGTTAAAAGAACTGTTACCCAATGCTTTTGACATTAAGGCGTGGAAAAAAGAGGAGTAGTATGGGTTTCAAATCAGGATTCGTTACCGTTATAGGAAGACCTAATGTAGGTAAATCCACCCTCATAAATGCTCTTACCGAAGAAAAGATAAGCATTGTTACACCCAAACCCCAGACAACAAGAAAAAATATCAAAGCCATATATACCGACGATTTCTGTCAGATGGTTTTTTGCGATACTCCGGGAATTCATGAGCCCAAGACGCGATTGGGAGAGTATATGGTTAATGCTACCAAATCGGCATTTGAAGAAACCGATGTGATTATTTTCATTACCGCTTTGCAAAAGGACGAAAAGATACCTAAGGAGGATGTTCACATATTACAACTTTTGTCCGAAGTGAAGAATATACCTAAAATATTTGTTCTGAACAAATGCGATACTATTGACCAACAAACTGCCGTCAGTATTATTGCTCTTTATACCGAAAAAGCCGCTTTTGATGAAGTTATAGCAATAAGTGCAAAAGACGGATTTAATATCAAGTCTCTCAAAACCCTCATAATAGACAACCTTCCCGAAGGACCTATGTATTATGACAAGGATCAGATAACCGATCAGACCATGAGAGAAATGGCGGAAGAAATGATAAGAGAAAAAATGCTGTATTTTCTGTCGGAAGAGGTACCTCACGGTGTGGCCGTGGAAGTGGAAAACTTCCGGCAAAGACCGGATATGCAGCTGTATGATATCGATGCAATCATTTACTGTGAAAAAGAAACTCATAAGGGGATAATAATAGGAAAAGGCGGGGCTATGCTGAAGAAGATAGCAACGCAAGCCAGAAAATCCATGGAGTATTCCTTTGACTGCAAAGTAAATTTAAAACTGTGGATTAAAGTAAAGAGTGACTGGCGAAACGACAGCAGGATGTTAAATAAATTAGGATATAAATTTTAGAAAAGAAGTAAACCTATAGTTCCTCAATTCTGTCCAATATTTCAAAATGCCTTCCGGCTATTTTCTCTATATACTTACAGGATAGTTCATACAGAACGGGCAAATCGGTTTTAGGTATGCTTAAAAAGAATATCTTTGACGAATCGGCCGTGCAGATGTGATTTATTGCCTGATAAACGGCACCTGATATACCCTTTCCGTTTTTGCAACATGTCACACCGTCCTGTTCCAAAGAAAAGCCCAAAGTGCAATTGTCATCTAACGGTTTGTTACATTCCACACAGAAATCGGTAACAGGTGCAGCACCTTCAATTGCCGACATGCGAAAGTGCAGTATACAGGTTAAAAGCAAAGGGTCGCTGTTGCTCTTCATCAACAGATAAAGGCTGTTCAGAAGAAGCGACATTATATCCCCCGAAGGCTGTTCCGCCTGTATGAAACAGGAACAGACATCCAGAAAGTGTGAAGCGTAATACAGTGTTTCAATGTTGTTTGTAAGACCGAAGAAGTCCTGTATCATTGCCGCTCCGGTGAGTATAGGCATATTGTTCTTGCATACACATTCAAACTCGCCGCAATAAAAAAGCCTTGCCGCATGTGACAGTGCCGCACCTTTTTTCTTGACTCCTTTGGCTATAACCTGCACCTTTCCTTTTTCATAGGTAAGAAGGGTTAATATTTTATCCGCCTCTTTGTATTCGGTTATCTTGCAAACAATGCCTTTTAGTTTTAAATACTCCATTATTTCAAAGCATATCACCTACATTAATCATTAACAAGTGATTTCTCCTTTATTGCCTTTTCCAAACCTGCCATATCTTCGGGAAGGGGAGAAGTTATTGTAATATATTCATTTGTGAAAGGATGAATAAACGATACCGAGCAAGAGTGCAAAGCCTGTCTGGATATATATCTGTCGTATTCGCACTGATAACCGTATAAGGTATCATGAATTATGGGAAAACCGCTTTCTTTACAATGCACCCGTATCTGGTGGGTTCTTCCGGTTTCTAAGCGAAAAGATAATATGCTTGCATTATACCCTTTATACAATACCTCATAATGGGTTACCGATTGCTTTCCTGTCGGACTGAAATGTCGCTCCATCGGTGTGTCGGGCACCCTTGCAATGGGCATATCTATAGTTGTTTCATCTAAAGGCGGAATCCCTATAACCATACCTATATACCTTTTATCAATATCTGTGATTGACATTTTATGATGCACGACGGAATTCTTTGCAAAAAGCACCACCCCTGTAGTATCTCTGTCCAGTCTGCTTACAGGATGAATGCCCATATTCGGATATATATGTTTTAATCCGTTTGCAACGGTATCCTCATCAATATCCATAATAGGATGGCACAGTACTCCGTACGGCTTATCCACCGCTATAAGATAATCGTCATCATAGAGTATATTGAGATTCATATCTGCGGGAAGTATTACGGATTTAGTGCTTTTATCGGGAACGGTTATTCCCACTGTCTGACCGGAAGAAAGAATGTAGTCGGTATGCTCGCTTTGTCCGTCAACAAATATGTTGTTAAATGTTTTGGCACGGCGTATACAATTACTTGATATTCCCATTTCTTTTCGCAAAAAAGAAGAAAGTCTTCTTCCGTGAGAGTAAGGCTGTACTTCCAACTCTATATATATGTCATGCTTATTTTTATTCATCGGTATAATTGTATTTTAATTAAAGAGGTATAGCAAGGTAAAGAAACTTACAAAGTCATACATGACAGTACGGGTCGTTTGGTTTTACTGCTGAGAATTTTGCATTTACCGGTATTCTTCAATAATCAGAGAGTACAATTCGTCCGGGGTATGGACAATCTTTGTAGCATTGGCCGTTTCAAGTTCCTCAACTGTGCCATATCCCCATAATACGCCGATACTGTCGATTCCCGCATTGTTTGCACCGATTATATCGTCTTTACGGTCGCCAATCATAACAACCGACAAAGTGCGTTCAGGGTCAAGTCTGTCCAAAGCAATATTAATAAGAGCATGTTTTCCGTTTTTTGTTAAACTACCGTCCATTTCATCACCGCTGACCAAAGCAAAATATCCGTCAAGATTGAAGTGCTTTAATATCTTCTTTGCATAAACGGTAACTTTGCTCGTAGCAACGGCAAGTATACACCCGTTATTCTTTAACTTTTCCAATGTTTCAGGGATTTTAGGGTAGACGGCATTTTCATAGAGACCTGTTGCCGTAAAATATTCCCGATATTTTGCTACGGCTTTTTCTGTATCGGTATCGGAAAATCCGTAACTGTTTTTGAAGGATTCCCGCAACGGAGGACCGATAAAATTTGTAAGGTTATCAAGCTCTTCATGAATACCGAAATACGAAAGTGCATATTGAAATGATTTAGTTATTCCAATCTTCGGATCTGTCAATGTGCCGTCAAGATCGAACAAGCATAAGGTATAGCGCATGATATGTAATCTCCAATCCGTTTTACTTAATAACGATACTCTTACCGCCTTTAAAGAGGCTTTTCTGAATTATAACATATCGGCTATAGATAGGGTAATTGAGATTAAAGTTTTCAAAAATTCCTGCATTATTAGCCAAATAGTGACGCATTTCAACAAAAGTGTTAATAATTTATGCTTATTTGGATAGCAACGTTACTGCTAAGAACCGCAGAAAACATTGCTAGCATAAGGATTACTTTTAGAATGCTTTAGTGTATTGAACCGGTCGCAATTTTCTATATCAGCGATAAAGATAAATACAAGGCATCGAGAATCATAAAAGATACTTTAGAAGCTAATCTTATTAAGGCGGTTGATGAAAGTACAGCTCCAAGATATATGAAATATATACCTTTTTGGGCTTAAATTAAGTTGCAGTAAGTTGCAATATGATACGGTAAGATACGATATGTTGTTAAAATGTCCTTTATAATTACAAAATAATGCTGAAAATCCCGAAAGGCAGGAGTTTTGTGGAAGAAAAAATATAAAAGTTAAGTTGCAGCAAGTTGCAATACATAGAAATCTAATATGATATAATCTAAACACCCGTGACCGGAGCAGTGTACAATCACACATTATATTGCTATAATTTAATGTGTTGTTGTCATAGTGAGGTGATTAGTATGGGCAAAAAGGAGAAGATTGATAAACTGCTGAATACATTGGAAAACGGAATAATTACCGCATCCCAAGTCTCGGAAGCAGGACTGCATCGTAGTGTATTGCAGAATCTTGTAGAGAGCGGAGAAATATACCGATACGGACGTGGTATTTATGTAAAAAGCAATGCATGGGAAGATGATTTATATCTTCTGCAATGCAAATACGGACGCGGTATTTATTCGCATGATACAGCTTTGTATCTGCTTGGCTATTCGGACCGCACACCTGCAAAATATACTATGACTTTTCCAAAGGGGTATAACGCTCCGTCCTTGCATAAAGAGAACATAATAGTAAAGCGTGTTATACCTAAAAACTATCAATCGGGAATAATTGAGATTGAGTCTTTGTCAGGTAATCCGATTCGAGTATACGATTTGGAACGGACATTGTGCGACATTCTGCGTGGTAGTGGCAGCGATATTCAGATCGTAGGTGAAGCAATGAAAAGATATGCCACATCTAAAGACAGGAATATACATAAACTGATGCAATATGCTAAACAGCTTCGCGTGAAGCCGAAAGTTCTTCGTTATATGGAGGTTTTGTTGTGATTACAAAAAATCCTGTGAAACTAAAAACCTTTATTGCCTGAAGGCCGATATATTGATAACATGCCGGGTAAATGATAGAATACACTTTGCAAAAGATGAGGGAGTAAGATTGAAAAAAACAGACACCTATTACATACATGAACCGGGAAGAGTATTTAAAGCGATAGTCAGAGGTATTGTTCGCGCCGGATTCCGGGCGGTATTGAATCTTCGTTCAGAGAAATCCGATGATATTGATTCACTTGAAGGAGCTACCATACTTATTGGTAACCATTTATCCGCAATAGACCCTTTTGTAATGGGTGCGTATGTAACAAAAAGATGGGTGCATTATCTTACTTCGCAATCATATTTCGAATATCCCGCATTGAAAAAGATACTTACATATCTGGGAGCCATACCCAAGCGTCAGGGTATGAGCGATATACGGTCCACGAAGATAGCTTTAAATATACTTAAAGAAAACAGGGCGATAGGATTATTCCCCGAAGGAGCAAGAACAATTGACGGTTCCATGCTTCCGTTTAATAACAGTGCCGCCAAACTCATAAAAACAACCGGTTCCAATGTGGTGGTTTCATATCTTTGCGGAGCTTCCATTTCGTTGCCGAGATGGTACAGGGGATGTTCGGGAGGTTTCAGAAGAGGCGGAATAGAACATAAGGCATATGTGCTGCTGACAAAAGAACAGGTGAGCACCATGTCGGTAGAACAGATTGATTTAAGAATAAGAGAAGCTCTTTATTACAATGAATATGATTGGCAGCGGGAAAAAAAGGTGGAATTTAAAAGCCGTTCCATGGCCGAAGGAATGCATGCCATATTACATAAATGCCCTAAATGTCTTACCGATTATTCCATGAAGAGTAAAGGTATGTTTTTGTACTGCGATGAATGCGATAACACCGCGGTGGTTGATAAATACGGACTGCTGAATGCACAAACGGAAGATGACGTATCATTTGGTGATATGCCCGAATGGAGAGCATGGCAAAACACGCACCTGGAAAAGGAAGTAGCTTCCGATGATTTTGTAATGGAATTTCCCGGTTCGCTTACCGTAAAGGACAGCTACGGAAAGGTACTTAAAGAGTATACGGACAGTTATCTTAAAATTACTAAGGTTGAACTTATCTACACATATCCCGAAGGAAAAACCGTGTTGCCTTTCCACAGCATTACCGATGCCGTGTGCGACTACAGTTTACGGTTTGAGATAAATCAGGAACAGTTTTCCTATCAGTTTACTCCCTTATCGGGGCAGGCTGTTATTAAAATAACCGACGCTATAAAATGCATCAAAGGGATATTACGATGATTGAAAATTTCGACATAGATAACAGACTTATCAAGCTGGCCGATATCGTACAGCAACAATGCGATGCACAGTTTAAGAGACTGGAGGATACCGCCGAAACAAATCAGGTTAAGGTAACGGCTGCTTTTCAGAGAAACAGGGTAAGTGATGCATATTTTGCCGAAACAACAGGTTACGGCTATTCCGACAGAGGCAGGGAACTTCTGGATGAAGTATATGCCGATATATTCCGTACCGAAGATGCCCTTGTACGGGAAAGCATTGCTTCGGGTACCGCCGCCATATCGCTTGCAATGGCGTCCAATGTTCGTCCGGGCGATGAAATAATTTTTGCCAACGGGTTGCCGTATGATACTTTAAGAAGTACAGTGGGTATAACCGAAGCCAGAGGAAGTCTTGCGGAATACGGTGTTACCCATAAGATAATTGATACGAAGGATAATAAAATTGATTATTCCGCCGTGGCTGCAAGCTTGAGCAAAAAGACAAAAATGGTATTTGTGCAACGATCCAGAGGTTACAGCATCAAACCTCCCGTAGATAAAGAGCAGTTTGAAACACTCAGCACAGTGGTTAAAGGATATAATAAAAATATTATTATGTTTGTTGATAACTGCTACGGAGAGTTTGTTAAGGAGCAGGAGCCTACCCAATGGGGAATGGACATGGCGGCAGGGTCGCTCATAAAAAATCCCGGAGGGGGATTGTGTAAAAGCGGGGGATATATAGTCGGTACAAAAGAGTGTATAGATAACGCATCTGCAAGGCTGTATGCTCCCGGTCTGTTAAAGGAAGTAGGAGCGACAAGCAATAAAAGGCTTATGTTTCAAGGTCTGTATATGGCTCCTTATACCGTTAAGGAGAGTCTGAAAGGTGCCGTCTTCACGGCATTGCTATTTGAAAAACTGGGATTTAAAAGTTATCCGAAATATGATGAATTGAGGGAAGATATAATACAGCTGGTACTGTTTGACAAAAGCGAACAGCTTTTACAGTTTTGCCGGGGAGTACAGGCCGGTTCACCGATAGATTCGCATGTAACCCCCTGCCCGTGGGAAATGCCGGGATATGACGACAAGGTTGTAATGGCGGCGGGAACATTCGTGCAGGGCGCTTCCATAGAGTTTTCCGCCGATGCACCTATGAGAGATCCCTATGTAGCATATATGCAGGGAGGTCTTACCTATACTCAGGTGAAACTGGGTGTACTTAAGGCATGTGATATTATGATTAAAAAGGGTATGATTGATATCCGATGAAGAAAGAACGGGAAAAAAAGCAATCAGGCAAGAACACGGGTGCGGTTATTAAGATATTGATAATCATAGCTTTTGTGCTGTTTGCAATATTGATAAGCCGTATGGCAATCCGCTATTACTCATCTATTGTTAAAAAAGATCTGGCTTACGAAGGAAGACTTACGGATCAGATAAATATCTCCGGACTGGTCTTATATGACTTCGATTCATATGATACTGTCTCCGATCATTCTTTAATAAAAATAGCCGAAGAAGGCAGCAGAGCGGGTGTTAACCATAAAATAGGGGTGCTTGCTAATGTGAAAAATCCTTTATACGAAGAGTTATGCGATATCAATGCCCGTATTACGGATATTCAACAACTGTATCAGATTAATACCGGTATTCTTTCAAAGGATATCGAACTTATAGATATACAGATTAAAGACAATTTTCTGTCGCTATCGGCTCTTCTGAATGAAAACGCAATGGCTGATGCCGTGGAGAGGAAGAATAATATTGACTCTTTGTATGAATACAAAACCGACCTTATGAGCGGAAACAATACAAGACAGTTGCAGATAAATGCCCTTAAAAGCAGGCAGAAAGAGTTACGACAGGCAATGGCAAGCGATGCTACCGACATAGCTTGTGTCAATTCCGGATATGTGACTTACAATATGTACAACGGACAGCACAATCATACATATGATGCCATGTACGGAATGTATCCCGAAGATATAAAAGGCAGTATATCATGTGAGCGGGATTATACAGGTAACACCGTGATAAAAGTTGCCACTTCAAGAAAATTCCACATAGCGACAATACTTTCCTCTTCCGATGCCGCAAGGATAAAGGACAAAAAAGGATTGAAAATACGCATAAATACCGGCGGGCTGGATTTTGAAGTGCAAGTGACGAAAGTGATAACGGGAAACAGTTCCGATGGGGAGACTGTAGTATTTTTCGAAACCGACAATATGCTTTCTTCTCTCGTTTCATTGGGCAGATTCGACGGTTTGCTGGTTATTAAAGAGTATTCCGGTCTTAAAGTGCCGGTAAGTGCAATAAAGAATTATAAATACTCCTCTTTCCAACAGACAGAGATTGCACTGGTAAAAGGCATATCGGTGAAATTTGTAAAGATTGATGTTTTATACTCGGACGGTATATATGCCATAGTACAGGATGCCGATGATGATTACAGTTTTAAGGCATATGACTATTATATTCTTCAACCGGACAAAGTGTCGGACGGTGATATAATTAACTGAGGGTGAGAAAATGACTTCGCATAACTATGTTGCAGAAAACATATACAGAATAAAGAAACAGCTGAACAATGACGACATTCTGATAGTGGCGGTGTCCAAGACCGTTACCTCTGAGACTGCGGCTCTGGCGCTGGAAGTTCCGGGTGTGGAGCTGGGAGAAAACAGAGTGCAGGAGTTCTTGAAAAAGTATGAATATTTTCAGGGTAAAGCAAAAATACACCTGATAGGTCACCTTCAGAGAAACAAAGTAAAATATGTTGTGGGGAAAACTCCTCTGATACATTCTGTGGACAGTAAAGAACTGCTTGATGAGATTCAGAAGCGGTCGGCAATGAGCAATGTTGTTACAAATGTACTGATACAGGTTAAGATTTTTGACGAGGAAACCAAGTTCGGTGTGGATGAGTCGGCAGTTATGGATTTAATAAATCACAATGAAAATAACCCCAATGTTTTGATAAAAGGTCTAATGACAATGGCTCCTTTGACCGATGATGAGCAGTTAATATCTCAAATATTCGGAAAATTACATGATATTTATGTTGACATAAGCAAAAATACCTTTTACAATACACATATGGTATATCTTTCAATGGGGATGACTAACGATTATATGTTGGCCGCTAAGGAGGGCGCCAATATATTACGCATCGGTTCAGCAATTTTTAAGGATATTCCATAAAATACTAAAGACTATTTGATTGTACACAAAAGAGGAGGAAAACATGAGTGTTTTTGACAAGTTTCTAACCGAATTCTTAGGTTTCGAACAGGCAGCAGAAGAAAAACAAACTATAGCGCCGGTAACAAGAGATGGTAAAACCAGATCTACTGTTCAGATTAATCCTATTGTGGAGAGAATTGACGCATTGGATCAGATTGCCACGAAAAAAGTAGTGCCCATGGAACGTTGCACAGGTACTTTGAATGTAATGTACCCGGGCAGTTTCGAAGAGACAAAGAGAGTCTGCGATTCGCTTAAAGCAAACAGAGCGGTAATAGTCAATCTTGAACAGGTTGAAAAGGATCTTGCACAGAGAATAGTGGACTTTTTGAGCGGCACGGTATATACCCTTAACGGCGCTATAAGAAAACTTTCAGACAAGATATTAGTCGTAGCTCCTAGCGGCTATCATATCGATGATGAAAAGCAGGAACCGGCTAAAGTAACCGACACCAAATCCCGGTTATATGCCAACTAAAGAGGTAAGATGCTCAAGACCGTACTGACCGTCATATATTATCTGCTATATGCTCTGTCATTTCTTGTGTTTATAAGGGTGATAGCATCATATTTCGGCGGTGCACGATTCAGCAAATACTATGAAGTGCTTGTACGGATGACCGAACCTTTCCTGGCACCTTTAAGAAATTTCATATCATGGTTGACCAAAGGAAAACCTTTGATGTTTGATTTTTCTTTCATTGCTTTATACATTATCGTTATGATTCTTCAGCGTATCATATTAGTGATACAGGCGAGTCTGTAAAATCCTCATATTTATATAAATAAAATACCATATGGAGTATATGGTATTTTCTTCCGTTCAAAAAATCATACTTTACCTCATGTCGTTTAGTTGCGGTATTGAACAGATAGAATACAGTTGAAAAGATTGTATAATAGATATATAATATACCCATAGGTCAGAGAAAGTCAGACTGAAAGGAAAGATATGGAGTATAAAGATTATTATAAAATCCTCGGAGTAGATAAGAAAGACGACAAGGATACAATAAAAAAAGCATACAGGAAACTGGCGAAGAAATTTCATCCGGACAACAATCCCGGCAACAAAAGAGCCGAGGAGAGGTTCAAGGAAATAAATGAGGCGTATGAGGTGCTTTACGATGATGAAAAGAGAAAGCGCTATGACACCATGGGCATGAATGACTTTTCTTCCGCAGGTTTCGATCCGTCGGCATTCGGACAACAATACTCATATAATTACGGCGGCAGTTCGGGTTTCTCACGGTCCAATGATTTTTCCGATTTCTTTAATATGTTTTTCGGGGACTTGGGTATGGGAGCCGATGTATTCGGGCAGTCTTCGGGACGCAAGTCCAAAGCCTCATCCCGTCAGTTTGACAGTGAAGCCTCCATGAAAGTTTCTATTGAGGACGCGTTGGCGCAAAGGGAAATGATTGTTTCCATTAATGATAAAAAGGTTAATTTAAAGATACCCAAAGGAATACGGTCGGGACAGAAGATAAAGATGAAAGGACAGGGACAGGGGGGAGGAGACCTTTATATAAAAATAGAGCTTCAGGACACACCCAACCTGACACTGGAAAATGATGACCTTATAAAAACGGTGGATATATATCCCTGGCAGGCATATTTCGGTTCGGTAATCCAGGTGGAAATGCCGGACAATACCCTGAAGGTTACCATACCCGAAAAGATAAGAGGCGGAGCCAGGATAAGGATAAAGGAAAAAGGCTACTATAAAAAGGATAAGACCCGAGGCGACTTATATATCAAAGTAAATATAGTCAATCCTGTAAGAATGTCAAAAAAGGACGAAGAAATGTATAAAGAACTGTCAAACAGGTTCGGTTAATGATAAAATACGCATATGAAAAAGGCGGACATCATTCTCATAGTCACTCTTATATGCGTATTCTTAATATTCTTGGGACTGCATCTTTTCAATGATTCAAAAAAAAGCGATATTCTTGTAATACAGCACGATTCAAAGGTTATTTACAGAGAGTCCATACACAAAGACAATGAGATACAAATAAAAGACCGATACGGTAATATAACTAATATCGTAACTATTAAAGACGGTACCGCATATATGTCTTTTGCCGATTGTGCAAACAAGGATTGTAAGCATATGGGGAAACTTACACCAAGCTCAAAAAAACAGATAGCCTGTCTTCCCAATAAAGTTCTTGTTTACCTTATATCAACGGATTCGGAAGTGGACGGTGTGACAAGATGAACAGAACAAAGAAGATAACGATATCCGCAATATTCGCAGCTTTGGCAATAGCCTTGAGTGTTGCTGAAAGCTTTATACCTTTTTCCGCAATAGCTCCGGGCGTAAAATTAGGTTTGGCCAATGTGGTACCTTTGACGCTTCTTTATGTGTTCGGACCCGCATATGCCATATCGGTACAGGCCGTAAGAGTATCGGTTGCGGGATTGCTTCGGGGAAATATTGTTACCTTTCTGTTCAGTTTCTTCGGGGGAATGGCTTCCATAACAATATGCTCATTGATTAAAAGGCAGAAGAGGGTGGAGTTTTCCGTAATAGGTTTGAGTGTGATAGGAGCAGTAATACATAATGCTGCACAGTTTTTTACCGCATTGGTCATCTTAAAGAATCTGAACATATTCTGGTATATTGCCGTCCTTACGATATTTGCAGTGATAGCGGGAGTGCTTACCGGCTTAATCTCAAAGTATACAATCAAGGCATTGGAAAGATATTCAAACAGATTTTAATTATCCGCAATTTAATTGTATAATACTATAAGAACAAAGAAAAAGGAGTTCAATATGAGCAGAGCCGATGATATATTCAAAAATATGTGCAGAGATATAATTGATAACGGATTTTGGGATACCGGTCTGGATGTGCGTCCCAGATGGTTAGACGGAACGCCTGCTCATTCTGTAAAGAAATTCTGTGTCGTTAACAGATATGATTTAAGTAAAGAGTTTCCCATATTGACACTGCGTCCCACAAGGTTTAAGGGAGCTATTGATGAAATGCTGTGGATATGGCAGAAGAAGTCCAATAATATAAAAGATTTGAACAGTAAAATATGGGATGCCTGGGCGGACAGCGAAGGCTCGATAGGTAAGGCATACGGATACCAGTTGTCGGTTAAGCATAAATACAAAGAAGGAATGTTTGACCAGGTGGACAGGGTTTTGTATGATTTGAAGAATAACAGAGCAAGCAGAAGGATAATTACCAATATATATGTTCACGCCGACCTTCATGAAATGAATCTGTATCCCTGTGCATACAGTATGACTTTCAATGTGTCGGGTGATGTGCTTAACGGTATACTGAATCAGCGTTCCAATGATGTGCTGGTTGCAAACAACTGGAATGTCGTACAGTACGCCGTACTTATGCATATGATGGCTCAGGTTTCGGGCTTAAAGGCGGGAGAACTGGTTCATGTAATAGCCGATGCGCATATTTATGACAGACATATTCCCATGGTGGAGGAGTTGTTAACAAGAGAGTCGTACCCCGCACCGACATTTTGGATAAACCCGGAGATAACGGATTTCTATGATTTTACCGTGGAGGACTTTAAACTGAAAAACTATCAGAAGAATGAGCAGATAAAAGATATTGAGGTTGCCGTATGAATATAATTGTTGCGGTGGATGAGCACTTCGGAATAGGAAACTTAGGCAAAATACAGTGGAAGATAAAAGAAGATATGGATTTTTTCAGGAGGAGCACCTTGAACAAAACCGTAATCATGGGCAGGAAAACACTGGATTCTTTCAAGTGCGGAAAACCTCTGAAGAACAGGCATAACATAGTACTTACAAGAGATAAGTGCTTTAAGAGAGAGAATGTAACGGTTGTGCACAGCGTAAAGCAAGCTTTAGAGAAAATATCCGATATAGATACCGGTGATGTATACATAATAGGCGGACAGAGCATATATGAGGCTTTTTTGCCCTATTGCGATAAAGCATTTGTAACAAAAGTTCACGGTGTATTCGATGCCGATACATATTTTCCCGATCTGGATAAATCGGATGAATGGAAGTTGATTCATCAGTCGGACAGACAGATTACCCAATCGGGTATACATATAACTTTTTGCGAGTATGAAAGAGTAAGGCATGAGTGACGGCGGCAAAAAATCCATACGGATAAACAAAACCTATCTCATATTAGGTGTCATATACCTCATAGCATTTGTTGTCCGTATATTTATAGCAGGTTCCATAACCGGGCACCTTACCGATATGGGTTGTTTCAGTTACTGGGGCGAACAGGCATACAACGAAGGGCTGTCGGAGTTTTATAACGGCAAACTTTTCTGTGACTATCCCCCTCTTTACATTTATGTACTGTGGGTAATAGAAGCATTAAGAAGAGCGTTCGGTATAGTATTTGCAATGCCGGCACATCTGATATTGCTCAAACTTCCCACCATAATATTTGATATGTTATCCGCATATTTTGTATTTAAGATAGCTAAGACAAGATTTTCCGATAAAACATCAATAATTCTGTCGGCCTGCATGGCATTCAATATTATGTATATTCTCAACTCTTCGGCTTGGGGGCAGATTGACAGCATACTGACATTGCTTATCGCAATTACTGCATACAATATCATGAATAACAAACTGCATTTTGCAACGGTGGCATATATATTTGCGGTGTTACTGAAACCTCAGGCATTCATATTTGCTCCCATACTGATTTTCGCATATATAAAAAGCAGAAATCTTAAGAAAGTTATAACTTCTCTTTTGATAGGACTGGGCGTATTTGTTGTTGTAATATTGCCCTTTGCGATAGGTCAGAAGCCTTTATGGATATTCGGATTGTATTTCGGTACCATGGGGCAGTATGCGTATGCAACGGTTAATGCATATAACCTGTATGCTTTGTTGGGACTCAACTGGATACCGGACAGTGAGATAATGTTGCTCTTCCCATACAAAATTTACGGCTATATCGCAATAGTGGGAGTGTGCGCATTGACAACGGCGGCTTTCATAAAAGGGCATAAAAAACCGGGATTTACATTTGCCACAGCGGGACTGCTTATGACGGTGGTGTTTACATTTGCAACCAAGATGCATGAGCGATATATTTTCCCTTCCATCCTTCTGGTACTTGCCGCCTTTATATTCTCCAATGACAGAAGATTTCTGTATATACATATTTTGCAGACACTGACCTGCTTTGCCAACTGTGCATATATACTGCACCTCAACTACAAAAACAGTTATGACTTTTTCTCGCCGTTTGTGGCTATAGTATCAGCCGTAACGGTATTTACTACATTATGGTACATTAAAGTGTATATACAGTTATATATTATGAATAAAGATAATATGCCTTGCTTGAAATCAGAGCAATAGTTTTACAAACTGCAATGGAGGTTAGCCGGTGCGTATGTTTAAAAAATTAAGCACATTACTGCTGATAGTTCTTGTCATAGGATGCCTCGCATCCTGTGCTAAGTTCTCGCACTTGGAAAGCGGTTCTGATAACACTGATACCCGTCCTTCACACTCTATAACTCATAGCTCTGATGACACAAAGCCTGAAGAGTATTACACAGCTTTCAGACAGGGAGAGTTCTCTGTTTCAGCATATCTTGTAACTCCCTACGGTATGTACATAAATATCGGAAAGTATGTCTATTACTCGGAAAAAGGAAATACTGAATATGTAAAACTGTGCAACAAACCAAACTGTAATCATAGCACGGAAGACTGTAATGCATATACAGGCGCACATCAAATAGGTTATTACAAAGACAAGATATATTATACTTCTTTTAAAATGAATGTTAATACACTGAACTGTATGAATATGGACGGAACAAATCATAAAGA
>DUPQ01000072.1 GCA_012838235.1 Clostridiaceae bacterium
AAGCTTTAGGCTACGGAGGCATGTTCTATTACTTTGACCAGAATTACAGCGAGATAGCAGGTAAGCTTGACGGGTATATGAAGACCGCCTCATTTATATTATTCATATCTGTACTGGCGTGGGTATGTATAGCCGCTGTATTTTTAAGTATATATATGATAAACAGCAGAAAGAATCTTGCAACCATGCTTTCCTTAGGTGCGGGCAGAGTTAGAGCATTCTTCAGTGAAATGAGCGGTATAGTGCTTATTGTTATTATAGCTTCGACAATAGGTCTTATTGCAGGCATGGAATTATACGGGGATGTTTTGGACAAGACTATAGCAGCAGGTTTTGAAGGAATGTCAGCACCGACGGAATTATTCAAAGCGATGAATATAAGCAAGATGCAGTCTACAAAAGCAGTATGGCTAAGCGCAATCATTCAGGCAGTTGTATTGATACTCATTGCCGCAATAATAGAGTGCACCCAGTCGGGTCAGGATGTATTTAGGCTTATGAAAGGATTGAAGAAATCGAAAAATGCGAAAAAGAACTGAATTACAGCACTATTAATACTATACATGATTTTTTGAAAGGATAAATGATGAAGAATAAGTTAAAGTTTTTGTTATTTATATTGTTACTTGTAATATTGGTCGGCTGTAATAATATGCAACCGGGTCCCACTGACGGAATTTCCGAAACAGAGGTTATTGACGACAGTTTTGAAGGAGCCGATGCAGTGACAAAAGACGAAGGGAATATAAAGTATTGGATGGCAGATATAAACATCTTAATTGACATACTGAATGAGTATTATGAAAATGAATTGGTAATGGACTTTAGATACCGTTCCTTTAGCGGTACGGAGATTAAGCCGATAGAAAGCAGGTATGATAATGACACTGTACATGGTGCTGACGGAAGTATAATGTCTATGACCGGATTAATTCAGGGAATAGTTTCGGAAAAAGGCAATTCGATTTGCATAAATATAATAGAGGATAAAACCTTTGATAACGGCGGATATATATTCTCAAACATTTCGTCCTTCAGCTATGATTATTTTAATAATTACGGTTCTGAGAAATATACCGTGTCGGTATACAAATACAAAAACTGCTATATTGTGTTTGAATTCTTTAACTCGGATTTATCACCGGAAGACAAAACCGACATAATTGAGAATTGTGTAGCAGTAGTGGAAGAGAATTATACCGAAAAGAAAAAGGTTTTGTTCAATGAGAATGATGATTTTTACATTCCCAAAGAACATACACAAGATTATATCAATAACCTTAAAAATGCTTTAAATACACTTTATAAAGATAATCTTACAAGCAAATTTCAAAAATATACCAAGTCCGATGTCCCTCTGTTTGAGATAAGGAAAAAAGGCGAAAGCGTTTTGGCGGAAACTACATATTATCAAGGAACTATACTGAAAGACCGTAAAGCAATAGTGTCTATTGCAGAAGATAATGTAGTTGAAAACAACGGCTTTATTTATACTACCGCCACAACCGATGATACTCCGGGAATTCAAATATACAGGTATAACAAACTCTATTTAATTTTCGAGTTTTACGATGATCCTGCAACAGCATTTTGGAATAATGATGTAGTTCGCTCTGTTGCTAAGGTATTATCCGATTTGGAAAAGTAGAACATTACAAGAAGTGAGGTAATAATGAAATACTCCATTAAGAAACTATACAGAGCACCCATAAAGACCGCTATATTCATACTGCTTATTGCTCTTTCAGCGAGTGCATTGAGTATAAGTATGGGTATGTGGAAATATTCTTATGACAGTATAAAATATTCAAAAGATGCATTCACCACGATAGGTATTGTAAGAGAGTTGGAGTTTATGGAACAGATATATACATCTTCCGGGGAGCCTAAATATGATTACGAGTTGCTTGGTAAAGTAAAGCAAGCCGCAGAGGACTCACAATATACAAAACATACCGACAGGCGAAAATATCTGATGGGATATAGTCCGGATATAACGAGCTTTGCCAGTGATGGGACCAGAGAAAGATTTTATCCTTATCCGTATGGAATAATTACAGGAGTGTGTGAGAGTATAGGTTTTACAAGAGGCTCAAATTATGCCGCAATTTTCAAGATAGATAAGGAAGATTTGAATATATTGCCCTATTTTGTTGAGAGAAAGGACCCGAATATAAGTAATGAATATATATACGTAAGGGGATTACATCTTACAAACGACTTGAGGTTTCCGTTCGAAGTGGGAGAAAAGTATATAGTTCATGTATATTTTTCAGGGCGGGACAATGATCTGAAAATGTATTCCGGACGACTGGATTACAGCGGAAGATACTCGGAGATAGTTAAGTACGGTGAGTTTTATAACCTCTCGGAAGAAGAGAAGAAAGAGAGACCGGAAATAGATCGTGACAGGGTGAGCCGTGCTTACGAAGACACTGTGCATCCGTTTCAAAAGCTGACTTCCAGTGCGCAAGCCTTATTGGATTCCGGGGATAAAAGGTGGAACGAGTTGGTAAATAACTGCAGGATAACCAAACATTCTACGGAAATACTGCTTACCGATGATATGTACAGCATGTATTCGTTTAATACCGGTGATTTATATATAGTCAACGGCAGGGCAATAAGCAAAGATGAATATGAGCAAGGTGCTAAAGTTTGTGTAATAAGTTGGAATGTAGCAGTTACAAATGATTTAAGAGTAGGCGATAAGATAAAGCTTTCTGTTTATGAAAGTGACTTTTCTGTATTTAACAGACATATTCCGATAGGCGATAGAGGCAGTTCTGCGGACTATATCACCGAAGATATCTTTGCTCCTTTGGGATACAGAGGACAGGATTTCATAACCGAAGCAGAGTATGAAATTATCGGAGAATACAGAGGAAAGGGAGCATTGGACAGGGGTGAGTTTCTGATTTCTCACAATATGATTATTGTACCTTCAAAATCACTTGAAGGTGATTTCAATACTAAACCCATTATAGCCGAAACGGTAAGATCCGTAGACGGAAAGTCACAGTTTGTTAAAAAGGAGAGAACGAGCATACCCGGTTCTTTCTCGGTGGTAATTGAAAACGGGAAAACAGAGGAGTTTGAAAAAGAGATGGAAGCTTTAGGCTACGGAGGCATGTTCTATTACTTTGACCAGAATTACAGCGAGATAGCAGGTAAGCTTGACGGGTATATGAAGACCG
>DUPQ01000073.1 GCA_012838235.1 Clostridiaceae bacterium
AGTTCCGTTGCTTCCGGTGCAGCTGATGTAGCAAATCCGAGCGGCAGCAAAGTTAAGTTTAACGAGATTCGTTCGCTTAACTCCAACGGACAGCTTGACGGCGATAAGATTACGACAAATTCCGTTAACAACTTAGGATACGGATATATCGGAATTAATGCCGATACGGTAAGAGTAGGTAATGATTCCGCTTCCACGGCATCCAAGAACCTGAGAAAAGGTTTTGCTACCTTGCTTGCAGTATATCGTGATGTTGCCGTTAACAGCTACTATGGTGATGCAGCATCGGTTATCAACTATCCTATTTCCAATACTTCCTGGGCGGCTCCTCAGAAATCCGATGCCGACTATAAAGTTGCATTCTCGGTTGATGTAGACGGAAATCCCATCTACACGGCGGATATGGATGCAGAGGCTAAATACGCAGCAGCATTAAATGCAGCTATCGGATACTTCAAGGCAGCAGGTTACACATGGAAAGATTCAACCAAGATGTTTACGGCTGCTCCCGACGGCGCAAGCCTGACATATGAAGCACTGATCCCCGGCGACGGACAAGGTGACCATCCTAACTTCCAGGTTCTTACAAATACAGCGGAAGCTCTAAAGAAGATAGGAATAACTTTGGAAGTTAACGACTTGGCTGACTCTTCAGTTCTCTGGGAAAGACTGGATGCAGGTACACAGGAACTGTGGACAGCTGCATGGGGCTCAACAATAGATCCTGATATGTATCAGGTATATCACAGCTCCGGAATAGTAGGTTTGGGAGGATCGGATTCCAACCATTACCACATTGCCGATGCCGAATTGGATAATCTGATTGTTGAAGCTCGTAAGTCCGATGACCAGACATACAGAAAGTCCGTATACAAAGCATGCCTCGATATCATTATCGACTGGGCGGTAGAAGTACCTTCATATCAGAGACAGAACATTGTTATATTCAGTACCGAAAGAGTTAATATTGATACGGTTACACCCGATATCACAACATTCTGGGGCTGGATGAATGACATTGAACTTCTGGAAGTTTATGAAGCACAATAATGTAAATATTTAGCAACACAGGAAAGCCCGCTGTTGACGGCGGGCTTTCCTTATGTGTATAATATTTTAAACTGCGTATTTAGGCACAGTTTTGATAAGGAGTAAATTAATGTGGAAGTTTTTGGTTAGACGTATATTATTAAGTATAGTGATACTTTTTTTAGTATCCCTGATAGCATATACGATTATACGTGCTCTGCCCACATCTTATGTTGAGGGAATAGCCAGAGAGCGAGCTTCGCTTCCGGGCGGAAAAAGTTATACCGAATGGCTGGATCAGCTTAATAAGATTTACCATTTGGACGGCGGAGTAATAGAGGGATTTTTCGGATGGTTTAAGGATTCACTGTTAAAGGGTGAATTCGGGGATTCATGGAAGTTTAATGTTCCGGTGGTGCAGAAGTTCAAGGAAGTTATTTGGGACTCATTTTTCTTGGGACTTATATCATTGATACTGGAACTGGTTATAGCAATACCTTTGGGGATTTTAGCGGCAAGAAAGCAGTACAGCAAGACCGACTATGCCGTAAGTGTATTTGCACTGATAGGTATTTCTTTACCTACATTTTTCTTTGCAACACTGTTAAAACTCGGTTTTGCCTACAAATTAGGATGGTTTGAACCGGTAGGAAAAGTGAGCAGGTACTATGATCAGCTGACACCTGTCGGACAGTTTTTCGATGTGGCATCGCATTTTGTGTTGCCGGTAGTTACTTTGACAATAGTAAGCTTAGGCTTTTTGATGAGATATACAAGAACAAATATGTTGGAAGTACTTAATTCCGATTATATAAGGACTGCCAGAGCAAAAGGTCTTTCGGAAAAAACGGTAATTAATAAACATGCCTTCAGGAACACCCTGATTCCTATCGTAACCATTGTCGGCGGAACCTTGCCGGGACTTTTTTCCGGTGCGATGATAACGGAACAACTCTTTTCAATACCCGGAATAGGTTACACGGCATATCAGGCAATGATAGTGGGAGATATACCTTTTTCCATGTTTTATCTGGTATTCTTAGCGACACTTACGCTTATCGGTACTCTTATCTCCGATATATTGTATGCCGTAGTGGACCCGAGAGTCAGAGTCAATTAGGAAGGGGGGCGGAAAATGAGCAGGAATAATTTGCCGTATGACGGCGGACCGGAAAACGAAAATAGGATTGATTACATAAAAGAGGATGATTTTACAATCCGCTCTTCAAACATTGATGAACATATAAGCCAATCGGACAGTTTAGACGATGAACAGAGAGTCAAGATGCTTTCTCCCACCATGCTGGTAGCAAAGCGGTTTGTAAGAAACAGGCTTGCGATAATAGGACTTATCATAATACTTGCAATGTTTGTATTTTCCTTTGTGGGAGGTTGGTTGCATCCCTATCCGGAAACAAAGATTTTCTATAAAAAAGAAGTTACTTCTTCGCAACATGCAACAGCTACAATAAATCAGAACTGGTATGAAGAAGTAAAAGAAGGTTTTGAGTTTACCTCCATCAATAAGGCGGCTTTTGCATTGGCGCTGAAGGACGGAAAGAATATATTTACCACTAAAATAGACGGCAAGGATGTGCAATTCGCGATAAAAGAGCTGTCTGCCGATGCAGTGGTACTTTCCGAAACAAAAAGAATCGGCAGGATTGATATAATACTCGGCGATTACATTTTTAACCAAGAAAGCGATTTTGTGTTTTCCACGGCTTTCAAGAAGGCTGTTCTTAAAGCTATTGACAGTAAGAATAGCACTATCGAATTTGACGGAAAAGAGTACTTTCTTGAACTTTCGAAAAGAGAATGTGTTATTTATACCGGCCAGGAACAGGTTGTGTTAACCAAGAACATATATGACATGTATGAAGAAG
Organism: Clostridiaceae bacterium; assembly: GCA_012838235.1. Classification (GTDB taxonomy): domain Bacteria; phylum Bacillota; class Clostridia; order DUPQ01; family DUPQ01; genus DUPQ01. The sequence goes on from DUPQ01000073.1 coordinate 2,916, forward strand.
GTACAAGAGCGGATTTTGAGATAAAGTATGCAGCGGAAACGGCTTTAAAGGCACATGTTGATACCTTTAAAGTGAATAATAAGAATTACTTTATAGACTATCATGAAGATACCTGTACGATATATGAAGTATCAGGTTCGGAAAAGATACCGTTTGCCAATATATCCAAACTTATCGTAACTCCTATTTCCGCCGATGTTTTCTTATCTATTGATTTTAAAAATGCCGTGGAACATGCGATGTACAATAATATTTCCTCTTTCACGTATACCGATGATTCAGGAGAGACGGTGGAATATCTTGTGGAAAGGCATGATTTACAGTGGGTTATAAGGACGGATAAAATGACCGATCTGATTGATACTTATGCTTTCCCCAGTAAAGAACATCCGCTGGGAACCGACGGTTCGGGAATGGATATACTGGTAAGACTTATGTACGGTGGCAGAGTATCATTAACTATAGGATTTGTCGTTGTGTTGATAGAAATAATTATAGGAGTTATTATAGGCGGTTTATCGGGATATTTCGGAGGCTGGGTGGATACCTTACTTATGAGGCTTGTGGAAATATTCAACTGTATACCCACCATGCCTATCTATATTATTTTAGGAGCCGCTTTGGATACCATGAAGCTGGATCCCAGTGTGCGAATTTATCTTTTAATGATTATTTTAGGCATCTTCGGATGGCCGGGTATAGCAAGGGTTGTCAGAGGTCAGATTTTATCCTTGAGAGAACAGGAGTTTATGATAGCCAATGAAGCCACCGGATTATCTGTTTACAGAAGGATATTCAGGCATCTTGTGCCCAATGTTATTCCGCAACTTATAGTATTTGCGACAATGAGCCTGGGCGGAATAATACTTACCGAAGCGACATTGAGCTTTTTGAATCTCGGTGTCAAGTATCCGTATGCTTCCTGGGGTAATATAGTAAACTCCGTTAACGACAGCTATGTATTGCAGAATTACTGGTTTGTATGGATTCCAGCGGGAATGCTGATACTTATAACCGTTTTAGGATTTAACTTTGTGGGAGACGGTCTTAGGGATGCATTTGATCCTAAGATGAAAAGGTAGGTGAGAAAATGAAACTTGGTAAAAAATTCGATAAAAAAATAAAGAGCTTAAACTACCTTTCCGCAAAGGAATCGCGGGCTATTTCCAGAAGAAACAGAAAGATTACCGACCAACTGGAGAAAAAGAAGAACAGAAAGAATGTTCCCGTAGAAGAGTTCACCACAAAGATGAGAGATGAGAACAATGTATTGGAGATAGATAATCTACATACATACTTCTTTACCGATCTCGGTACGGTTAAAGCGGTTGCCGGGGCTTCATTTGATGTTCCCAAAGGTAAGACTGTCGGTGTGGTAGGCGAATCGGGATGCGGAAAATCCGTTACCAGTTTATCCATAATGCAACTGGTTCAACGCCCTCAGGGACAGATTGTGGACGGTGAAATCCGGTTCAACAACGGAGATGTTGCATATGATATTGCCAAGGCTCCTACAGAGTTTATGCAGACAATACGCGGTAACATGATATCCATGATATTCCAGGAACCCATGACAAGCTTAAATCCCGTTTTCAGGATAGGCATGCAGGTGGATGAGGTAATTACTCTTCATAATCCCGATATGTCGAAAGAAGATGTTGCCAAACGAACGGTGGAGTTGCTGGATCTTGTAGGTATAGCCAACGCTGAAGGCGTATATAAAATGTATCCTCATGAATTATCGGGCGGTATGAGACAAAGAGTTATGATAGCAATGGCTCTGGCTTGCAGTCCCGACCTTATAATAGCCGACGAGCCCACAACCGCATTGGATGTTACCATACAGGCCCAGATTCTGGACCTCTTAAGAACATTAAAGGATAAGATTAACAGCAGCATAATGCTCATAACACATGATTTGGGCGTTATTGCCGAGATGGCGGATTTGGTTGTGGTAATGTATGCCGGAAAAGTGGTGGAAAAAGGAACGGCTGATGACATATTCAAAAATGCCAAGCACCCCTATACCGTAGGACTTATGGAAAGCAAACCCGTTATTAATAAGGACGTGGACAGACTGTACAGCATACCCGGTAAAGTTCCCAATCCCATAAACATGCCCGACTACTGTTATTTCAAAGACAGATGCGAAAAATGCGTTGCGGCATGTTCAGGTCATTATCCGAAGGAGATTAAACTTTCCGATACTCATTATGTAAGTTGCTATCTGTACGTTGACGAGGAGGTAAAGAATAATGGCAAATAAAAGATTGAAGGAAAAGACATTCGAGCCAATAACTCCCGATAAAAAATATTTACTCCAGGTCAATGCCTTAAAAACATATTTCCCGATTAAGGCAGGTGTATTTTCCCGCGTTAAAGGGTATGTTAAAGCTGTTGACGGAGTTTCATTCAATATTAAAAAAGGTCAGACTATGGGGCTGGTTGGAGAATCGGGATGCGGTAAAACAACAGTAGGACGTACCATTCTGAAGCTGACGCCTCATACCGACGGTGAAGTATATTTTGACGGTCAGGCAATATTTGACTTAACCAAGAAAGAAATAATTCCCTTGCGTCCCAAGATGCAGATAATATTCCAGGACCCTTATTCCAGTCTTTCACCCCGTCTTCCCGTAGGCGAGATAATAGGGGAGGCCGTGAGGGAGCATAAACTGGTACCGGAAGATAAATATGATGATTATATCACATCGATAATGAACTCCTGCGGACTGCAGGCATATCATAAAGACCGATATCCTCATGAGTTTTCCGGCGGTCAGAGACAAAGAATATGTATAGCCAGAGCGTTAGCACTCAATCCGCAGTTTGTGGTGTGTGACGAGCCGGTTTCCGCTCTGGACGTTTCCATTCAGGCACAGATTATAAATCTTCTTATGGATCTTCAGGAAAAATACGGACTGACATATCTGTTTATTTCTCATGACCTGTCGGTTGTTGAGCATATATCCGATACGATAGGGGTAATGTACTTAGGATCTTTGGTGGAGACAGGATCTAAGAAAGATATATTCAAGGATCCGCTTCATCCCTATACACAGGCATTATTCA